>NZ_JBFRMS010000012.1:129028-363025 GCF_041470505.1 Vibrio sp. 10N.261.55.C5
TACGAGATACGAGATACGAGCAGATTATAGATGCGCCTACACGAGATAAGAGATGCGAAGAGCATGCTTACTGCCGATTATGGCAGTATGTTTTCGATACTCGATTACTCGCATCCCGAATCTTTTATTTCTTCTAGACGTAAAAAAACCTGCTCAATGAGCAGGTTTTTTAGTATTCAGTGCTTTTAGCTAATGAAGCTTTACGCGCAATAAATTACGTAATTACTGACGTGTTCTTGGCTTAGCTGGTTTAGCCGGACGACCGTTGTTCAGTTTAGGCTTACTTTTGTTAGCCTGAGGTTTGCCTTTGTTTGCAGCTGGAGCGCTACGACCTGAATCAGGTGTTGTAGTACCGCGAGTTGCAGGCTTCTTACGCTTAGTTTGGTTGCTACGGCCTTTTGGTGCGTTTGCACGCTCTTCGTGACGCTTAACAGCGCGACGAATTTTTTGGCTACGAGAACGCTCACGCTTACGAGAAGTGTTTGAAGGATCAAGATCCAACAGTGTCTCTTTCTCAGGCTTAAGCTCAACAAGCTCACGCAAGTAGTTAACTTCTTGAAGATCTAGCTCTTTCCAACCGCCACGAGGCAGTTTCTTATCAAGGTAGATATCACCGTAACGTACACGTTTCAGGCGGCTTACTGTTGTTTCTTGTGATTCCCAAAGACGACGAACTTCACGGTTACGACCTTCGTTAATCGCTACATAGAAAGTATGGTTCATACCTTCACCACCAGCGTAAACCACATCTTCAAAACGAGCCATGCCGTCTTCTAGTTGTACGCCACGAGTAACGTTTTTAACTTTCTGCTCAGTCACTTCACCGAATACACGTACTAGGTACTCACGTTCAACCTGACGGCTTGGGTGCATTAGACGGTTTGCAAGCTCACCATCAGTAGTGAAAAGCAAAAGGCCTGATGTGTTTGCATCAAGACGACCAACTGAAATCCAACGAGAACCACGGATCTTAGGTAGACGATCGAAAACAGTACGGCGGCCTTCAGGATCGTGACGAGTACAAAGCTCACCTTCAGGTTTGTAGTAAGCAAGTACACGACAAACCACTTCTTCAGAAGCCTTGCCTGAAACAGTATGGCCATCGATACGGATCACTGAGTTCTCGTCTTCAAGACGCTCGCCCAGTTTCGCAACTTGACCGTTAACACTTACACGACCAGATTTGATTAAACCTTCTAGTTCACGACGAGAACCGTGACCAGCTCGCGCTAAAACCTTCTGTAATTTTTCGCTCATTTACTCTTTTCTACCTAATTGTCGTCTTCACAGACGTCGAATGAATTTTTCGCGACCAAATCGCGGTCGCGTATTATCGCAAATAACCTGCCAAAAAGCACTTGTTATTTACTGTGGCAGGTTTGCTGTATCGTTACAGACTGTTAATCAGTAAAGCGATTATTCAAACGGCGCAGGATCGCCAGCACCACGACGTAGAACCACGGCATCATCGTCACTGAAGTCAATAACGGTCGTCGGTTGCTCACCTAAGTAACCGCCATTCAAAATCACATCAACCGCATGCTCTAGGCTGTCACGAATTTCTTCTGGATCCGACTCTGTAGTCTCGTTACCCGGAAGAATCAGAGACGTCGACATCAGTGGTTCGCCCATCGCTTCCAACAGGTCGAGTGCAATCTTGTTGTCTGGGACACGAATACCAATCGTTTTACGCTTGGCGTTCATCAAACGCTTTGGCACTTCTTTAGTTGCTTTAAAGATAAACGTGTAAGCACCTGGCGTGTGTGCTTTCAGCAGACGGAAAGCCACGTTATCAACGCGTGCATACAGTGATAACTCAGAAAGATCACGGCATAACAAGGTGAAATTGTGCTTGTCATCGATGCGACGAATTTTACAGATACGTTCAAGTGCTTGTTTGTTTTCAAGCTGACAGCCCAGCGCATAACCGGAATCTGTTGGATAAACCACAACGCCGCCATTGCGAATAATCGCAACCGCTTGAGTAATTAAGCGTGCTTGTGGGTTATCTGGGTGTACATAAAAAAACTGGCTCATTGTTGATCCTCGTTATCGAATCTCTCGACTCTATCATCAGAAGGAGCTGGCTCACCTAAAGACTATTCAGATGGTGAAACCGTTTGAAACTCCCAATCTTTCCATACTTCTTCGACCCCAGAAGGTAGCCAGAGATTGCGTCCAAGTTCCATCCACGGAGATGGGTAATGGAAATCACTGCCTTGGGAGGCTAATAGTTTGTATTGTATAGCATAATCCGCGAGTGTGCGTCTTTCTTGTTGCGCTTGCTGAGGTTGAGCTACTTCCATCGCATCCCCTTTCGCTTCAACAAATGCCGCTAGCAGGCGCTTAACCCACTTGGCTGTAAGTCCATATCGCCCAGGGTGAGCGAGTACGGCTTGTCCACCAGCAGCATGAATAGCCGTGACAGCATCACTCATTGAACACCAAGTTGGCGGCACATAACCTGGGTTATTACGAGTAAGAAACTTTTTAAACACCTGCTGCATAGTTTTCGCATAGCCATTGTCGACTAGCCACTTAGCAAAGTGAGCGCGAGTGATTGGTGCATCACCCGCAATCAATTTAACTTCTTCTAACACCCCTTCACGAGTCGCTTTCTCAAGACGGTGAGCGATCATCTCAGCACGCCCAATACGGTGTTGCTTCTGTTGTTCAATGAGCGCTTTGAGTTCTGGTGACTCAGGATCAACGTTTAACCCAACAATATGGATATCTTTGTTTTGCCAAACAGTCGAAATCTCAATGCCGTTTATCAACTGAATAGGAAGGTTGTTATCCGCAATGTAGCTGCGTGCTTCAGCAAGCCCATCAGTCGTGTCATGATCTGTAATCGCTAGCGCTTCGATGTTAAAGCCAAGCGCTCGGTCAATTAGCTCAGGTGGAGTAAGTCGGCCATCTGAGGCTGTTGTATGACTATGTAGATCAATTCTCATATATTCTTTTTCATTGTTTTCAATTTTTATCGTTATATTTGTGCCAACACACTTGACCCGCAAGCAGAAAACTAGTTAACTAGTACACAAATACGAAGTATCACATTTGATAGGTTCACCATGTTACAAGAATTTAACCAAAACCATAAAGATAAAGTTTTAGAACTTTCTTCAGTAGAAGCAAGTTCAGAGCTTAATTGGTGGCGCACTTGGACAAGTTCTTGGTGGGCTAACGTGTACTTCTAATTAAACAGTTTGTTTATAAAAAAGTTATCACTAAGCCCGCTTTAATAGCGGGCTTTTTAATTTGTCGAACATCTCACATTCAACTGACTAACAAATCATCGAATTGACCATATTCTAGATTGGGTGAAAGGTATCTTTATGCGACTATGTACGGCAGGAAATTTAAAGAATCATAAAGGAGGTCTTGTGAACAAGGCCATTGAAATCAAAAAGCTGGGAACCATTGAGGTCATCAATTCCTCAGTTCCTTACTCGCAAGATCCAACCAGCGTTTTTCATACTTTGTGTGAAAACAAAACTGATAGTCTTTTGTTGGAATCTGCCGAGATTGAATCCAAACAGAACCTGACAAGCCTACTCCTTATCGACTCTGCTGTTCGCATCGTATGTCGCGGACATGAAGTAACCTTTCAAGCATTGACTGAAAACGGTCAAGCGCTTATCGAACATCTCACTCAAAACGTGAAAGCAGAAATTAAATCTGACCTTACTGATAACGTTTTGACGCTGACTTTTATCGAACCAAGCAACGAATTAGACGAAGACTCACGTTTAAGAGAAGCCTCTTCATTCGATGCACTGCGTTTGGTTCAGCACAGCTTTGAGCAAGACGCGGATAACAAACACGCATTATTCATGGCGGGCTTATTCGCTTACGACATCGTGGCAAACTTTGAGCCACTAGGTGATGCTGAAGCAACCAACAATTGTCCTGACTTTGTATTCTACGTAGCTGAAACACTATTGCGTTTCGATCATCAAGAGAACGAAGGCCTACTTCACGCGAGCTTATTTGCTCAAGATGACAACATCAAAGCGCAATTAACTGACCGTCTAGCCGACATTCAAACTCAGTGTCAGTCCCTGAAAGCCATCACTGAAGTAACGCCGTTAGACAACGTTGAAGCTGTACCTAGCGTTTCAGATGAAGACTTCTGCCAAACGGTTCGTGATTTAAAAGAGTACGTAGTTAAAGGCGATGTATTCCAAGTGGTACCTTCACGCCGCTTCACTCTACCTTGCCCTGCCCCACTGGCGGCTTATAAAGAACTCAAACAAAGCAACCCAAGCCCTTACATGTTCTACATGCAAGACGAGCTGTTTACTCTGTTCGGTGCATCTCCAGAAAGCGCGCTGAAATACGAGACAGAAACCAACCAAATCGAGATCTACCCGATTGCTGGTACTCGTCGTCGTGGTAAGCGCCCTGACGGTCAAATCGATTTCGACCTAGACAGCCGTATCGAGCTTGAACTGCGTACCGACAAGAAAGAAAACGCCGAGCACATGATGCTAGTTGACCTAGCGCGTAACGATGTGGCACGTATTGCCGAAGCTGGCACTCGCCACGTAGCAGACTTACTGAAAGTAGACCGCTACAGCCATGTAATGCACTTGGTTTCTCGTGTTGTTGGTCAGCTCCGTGAAGACTTAGATGCTCTGCACGCTTACCAAGCTTGTATGAACATGGGCACGCTAACGGGCGCACCAAAAATCCGCGCAATGCAGCTTATTCGTGACGTAGAAAAAACGCGTCGTGGTAGCTACGGTGGTGCAGTCGGTTATCTAACCGGTGAAGGGACTCTAGATACTTGTATCGTAATTCGCTCTGCTTACGTTGAAGATGGCGTAGCACAAGTACAAGCTGGCGCTGGTGTGGTATTCGATTCAGACCCACAAGCAGAAGCCGATGAAACTCGCGGCAAGGCACAAGCGGTTATCTCAGCGATTCAAGCAGCTCATACTAAGAACCTGACAAATAAGAAGGAGTCGTAATCATGGCTGATATTGTATTCATCGATAACTTCGACTCGTTCACTTACAACCTTGTAGACCAATTTCGTTCATTAGGTCACAGCGTAAAAATTTACCGTAACAACATTCCTGCAAAAGTAGTTGAAGCGGCGATCAACGAACTAGACAACCCTGTTGCACTGCTTTCGCCAGGCCCTGGCGCTCCAGCAGATGCGGGCTGTATGCCAGAGCTGATTCAGCTTCTAAAAGGTAAAGTGCCAATGATTGGTATTTGCTTAGGCCACCAAGCGATTGTTGAAGCCTATGGCGGCACCGTTGCAGGCGCTGGCGAAATCATTCATGGTAAGGTGTCGATGATGGAACACCAAAACCATGCGACTTACCAAGGCTTACCTTCGCCATTGGCTATCGCTCGCTACCACTCTTTAGTGGCAACGCATGTATCTGATAGCCTAACGGTGACCGCTGAAGTAGATGATTTGGTGATGTCTGTGGTTCAAGAACAAGACAAGGTGTGTGGATTCCAATTCCACCCTGAATCAATTATGACGACCTACGGTGCAACGCTTCTAGCAAACGCTATCGAATGGGCTCTTGAGAAAAAGACGATATAGGAAACGATCATGGAACAGATTAATAAACTTTACGAACAGCAGTCTCTTACTCAAGAAGAAAGCCAACAGTTATTTGATGTGATCATCAAGGGTGAACTAGACCCAATCTTGATGGCTTCTGCGCTAACTGCACTGAAAATCAAAGGCGAAACGCCCGATGAAATTGCAGGCGCAGCAAAAGCACTACTTGCGAATGCAAACCCGTTCCCGCGCCCTGATTACGATTTCGCAGACATCGTAGGTACAGGTGGCGACGGTCACAACACCATCAATATCTCGACGACTTCTGCATTTGTTGCCGCAGCGTGTGGCTTAAAAGTCGCGAAGCACGGTAACCGCAGCGTATCGAGCAAATCAGGTTCTTCTGACCTATTGGATTCGTTCGGTATCAACCTAGCGATGACAGCTGAAGACACACGTACGGCTGTTGATGAACTTGGCGTAGCATTCCTATTTGCTCCGCAATATCACGTTGGTGTACGTCACGCGATGCTGGTTCGTCAAACAATGAAAACGCGCACTATCTTCAATATTCTTGGCCCACTGATTAACCCTGCTCGCCCTAACATCGAGCTAATGGGTGTTTACAGCAAAGAGCTGGTACGCCCTATCGCAGAAACCATGCTGCAAATGGGCATGAAGCGTGCAGCTGTTGTGCACGGTAGCGGCCTAGATGAAGTAGCGATTCACGGCGAGACTATCGTTGCTGAGATTAAAGATGGCAAGATTCACGAGTACACAGTGACTCCGGCTGACTTTGGTTTGAACACTCACCCTCTTGAAGCAATCAAGGGCGGTGAGCCAGAAGAGAACAAAGCCATCACAACCGATATCCTAACGGGTAAAGGCACTGAAGCCCAAGTTGGCGCAGTAGCCGTGAACGTTGCTCTATTGATGCGTCTATTTGGTCACGAAGATTTAAAAGCCAACGCACAGCAAGCGATTGACGCGATGAACTCTGGCAAAGCGTACGAGCTTGTACAAAAGCTTGCTGCACACGCCTAACGAACGACGAATCGAGACAAAGAACATGACACAGACTACCGATAAACTGTCGACCCACGTTTCAGTCAAAGAAGCTGAAATGGCGGAAGTATTAGCAAAAATCGTTCGTGATAAATACCAATGGGTTGAAGCACGTAAGCAGACTCAACCATTAGACGAGTTTAAAGCGTCACTAACTGCAACAGACCGCAGCTTTTATGACGCTCTGAGCGGAGAACAAACGGTTTTCATCACTGAATGTAAAAAGGCCTCTCCGTCAAAAGGTTTAATCCGTGACGAGTTTGACCTCGACTACATTGCTTCTGTTTACAACAACCACGCAAACGCGATTTCTGTGCTGACAGACGAGAAGTACTTCCAAGGTGACTTTGAGTTTTTACCTAAAGTTCGCAGCATTGCTAAGCAGCCTATCCTGTGTAAAGACTTCATGGTTGATACCTACCAAGTGTATCTAGCTCGTCATTACTCAGCTGATGCTATCTTGTTAATGCTATCGGTATTAGATGACGAAGAGTACAAAGCGCTGGCGGAAGTCGCTCACTCACTCAACATGGGTGTATTGACCGAAGTCAGCAACGAAGAAGAGCTTCACCGTGCAGTCGCTCTAAACGCTAAGGTGATCGGCATTAACAACCGTAATCTTCGTGACCTTTCGACTGATTTGAACCGTACTAAAGAGTTGGCGCCGCTGATTCGCGAACTGGCTCCAAACGCAGTTGTGATTTCAGAGTCTGGCATCTACACACATCAACAAGTTCGTGACCTTTCAACGTTTGCAGATGGCTTCCTAATCGGTAGCTCTCTAATGGCAGAGAAGAACCTCGAGCTTGCGGTACGCAAAGTAACACTGGGTGAAAACAAGGTGTGTGGTTTAACTCACTCTGACGATGCAGCAAAGGCTTATCAAGCTGGTGCGGTATTCGGTGGTCTGATATTCGTTGAAGCATCTAAGCGTCATGTGGATATCGAAGCGGCTCGTTTGACTATGAGCGGCGCACCTTTGAACTACGTGGGTGTGTTCCAAAACCACAGCGTTACTGACGTTGCGAAAACGGTTTCTGAGCTAGGCCTGTTCGCTGTGCAATTGCACGGTGATGAGTCTCAAGCGTTTGTCGATGAGCTAAAACAGTCACTACCTGAAAGCGTTGAGATTTGGAAAGCTTACGGTGTTGCTCCCGATGCTGAGAGCTCGCTACCAGAATTACTGGAAAGCAACGTGACTCGTCACCTGCTAGATACTAAAGTGGGTTCTCAAACTGGTGGCACAGGCCAAGTGTTCGATTGGAACCTAATCAACAACCAAAGCACAATCATGTTGGCGGGTGGCCTAAACCCAGAAAATGCTAACCAAGCCGCTAAGTTGGGTTGCTTAGGATTAGACCTAAACTCTGGCGTTGAATCCGCTCCAGGAAAAAAAGACGCAGACAAACTGCAACGTGCTTTTGCAGCGATTCGCAATTACTAGTCCAAACTCGGCGCTAGAAATTAGAAAGCAGAAACTAAAAACATATTTGTGAGCTTTGCCTTTTGCGAAGCTCAAACAAGATTAAATGACTTGGTGTGAATACACATCAGTAGAATTGAAGGAATAACACAATGGCTAAACTCGATGCCTACTTTGGTGAATACGGTGGTCAATACGTACCGCAGATCCTAGTGCCAGCACTAGACCAACTTGAACAAGCATTTATCGATGCACAAGCCGATCCTGAGTTCCGCAGCGAATTCATGACGCTTCTTCAAGAGTACGCTGGTCGTCCAACGGCACTAACGTTGACTCGTAACCTAACTAAAGGCACAAAAACCAAACTGTACCTTAAGCGTGAAGATCTACTTCACGGTGGCGCCCACAAGACAAACCAAGTACTTGGTCAAGCATTGCTAGCAAAACGTATGGGTAAGCAGGAAATCATCGCTGAAACTGGGGCAGGCCAACACGGTGTGGCAACGGCTCTAGCGTGTGCTCTACTAGGTCTTAAGTGTCGTGTATACATGGGTGCGAAAGACGTTGAACGTCAAAGCCCGAACGTGTTCCGTATGAAGCTAATGGGCGCAGAGGTTATCCCTGTTCATTCTGGCTCTTCAACGCTAAAAGATGCATGTAACGAAGCGCTACGTGACTGGTCGGCAACTTATGAAGACGCGCACTACCTATTGGGTACTGCAGCGGGCCCTCACCCATTCCCAACGATTGTTCGTGATTTCCAACGCATGATTGGTGAAGAAACGAAGAACCAAATTCTAGCTCGTGAAGGTCGCCTTCCTGATGCAGTTATCGCGTGTGTCGGCGGTGGTTCAAACGCTATCGGTATGTTCGCGGATTTCATTGAAGAAGAGTCTGTACGCCTAATCGGTGTAGAGCCTGCTGGTAAAGGTATTGATACCGACCAACACGGCGCGCCGCTTAAACACGGTAAAACTGGTATCTTCTTCGGTATGAAAGCACCACTGATGCAAGATGAGAATGGTCAAGTAGAAGAGTCTTACTCTGTATCTGCGGGTCTAGACTTCCCATCAGTTGGCCCTCAACACGCGCACCTAAATGCTATTGGCCGTGCTGAATACGACAACGTAACCGATGACGAAGCACTAGAAGCTTTCCAAGCTATCGCACGTAACGAAGGTATTATCGCAGCGCTAGAGTCATCTCATGCTTTGGCTCATGCAATCAAAATGGCTCACGATGATCCAGAGAAAGAACAGCTATTAGTCGTTAACTTATCTGGCCGTGGCGACAAAGACATTTTCTCTGTACACGACATTCTTAAAGAGAAAGGAGCATTATAATGGATCGCTATCAATCACTCTTCACTCGCTTAGCTGAAAAGAATCAGGGCGCATTCGTACCATTCGTAACAGTTGGCGATCCTAACCCTGAGCAATCGCTTAAGATCATGGAAACTTTGGTTGAAGCGGGTGCAGATGCACTTGAGCTTGGTATTCCATTCTCCGATCCGCTTGCAGATGGCCCGACAATCCAAGGTGCAAACATTCGTGCGTTAGATTCTAAAGTCACGCCAGATGTGTGTTTTGATCTTATTGGTCAAATTCGTGCTAAATACCCAGAGCTACCAATCGGCCTACTGATGTACGCAAACTTGGTGTACGCACGTGGTATCGAGAACTTCTACGAGCGTTGTGCTAATGCAGGTATCGATTCAGTATTGATTGCTGATGTACCAACCAACGAGAGTGGCGAGTTTGTTGCTGCAGCTAAGAAGTTTGGCGTTCACCCAATCTTTATTGCTCCACCAACAGCAAGTGATGAGACGCTTCAATCGGTTTCTGAGCTAGGGGGTGGTTACACTTACCTACTTTCTCGTGCTGGCGTAACGGGTGCAGAAACCAAAGCAAACATGCCTGTGACTGCCCTACTTGATCGTTTGAACAAGTTTGATGCGCCACCAGCACTGCTTGGTTTCGGTATCTCGGCTCCTGAACAAGTGAAAGAAGCAATTGTAGCTGGCGCTGCTGGTGCTATCTCTGGCTCAGCAGTTGTGAAAATCATTGAAAACAACGTTGAACAACCAGAAGCAATGCTTAAAGCACTTGCTGAGTTTGTTACACCAATGAAAGCGGCAACGCAAAAATAATAAATAGGCTCCCACTAGTGCGATAATTTGCGCTGTGGGAGTTTTTCTCCGAGAACACGTCCAAACCCTCTCAATTGTTAAATTTCTGATAAAAACAACACCTCATACAAACCCGTAGCACATCTATAATACCCCACCCAAATATCACTACCATTTATAAAAATAATGATAAATCAAAAAAGCAATCGTTTGCTTTAGCGTAAAAAATCATCAAATGACATTTGATTACTGCTTTTTGGTGTTCTTTCATCTCTGCTCATATTGATAAATGTAAAGGATACGTGTAAAACTTCTCGCGAAATATTAATCCAATGGTACATCGTACATTGGTGAGTAGTTCTGGGATTTTTATATTTAGTAGCACAGAGGTTATGGAAGTGTTAAAAGAAAAGAGTTTACTAAGCAACATCGGCGTTCAAGTCGTTATTGCAATGATCATCGGTACCCTAGTCGGTGCGATGATGGGTGACAGCGCAACTATGTTCGCTCCACTGGGTGCTATCTTCATCAATTTGATCAAGATGCTGGTTATCCCTCTAGTCGCGGTTGCCCTAATTTCAGGTGCTGCTGGTCTAGGCAACAGCTCATCAGCAGGTAAAGTGGGCGTGACCACTCTAGGTTACTTTGCACTAACGTCTGCACTTGCTGTAGCACTAGCGCTAGTAATGGGTGAAATATTCGAACCGGGTCGTGGTATCGATGTTTCTGGCGTTGAAGGCATGTTCTCTTCTGAATACGCTGCGAAAGGCGAACTTCCAACGTTCTGGGCAACCATCACGGGTATGATCCCGACCAACGTTTTCCAATCACTGAATGAAGCAAACATTCTGCAAATTCTAGTCTTCTGCTTATTCTTCGGTATTGCGATTTCTAAACAAGCGAAAGAGAAACGTGACCCTATCATCAATGGCGTAAACGCGATTGTTGACGCTATGGTTTGGATGATCAACAAGGTTATGATCATTGCACCACTTGGCGTATTCGGCCTAATGGCAGAAGCTGTGGGTACATTCGGTTTTGGCGCACTTATGGTTGTGTTCAAACTGTTCGTTGTTTACATCGCTGCGATTCTAATCTTCGGCTTTGTTGCTTACCCGCTAATGATTCAAATCTTCACTAAGACTTCTGCGAAGAAGTTCCTAGTGGCGATGAAGAAGCCTCAAGCGGTTGCACTATCAACAGCATCTTCAATGGCGACACTGCCAGTAACAATGGAAACGGTAGAGAAAGAACTTGGCGTTCGTAACTCTACGGCTTCATTCGTTCTGCCTCTTGGTGCGACGATCAACATGTCTGGTAACGCAATTTACTACGGCCTAGTTGCTATCTTCTTCGCACAGCTGTTCAACATCGACCTTTCTATGGGTGCTTACGTTGCTATCATCGTAACGTCTACCCTAGGTGCAGTTGGTCAAGCAGGTGTTCCTGGTCCTTCTTTCCTAGTGGTTGCAGTTCTTCTAGCGGCTGGTATCCCTATCGAAGGTCTACCTCTGTTGTTCGCTCTAGACCGTATCTTCGACATGATCCGTACTGCTCTGAACATCACTGGTGATGCAGCATGTGCAGTCATCGTTGATTCTCTAATCGAAGACGAAGCGAAAGAAACTGAGCTACAAAAACAGCAAGCGTAATATTAAGCTTCAGTTTTGATTGATAAAAAAACCGCCTTCACACAGGCGGTTTTTTATTAGGTGATGATCAATATTGAGTCGGTAAACCTTACCCTTGTTAGGCTAATTGATGAGTCCAAACGCACGAGGCAGAGCCAAACTAATTTCAGGAATAAAAGTAATAGCCAACAGTGTGACGATCAGTACGGCACAAAACGGCATGATACTTCTTATAACATTCTCAATCTTAGAGCCACTGACACTACAACCCACAAATAGCGCCGTGCCAACGGGTGGCGTTGCAATACCAATACATAAGTTGAAGATAATCATCATCGCAAAGTGAATTGGATGCATGCCTAAGTGCTCAGCAATCGGCATAAAGATAGGGGTAAAGATCAATACGGCTGGCGTAAGGTCCATAAACATACCCACAATCAGTAGAATCAGGTTCATCAGAATAAAGATGATAATTGGATTGTCTGAAATAGAGAGCATCCAATCGCTGATCATGGTTGGTAGACCGGTAAACGCCATAGCCCATGACATGATGGTAGAAGCACCAATCAAAAACAGCATAATGCCAGTGACCTGAACGGTTTCTCTACAAATTATCGGGAAGTGTGCCCATTTGAGGGTTCGGTAACAGAGTGACAGTATAAAAGAGTAAAGAACCGCTATACATGCCCCTTCTGTTGCAGTGAAAACACCACCAATAATACCGCCAATAACCACTACAATAAGCCCTAAGCTGGGCGTTGCTTGCCAAACAATATTCAGCACATCTTTCGCTGTGAAGCCGTCATTGGCACTTGTTTTATAGCCTTTCTTTTTAGCGATGAAATAGGCGACGACCATACAACTTAAGCCCATTAGAATACCTGGGACATAACCTGCGATAAACAACGCCGCAACGGATGTTCCGCCCGATACTACTGAAAATACGATCAGTGAATTACTCGGCGGTATTAGTAAGCCTGCTGGGCAGGATGCAACGTTTACTGCTGTTGCTAAGTTTTTATCATAGCCATCTTTTTCTAATTCAGGACCTAAGGTTTTACCAACCGCAGCCGCTGCTGCAACGGCTGATCCTGAAACAGCGCCAAACATCATATTGGCGAAGATGTTCACGTGAAAAAGTGAGCCCGGAATCCAACCAACCAAGAGCTTTGCAAGGTTGATAAGTCGACTCGCGATGCCACCAACATTCATTATATTCCCAGCGAGGATAAAGAAAGGGATAGCTAATAAACTGAAACTATCGATACCGGTAATGATTTTTTGACCCGCAGTAATACTCGCGACTTCAAACGGTAATATGAAATACATGATCGTTAAAGATGACATGGCAATTGCAATCGCAATCGGCATGCTTATCGCGATCATGAATAAGAATAGGCCTAGCAGCCAAACACCAATGGACAAATCCATAATATAGAGTCCTTTTAAAACTTATTTTTTGTTGGGTTCACAAAAAAGATCAAACGTATTCATGACCAAATAAATGAGGATAATAACGGCTGAAATCGGCAATATTGAATACACCGTCGACATCGGTAATTGCAGTGCTGGAGAGAGTTGTTGTGTGGTTCTTCCCATTAGGGCGATGCCACCTTGAAGCATTGCTAGAAATACAAATGCGCCAGAAATGATATTGATGAGTACATGTAATGCGATATGTGCTTTACCCTTAAGATAACCATCCAATAACGTTATTGCTAAGTGTCCTTTGATACCGAATAAGTAGCTTGCTCCTAATAAGCCAAGCCATACCATCGCATAACGAGCAAGTTCATCAGTCCAGTTACTTGGATCATTCAAAACATAACGACTAAAGACCTGCCAAGTGACAGTAACGACAAGTAACATTAGTGCAAAAGAAGAGACAAAAAGAATCAGCCTATCAAGTAGGTTTCTGAAAGTTGCTAACATGGTGTGATACCTCAAAAAATTTTGCCTTAGCAAAGCCAAGGCAAAATTATATTTTCACTAAGACTGATTAAAGAGCTTCAATTTTTTCAATGAATGGAGCTAGTTTTGGATCTTTTTTCGCCTCATCAATCATAGGTTTAACAGCTGCACGGAAAGGGGCTTTATCAACTTCAACAAACGTGACACCTTCTTTCATTCCTTTCTCTTTGTTCATGTCATCTGTTGCATCCCAGATTTTGATCTGCTCTTCAAGAGACTCAGCAGCAGCTTCTTTTAAGATCTTTTGCTCTTCTGCCGTTAATGAACCCCATTTGTATTCTGAAATGATGATCACGTCAGGTGTCATCATGTGCTGGTCCATAGAGTAAAATTTGGCAACTTCGCTGTGTTTCATTTCAACTAAGCTAGAAATATTATTTTCAGCACCGTCAATTACGCCTTGTTGCAGCGCCGTGTATACCTCATTGAAAGGTACAGGCGTTGCTTTACCACCTAATAGGTTAACCATTTCCATCATGGTTGGAGAACCCGGAACTCGAACTTTCATACCAGCGAGATCAGCCGGTGAGTTAATGGCTTTTTTAGCGTAGAAGCTACGTGTGCCTGAGTCATAGAATGTAAGACCGATGAAGCCTTTACCTTCACTTGAAAGCAACATCTCTTGTGCAGCTTCACTTCGCATGAACGTTCTCATATGTGGAACGTCACGGAATAAGAAAGGCAGTGCATTAACCTTAAACGTTGGTTCAAAAGATTCGGCTAACCCACCATTGATTTTGGCCATATCAATCGCGCCAGTAACAACCTGCTCAGCTTGGTCACGTTCAGAGCCTAATTGACCGTTTGGAAAGATCTTAATCGTAAGGTCACCATTCGATTTTTCTTTAACTTTGTCAGCCATGATCACCATGCCTTGGTGAGCTGCGCTTTCTAATGACATTGCATGCCCTAACGTCAAAGTTTTTGCTTGAGCGCCAAATGCCATAAGAATTGAAGCCGCTGCAATCGTCAGTAGGTGTTTTTTCATGTTCTTCTCCAGAATCCATTTTGTAAGAGGTACAGTTTTTATATGCAACGCTATAGCTAAGTTTGAAATCTAACGTTCAATTGCACATCGCTCATAGCAGTAACGTTTCATTACAATATTCTTACCTTCATATATTTTGTATTACAATACTATGCGTATATTTTGTGAGCTAAGGTTCATCTATTTGCCAGAGAGCTGAATTGATTGTGATACCAATCATATTTGGCACCAATTAGACCATTAAGCAGTCTAACTTCGGATTTTTGGGGAATTCCGAGCGCTTTCAACTGCTTTTAGAACAGTCTATTAGCAAAAATCACGCGCAAATTTGTGTTATTTTAAGATCTTAAAATCAGTAATTAAGCACGGACAAAGAAGGTCTCATCGATTGAAAAAGCGAATCGTGAACGGCGATTTCTGAGGTGGTCGAGGTAAGGTTTTAGGCTGAGCGTATGGAACAAGAGTGGATAAGCAGGGATAAAGACAACGGTGGGAATCTTACTAAGACGAATTATTTGTAACAAAAATCCGAGAGCTTCACAGCCCTCGGATTTTTGTTTTTGGTGTTCTAGTTTTTAGGCGTTAAACGAATTACAAATCAGCGCCATAAATATCAAACGTGAAGTACTTAGCGGCGATCTTGTCGTAAGTACCGTTCGCTCTGATCTCTTCAATCGCGGCATTGAATTGTTTCGCCAGTTTTGAATCCTGCTTTCTTAGTGCTAACGCCGTACCCTCGCCAATGTAGGCTTTGTCGGTTACTGCTTTACCTTTAAATTCAAAGCCCTCACCTTCTTTTTTATCTAAGAAAGCTAATGACAGTTGATCCGAGTTGCCAAAGGTTAGATCTAGACGACCATTTTGCAGATCCAGATAAACTTCATCTTGCCCTGTGTAACGCTTAATGTTGGCAACATTGCCAAACTTGTCGGTTACGTAGCGATCGTGAATCGTACCTTGCTGAACACCTATGGTTTTGCCCGCTAAGCCTGCCTGATCGACGCTGAACTCAGCGCTTTTAGCAGCAACAAATACGGCTGGTGTTTGGTAGTACTTATCAGTAAACAAGATCTTACGCTTACGCTCTTCGGTGATACGCATTGACGCCATGATCACATCTGACTTTCTTGCCAACAAACTTGGAATTAGCGAGTCCCAGCTTTGTGAAACCCAAGTACAATCGAGTTTAGCTTGCTCACACAAAGCATCAGCTATCTCAATATCAAACCCGACAGGCACACCGTCGCTGTTTTTATAGTTGAATGGCGGATACGTAAAGTCCGACGCCAAACGGATTTCTTTCGCCTGTACCGTTGTACCAAGTAAAACGACCGCACAAGCGAGTCCTAGTATTATCTTTTTCATCATTGCCATCCTAGATATGATCTTTATCGAGTTGAGATTGAGTTTCTTTATGTTGAGCTTGTTGAATGTGTTTGCCTTGTTGACTCTGTTCTAATTCGGTTTGGTAACGTGTTAGTGACGTTATCACTTCTAGCATGCTCTCTTGGCTACCAATACTGATTCGAACACAGTTACGCAAAGCCGGTTCATGGTTTTGGTTCCTTGTCACAATGCCGTCCTTCGCCAAGACACTGAACACTTGATGCCCAGCTTTTTGACGCAGCAAAATGAAGTTTGTCGATGAAGGGTAAACAGACTCGATGAAATCAAACTGCGTTAACTCACAAGCAAACCAGTTACGCAGCTCAACCAGATTCTGCGTCGCATCTTGCATCACTGAGACTCGTTCATCAGACAACGCGTCTAATACAATTTGAGATGAGCAATCTGGCATCGGATAAGGTGGAATCAGCTTCGCGACATACTGCATCACATTTTGACTCGCTAAGATAAAACCACAACGAACTGCAGCCAGTCCAAATGCCTTAGACAAAGTGCGAATCACAACCAAGTGCGGATAACGCTCAATAAGGCTAACGGCTGACGTTTGTGGTTCAAATTCGATATACGCTTCATCGACGACCACTAGAGATTTTCCAGTCGTGCCTTCCAGTACCTGAATCAAATCCGATTTAGGAATCACATTGCCCGTTGGATTGTTTGGTGAGCAAAGAAACACGATATTCGCCAGTTTTGCCTTATTCACAATATCAGCGACGTTCAGGCTAAAGTCTTCCTGCAATGGAGAGTCCAAGGTATTAATCGCCAATGCATCAGCGCAAAACTCATACATCGCATACGTTGGAGAGCAGATAAGTATGTTGTCGCACGCCGGTTTACAGAATGTTCTGATCAGCAAATCAATCGCTTCATCTGCACCACGAACAGCCACAGTCGCGGCATCGGTACTACAGTAATCTTGATAAGCCTTAGCAATATCTTGTGGTAAGAAGTCTGGGTATCGGTTGTGACTTGCTTCTCCTTGAAACAGCGAGCTTTCCAATTCATTGGCGTTTAGCCAGACACGTCCATCACCACCAATTCTTCTTGCCGATTGATAAGGTATTAATTTTTTTACAGCCTGAGGCACTAAGCTATCAATAAAAGATGTCAAGAAGCTATCCCTTTCACAAAATCACAATGTCTTCATCATTGCCTTCATATTCAAAAAATGTGACTTATACACATATTGAATCACAAATGATGATTAAGTATTTACATTCAAACAGAACAATATTGATAAATGAATCGAAATAATCACATAATAGCCATGATAAAAAGTCATAGGTAAAGATATGAATCGCACACTTCCTTCAACCAAAACCTTGCTCGCGTTTTTGTCTACGGCAAGGCATCTCAACTTTACACGCGCGGCACATGAGCTCAATGTTACGCAAGGTGCAGTGAGTCGTCAGGTATTGTCGTTTGAAGAAAGCCTTGGCTGTGATCTCTTCTATCGCCATGCTCGCGGATTGTCTTTAACGCCGAAAGGAGAAGAACTGGTTCCCCTGATACAAGGAACGATTCATCAGCTGCAATCAGCTCTAAATCAAGTGGCTAGCTCTCCGTCTAAGATCAAACTCAACGCACCGAGCTGTATTACCTCTTGGCTACTACCTAAGTTGATGTCTTTTCAGCAAGCCTATCCTGAAATTGATGTCGAACTGACGTCGACCATCAAGCACGTCTTCGAACCAAGCTTTGATCCGTTTGACGCCGTAATTACCTATGGTAAGAAGCCAAACCAACAATCGATTATCAGCCAATTATTGTTTAACGAGCAGCTAGCGCCCGTTTGCCAAGCACAAAGCATTACACAGAGCCATCTTGTCGACGACGCATCGACCATCATCAAGCCACACAAGCTTGCCCAATACACTTGGCTACACGCCAACAATGAGCAAAGTGATTGGCGACTTTGGTTAGAGCACATAGGCAGCCACGACCTTTCAAGCAAGAACAACCAACAATTCGCGACACTCGATCAAGCTATGAACGCCGCCATTCAAGGGTTTGGCATTGCCATAGGCGACATCACACTGGCCAAGCAAGATATTGATTTAGGTAGATTGGTAAAAGTGAGTGAAGGCAGTGTTTTCTCTGGAAATGGTTACTTCTTGCTGCAACCCAAGAATCGACAAAATACATCCTTATCTACGCTTGTTGATTGGCTCGTCGATTAGCGGCAATCATTGTTGGTAGGCCTCTTTATAAGCGGCAGGAGAGCGTCATAATGAGAATTTTTCCGTTCTCAAAATGAAACTATTTGATGTCTGTTTCGTATTGATTGTCAGAGAATAGAACGTACCTTCCTTTAACTATTTGAAAAGAAGTTCAATTCTATTTAGCCGGGAATTTATTCTGTTCCGTTGGAGAAATGGCATTCGAGTTGCTTTGTCATAGATAACCCAACCAATATACAGCAGGTTGCACCAGTTTCACTGCAGCTTGTCACGGAGGATAGGCTATGACCTTACAAAGACATACGTATTACGGCTTGATTCACCATGGAATTAAAACCCTATTAATGGACAGAATTGGCCACTTCACAGAGCGTGAATATCACGAGTATCTCGACTTAACGACCGGTAAATCGACATGTTTTGCCATGAGTGAGCAAGAGCTCGAAAACACCTTAGACAGCTTAAAGAGCGAAGGTTACCTTGAAGATATCAAAAAGCTGATACCTCGCTATCAAACCTCGTCAATGCGATAACCTGCTTCAACTCTTTAAACACGATGAGTGGTTAGATTGAATTAATTGGCACCCAATTGTCTCGAGCTATTTAGCATCGAGACAGTTTTCGTTAGACTGTCAGCAACTCAACTAACTGGATAGTCAGTGTCTCATGAAACAAATTCTTGATTTCATTCCTCTCATTATTTTCTTTGCGCTTTATAAGATGTACGACATCTATACCGCGACCGGCGCTTTGATCGTTGCCTCTGCAGTTCAAATTATTTTGACTTATTTCATCTACAAGAAAGTCGAAAAAATGCAGGTCATCACCTTTCTAATGGTTGCCGTATTTGGTGGCATGACCATCTTCTTGCACGACGACAACTTCATTAAATGGAAAGTCACCATCGTTTACGCACTGTTTGCGATTGGCCTGACGGTCAGTCACATCATGGGCAAATCAGCGATTAAAGGTATGTTAGGCAAAGAGATCACACTGCCTGATTCGGTATGGGGCAAGATCAACTGGGCATGGACGCTGTTCTTTACCCTATGTGCCGTTCTCAACGTTTACGTTGCTTTCAGCCTACCGTTGGATGTTTGGGTCAACTTCAAAGTGTTTGGTCTACTCATCGCGACCTTGCTCTTCACCTTGCTCACTGGTGTTTATATCTATAAGCATCTACCAAAAGACCAGCAGAAAGAGTTAACGGATAAAAATACCGACGAGAAATAGCCCTTAGGGATGAGTCCTCATACCCTATTTGATACAATTATTATCAATATGCGATTGGCCAATGATACTCGTGATCATTGGCCGCTGATTATTTGTGTTCGGTGAAGACGTTAAAAATTAGACCACCACGAGTCTCGTAAACACATCTATTTTTATATAAAACAATCAATACCATTAAGAGTACGACAATGACTATTCAATCAACTTTGAACCCGATTGGTTCTTTACTTCTTCGCACATTAGCGATGCCTTCTGATACAAATGCAGCAGGCCAGATTTTCGGTGGTTGGATAATGTCACAGCTTGACCTTGCTGGCGGCATACTGGCAAAAGAGATATCTAACGGCAAGATAGTCACGGTTTCAGTATCGAGTATCGAGTTCAAACAGCCGGTTTCAGTGGGTGATGTTGTGTGTGTTTATGGTGACTGCACTAAGATTGGTCGCAGCTCGATGAATATCGACCTAGAAGTCTGGGTTAAGCCTGTACTTGATCACGGTATCGGCGACCGCTACAAGGTTTGTGGCGCGACATTCAACTACGTTGCGGTTGATGAAAGTGGTAAGCCTCGCTCTATCAATAAATAGGACTTTCGACAGCCCTATCGCACTGTAAGGTCTTTAGCCATTTCGATTAAAAATGCTAAAGACCTTCTCACTCTCCCGCACCAATTCACAATTTCTTATCATTAGCCCTTCCAATACCAATTAGTTCGCGTAAATTAGCAAGATAGCGAATTTAAACGCCCCAAATTTAGTGAAGTAAAATAAGGATATCTCAATATGTGGTACGTGATTTTTTCTCAAGACGTCGAAAATTCATTAGAAAAACGCCTAAGTGTTCGCCCACAACATCTAGAACGCCTACAAACACTTCACGATGAAGGCCGACTGTTAACAGCAGGTCCAATGCCAGCGATTGATTCAGATAACCCTGGCGAAGCAGGCTTTACAGGTTCAACTGTGATTGCTGAATTTAACTCTTTGGAAGATGCACAAGCATGGGCAGACGCTGACCCGTACATTGATGCTGGCGTTTACCAAAATGTGATTGTAAAACCATTCAAGAAAGTATTTTAACGTGAAAAAATGGATTATTGGCTCACTGGCTTTAGCTCTGCTTGCAGGCTGTGCTTCAAGTGAGCAAGACGAACAAAGACAGCTAGAGATGATGGCGCAGCACCGAGCTGGCGTTTTATCTGCAGGCCTGCCGATTGAGTATGGCCCACTGTCGGTCATGCGCGTGCTAGCAAAAAACACGGTTATCGAAATCATGATGATCTACAACCAAGATGCAAAAGGTGCTAAGCCTTTAAACCAAGTTGTAGACATGAGTGTGAATAGCTACTGCACCAACTCTGAAGTGAGAGCAAACCTTGATATGGGCTTGGCTTACAACATCAAGATTCGCAACACTCGCGGACAACTGATGGTTGAGAAGTTGATCAGCAAAGAGACGTGTCAGAGCAGCAGCTAGATTCTAGCTCGAGATTCGAACAAGTATAAAACCAGAAGGCCTCGCAAATGCGAGGCCTTTGTTTTATGAAGCAATCAAAATCCTAAGCTGAATTATGCCTCGGTTGATTCCCACTCTTTACGCAGTGCTTTAGTTGCCGAAACTAAGTTAGTCAGCGCCGCTTCCGTCTCTGCCCAGTTCCGTGTCTTCAGCCCACAATCAGGGTTTGCCCACAAACGTTCCGCTGGAATTTTCTCTGCCGCTTTCTTAAGTAAATCAACAATCCACTCTTCTGACGGGATGTTTGGTGAGTGAATGTCATAAACGCCAGGTCCAATCGCATTCGGGTAGTTGAACTCTTCAAATGCTTTCAGCAGTTCCATGTTCGAGCGAGAAGTCTCAATGGTAATCACATCGGCATCTAGCGCGGCTACTGAATCAATGATCTCGTTGAACTCGCTGTAACACATGTGGGTATGAATCTGAGTTTCTGGTTTAGCACTTGCCGCTGAGATCTTAAAGGCATCGACCGCCCACTCTAGGTATTCTGCGTGGTCGCGCTTTTTCAATGGCAGACCTTCACGAATCGCTGGTTCATCGATTTGGATAATGTTGATGCCCGCGTCTTGCAAATCAGACACTTCATCTCGCAGCGCAAATGCCAATTGATTAGTGATCTCTTTGCGTGAAATGTCTTCACGTGGGAATGTCCAACATAAGATAGTGACTGGGCCTGTCAGCATCCCTTTCATCTGCTTCGAGGTCAGAGATTGGGCATAGGTCGACCATTCTACGGTCATCGGCTTCTCACGCTCTATATCCGCGACCACAATCGCCGGCTTCACGCAGCGTGAGCCATAGCTTTGTACCCAACCAAACTTAGTGGTTTGAAAGCCTGCTAGGTTTTCTGCAAAGTACTCCACCATGTCGTTACGTTCAGCTTCGCCATGAACAAGCACATCCAAATCCAGTGCTTCTTGACGTTTAACGGCATCCGCAATATGGCCTTTCAATGCAGTGTTATATTCCGCTTCACTCAGTTTGCCAGTGCGGTAAGCGCTACGTTGAACACGGATCTCGCCTGTCTGTGGGAATGAACCAATGGTTGTGGTTGGTAACAGCGGTAAGCCTAACACCTCAGACTGGTGCGCGGCACGTTCTGCGTATGGAGCAGTGCGCTCTGCTAGCGCTTTAGTTATCGTGTTAATACGAGCTTGAACTTGCGGCTTATTCACATGAGTTGCACTCTTGCGTGCAACAATCGGGTGGCTATACGTCTCACACGCTAAAATGGCATTTTGGTCGCCGTCTAACGCCGCACCCAATAAGCTCACCTCAGTGACTTTCTGTTTTGCAAAGGCAAACCAACTCTTCACTTCTTCGCTAAGCGTCTCTTCTAACTCAAGGTCGACTGGGCTATGCAGCAATGAACATGAACTTGCGACCCATAGTTTATCGCCTAGCTTTTCTTTCACTGGTTGCAGCAACTCAAGCTGCGCGGCTAAGTCTGCTCGCCAAACATTGCGTCCGTTGATTGCTCCTGCAGAAAGCACCCAATCTTCAGGTAGCTTGTTCACCACTTGATCGAGTTGCTGGGGTGCGGCAGCCAAATCGATGTGTAAGCCGTTGACGGGCAGTTCCATGATTTTATCTAACGTGTCAGTCACAGAATCAAAGTACGTGGTAAGGAGTAGCTTCACATCACCTTGAATCACCTGATAAGCCAATTTGAATGAATCTGCCCACTTAGTCTCAAGTTCCAGAGAAAGGATAGGTTCATCGATTTGTACCCACTCAACGCCCAACTTGGCCAGTTTTGCCAGAATCGCTTGGTAAGCTGTAAGCAAACGTGGGAGCAAGGTTAAACGGTCAAATCCCTCTTCCACTTCTTTGCCGAGATATAAATAAGATAATGGGCCAAGAAGAACTGGCTTCACCTTATGCCCCGCTTTAATCGCTTCACTCACTTCGTCAAACAGTTGTGGCCAACTCACTTCAAAGGTGTCGTCTTTACTGAACTCAGGAACAATGTAGTGATAGTTAGTGTTGAACCACTTCGTCATATCTGATGCTGCTGCACCATCTTTAGCGCTTTCAGAGCCGTGCTTAGCGCCACAACAAGTTGGCTGCCTTTGAGATTGTATTTGAGTTTGAGATTGACCGCGACCAACGCGGAACAAGGTATCTAAATCTGGGAAGGCTTTTTCACCTTCTGATCCACCAGCGTGACGCTCAGGTACATGACCTAGAAGTAACGTCGTTGTTAGAACATGGTCGTACCATGCGAAGTCACCCGCAGTTGCAAAGCTTAGATTCGCCTTAGCTTGTACATTCCAGTTACGATTTCTTAGTTCGCTACCGAGTTGCTTTAAATCTGATTGGTTAATCTCACCGCGCCAGTACTTCTCTAGTGTGAATTTCAGTTCGCGTTTTTCACCAATGCGTGGGTAGCCAAGAATATGCGTTGTCGTAGTCATGAGCCTGTTCCTTATTCAATAATTGTTAGTATCTTTTCAGACCACCTATTGAAGATTACGCTTTATCAAAAAGGCGTCTGGATGGCTAAACTATCCACCCAATCTGAATAATGAACAACGTCCAAATATTCATCTTGTTTATTAAAAATATTCATCTTGAATAAACCAAAGATGAGGAACTCAAAACCATCTAGACATCTAGACGTTTACAAATGATAAAAAACCCCGTAGGGTGATTATTAAGAAATATTGAATTGGCTTAGGGAATATGAGGAATACTCATGATAGAGCTTAAACACCTTCGAACATTGACCACCTTAAGAGACAGCGGCTCACTAACTGCCACTGCAACCTCTCTTCATTTGACGCAGTCGGCGCTTTCTCACCAACTGAAAGACCTTGAGGCGCGTATCGGTGGTCAGCTTTTCCTACGTAAAACTAGACCAGTTAAGTTCACCTCTGAAGGTGATATTTTGCTTAGGCTTGCCGATGAGATACAGCCAAGAATAGCTAAAGCGGAGAACGAACTCGCGAGCCTGAAAGAGGATGTGAATGGTCGTTTGCACATGGCGATTGAATGTCACTCATGCTTCCAATGGTTAATGCCTGCTTTGAAGGAATATCAAGTGGCTTGGCCAAGCGTAACGCTAGATTTCTCGTCAGGCTTTGGGTTTGAGCCGCTACCCGCGCTAATGGCAGGCGAGCTAGATTTGGTGATCACCTCTGATATACAGCCTCGCTCTGAGGTTCATTACGAGCCGCTTTTCGATTTTGAGATGCGTCTTATCACCGCGATCAACTCGCCTTTGGCCGATAAAGCGAGCATTGATCCGCAAGATCTTAGCGATCTCACCATGCTCTCCTATCCTGTTCAAAAACAACGTTTAGACGTCGTGAAACACTTTTTGCAACCAGCAGGTGTAGAACCTAAGAAGTGGAAACAAGCAGACAACACCTTAATGTTGGTGCAAATGGTATCGGCAGGATTAGGTGTCGCGGCATTACCAAATTGGGCGATCAGTGAGTTCTCAAGACAAGGTTTGATAGCCAGCAAACCGTTAGGTAAAGGGCTTTCAAGAAGACTGTTTGCCGCAGTAAGAAACTCAGAAAAAGACAAACGTTACCTACAGGCTTTCTTTAGCACAGCAAGACAGCAGAGTAAGAGTCACTTAGATGGTATTGAGGTCGTTTAAGAGGTTCATTATTGAGCTAGCTTAAGCCTGTATTAAATCGGAAAGGCAAACGCCAGAAACAAAAAAAGTCACAGATAATCTGTGACTTTTTAGTTTCAGTATCGATGATTTTCGATATCTGTTGATTCGCGAAAATAGACTATCTTGGATAAGACTTAAACTGGTTAGTCAATGGGTCGTATTGATAGCCAAGCATATCGAGCTTGCCCACGACACTTTCTATATCCATTTCATACATACTGATCAGCTCTTCAAAGCTATCGCACTCTAGGCGAAGTTTCTCATTCACGATTCCCAGCAAGATAATGCTATCGAAACCTTTGACGTTGCTTAAATCCATCTCGTACTCCTTACGAACACACCGACTAAAATTAAGTTTAGAACGCTTACCAAGGCCATGCTAAAAAACTGATCACACTTCTTAAAGAGAATGCGTGATTAATGAGCGCACGTAATTAATGAAAGTGCGCGATTAAAGTGCCCACACTGGCGTTAAACCCACAGCCGCAGCCAATAACATCAGTAACGAAACCGTCAGTTGAAGTTTTTCCGGGGTTTTAACGAACAGTAGATGCCAACACCACACCACGATAGCTGAGATTAGCAAAGCAAAGCTGAACAGTAGCGTTGAAATCACTGGTTCTAGTTGAGCTTCAGACAAAGAATAGACACTCACGACTGTTGCCAAAACCACCAACATGCCCGTCAAAACACCAACAACAGGCAGAACACGGTGAAATGCCTGTAAGCGTGTTCTTGCAATCGTCAGCAGTAAATGGCCAAACGCTGAGCCTAACAGTGCCACTAGCAATACAGTAGTGATGATACCAACGGTAGTTGCTTGTTCCGTCGCTTGGATAGCAACGTAAGACAATGCCAAACCACAAGCTAAGTACATCACCCAAATAGGGCCAGAATCGCGTGTCTTCTTAGTTTGAACTTGAGAATAGAAATAAAAGATCGCAAACACGACCAGAAAGGCTTCAATTTTTACTGAGGCAACGGCAAGCCACAGCACGCCAATCGCAGGTAACATCTTGTGGATACGACCACGCTGCCCCGGACAAATATCCCCTTTCACCAAGATGAGGGTTAAGATCAGTTGGGCTCCTAAAAGCATCGGAGCAAATTGTACTAATAACGTTTCGACCATTGTGGATCTACTTCTTCAGACTTATTTTCGCGAATAATATCAAAAACTGCTGCGAACACTAATCAAAATCACAAATTAGCGACGTTATTCAAGGCTTCAACTATGCTGTTGTATGGTTCTTTTGTCGCCATTTACCGTAAAAAGACGAAAGACACCAGAACTAACAGGGGCATGTTCTACTGGCTAGTCTAGGCTCATGCCGCTATAATTCCCGCCTCAAAAATCAGAGGTTGAAATATGTACAGCGATATCACTCCTATTCACGAACACAAAAAATACTGGGCCGAGTGCTACGGAACTGCACCCTTTTTGCCTACCAGTAGAAAGGAGATGGATGCTCTTGGATGGGATAGCTGTGACATTATTATTGTAACTGGTGACGCTTATGTCGATCACCCGAGCTTTGGTATGGCTATCATCGGCCGTCTGCTTGAAGCTCAAGGTTTCCGCGTGGGCATTATTGCTCAACCAAAGTGGGACAATAAAGATGCCTTCATGAAGCTAGGTAAACCTAACCTATTCTTCGGCATCACAGCGGGTAACATGGACTCCATGATCAACCGCTACACCTCTGATCGCAAATTACGTCACGATGATGCTTATACTCCGAACAATGAAGGTGGCAAGCGTCCTGATCGTGCAACTCTGGTTTATTCTCAACGTTGTCGTGAAGCTTACAAAGGCACGCCAATCGTGCTTGGTGGTATTGAAGCGAGCTTACGTCGTGTAGCTCACTACGACTACTGGTCAGATAAAGTTCGCCGCTCTGTATTGTTTGATGCAAAAGCTGACATTCTTCTTTTTGGTAACGCTGAGCGTGCACTGGTTGAAGTAGCACACCGCATTGCCGATGGTGAAGACATGTCTACGCTGACCAATATCCGCGGTACTGCTATCAATCTTCCTGCGGCCCCTGAAGGCTTCAAGATCATTGACTCTTCTCGTATCGAAAAGCCGAACAAAGCGTATGTTCCGGTTAACCCGTACGAAGTTGAAACTCAGTGTGATACCAAGAAAGACGAAAAAGAAGAAGTAAAAGCGCAACCTATTACTATTCGCCCTTCTCGTCACGATGCAAAAACTACAGCGGTTCGTATCCCAGGTTACGAAAAGCTAAACAATGACCGTATTCTTTACGCTCACGCTAGTCGTATTCTGCACCTTGAGACAAACCCGTACTCAGGTCGTGCTCTGATTCAACGTCACGGTGATCGCGAGCTTTGGATTAACCAAGCGCCTATTCCATTGACCACAGAAGAGATGGACTACGTGTTTGGCCTTGCGTACAAGCGTGTTCCGCACCCGATGTACGGCAAAGCGAAAATCCCAGCATACGACATGATCAAAACCTCGGTTAACATCATGCGTGGTTGTTTTGGTGGTTGTTCTTTCTGTTCAATCACAGAGCACGAAGGTCGCATCATTCAGAACCGTTCGAAAGAATCTATCTTGGATGAGATCGAAGACATTAAAGATAAAGTACCGGGCTTCACAGGTACTATTTCTGACTTGGGCGGCCCAACGGCGAACATGTACCGTTTAGGTTGTTCAGATCCAAAAGCTGAAATTAACTGTCGTCGTCCATCATGTGTGTTCCCGAAAATCTGTGAAAAGCTAAACACAGACCATCAACACACTATCGACCTGTACCGCTCTGCGAGAAAAGTACCGGGTGTTAAGAAGATCATGATCGCTTCTGGTGTACGTTACGACTTAGCGATTGAATCTCCAGAATACGTTCGTGAGCTTGTGACTCACCACGTTGGTGGTTACTTGAAGATTGCTCCAGAGCATACTGAAAAAGGCCCACTGGATCTGATGATGAAGCCGGGCATGGGCACTTACGATCGTTTCAAAGAGATGTTCGAGAAGTACAGCGCTGAAGCCGGTAAGAAACAGTACTTAATTCCTTACTTTATCTCTGCTCACCCGGGCACAGAAGATGAAGACATGCTTAACCTAGCAATGTGGCTGAAAAAGCACAACTACGAGTGTGACCAAGTACAGAACTTCTACCCATCGCCAATGTGTAATGCAACGTCGATGTACTACTCAGAGACTAACCCTCTGAAACGCGTGAAATATAAGAAGCGTGAAGATGTTCCTGTGCCGAAAGGTGATCGTCAACGTCGTCTGCATAAAGCACTGCTTCGTTACCACGATCCTGAAAACTGGAAAATCATCCGTGAAGCACTGATCAGCATGGGTAAACAGCACCTAATTGGTGACAAAGCAAACTGCCTAGTACCAGCAGAAGACTTTGATGCACAAACACCGGCACAACGTCGTAAGTCTGGTCGTCACGGTTCACAACGCTTTGCGACTAAGCACAGTAAATCTCAGCCAGGTCTTGGTGGCGAAAGCCCACGTAACCACTCTGGTAAGAAACCGGGTGGCAAGAAGCCGAATGGTAACGGCAACGGTAGCCAAGGTAATGCTAACCAAGGTGGCGGTAATGGCAATGCTCGTAAACCAGCGACTGGCTTCATTAAGAAAGGTCCTGGTGGTCAGCAATCACAAGGTAATGGCGGCGGAAATGGCAAACCAAACCGTAACAAAGCGGGCAATGGTCAAGGTGGCAAACCTGCAAGTAACGGCAAGAACCGCCAGCGCGCAGCACAACGCTAATATCGCGAACCGATTGACTTCGCTATCGTAAAAACACAAAGCGCAGCTATTTAGCTGCGCTTTTTTGTGTCTGTTACAAGATAGCCTAACGAGCAAACACCCAATACTGACTAAGCAAATAGTTACTGACCATGCCCACCAAGATGCCAACCGCCATTGCGATAAACACTGCCCCAGTAAATGCAGGCAGCAATTCAGTCATCAACTTAAAGCACAGCAAATTAGGTATCGCCGATATTGATGCAGAGAACATGAACTTTTGCCATTGAATCAGCTTTTCGGACCAATTCCCCTGCCCTTTGAATTCAAAGGTCAACACTCGATTTCCAAACCAGGTTGTCGTTGCTGCAACGATGAAAGAGCCAATTCGAGCACTCATCAAAGGCAGCCCAATAACGTAATGCAGCAATGCAAACACGGCACAATCGACAACAAAGCCACCCGCCCCCACCATAGCGAATTTAATCATCTTATGGTGAGGTTGTAGTTTTTTGTTTAGCGCGTCGAACTTGTGGCTAAACAGTCTCGATGACGAGTTAAAATTGAACATCGCCATCACTTCGAATATAGCTCAACGATAGATTTGGTTTGATATTTTGGCTATGACAACTAAATAGAGCGCGCTTGATCTTCACCGTCGGTTCTAAAATACAGGTTAACGCGTTGTCTTTAATCTTGGTTTCTACTTCCGCTCTTTTACCAATCAGATAGAACTTGTCGATACCATCTAACTGTTCAACATCGAGTAACTTTTTCGCTTGTCCATGACTGTAAAACTGCCCGGAGAACGGTCGTTTACCGACATAAAAGCTCGGCGCTTCATCCGTAATCTGTTCGAAGATAATACGGTCACTTTTCTCATTCGCTTTGCCTAAGTTGAGGTAGACCATTGCAATCATTAGCAACACAGGTAGCACTAAAGCCACACTCGAGAACCACTTCTTATCTTTTTCTACTACAAGCATTGCCACCAACAAGCCAAGGGCAGGAATGCCTGGCAACACATAGGCAGGAAGAATATTACCCGCCATGGTAAAAAGAATCAGAGGAGAGACCAACCAACACACGAGGAATGAAAACAATCCACTATGTTCAGCGTTAACTTCTGCGATTTTCTTACGACGGGCGAAAGTCAAAATAGGCAACACAATCGACCACGGTGCAGCCGCTTGAAGCCAAAACAACCAGATCATGCCTCTTGCTTGGTCATGGGCAGAACCGTATAAATCGCCCTCCCAGCCACTCACAACAAAACGCTTAAAGTGCTCGCCAACAATAAAGTAATCAATAAAACCCGGTGTTGCCATTTCAGCCATGATGTACCAAGGCAAGGCAATCGCCAGCATCACACCTAAGCCAGACAACAGTGGAAAGCGTTGCCATAACACTTTGAAAGCGCCAAAGAAGCCATGTTGCAATACTAACCAAGGGAAAACAGCGATACCCATGATCACAATCGCTACCGGCCCTTTTGCAAGCAAGCCTAGTGCTAAACCAATGAAACCAACATAACCCCAAGACCGATTAGTCTCAGCATTGCCCTCTCCCTTACAACTCTCTCCTCCTAACCAACATAGGTAAAAACCTAACATGGCAATGGTCATCGCTAACGTTAACGCCATGTCGGTCATCACAGCACCCGCCGCAATAGAGAAAATCCCACATGTCGCCAATACCACAGCCGCCACCAAGGCACTTTGTCCGGTACGCTTAGCCATGTATGCAACCAACAGAATCGTCGCAAAACCTGCTAGCCAGTGTGGTGCACGCACAGCAAACTCACTCAAACCAAACAGCTCAATCCCAGCCGCACTCATCCATGTGAACAACGGTGGTTTACCCCAGAAAGGGATGCCGTAATCAAATTGAGGGGTTAACCAATTGCCGGTTTCTACCATCAAGCGAGCCATTTCTCCATAGCGCGCTTCCGTAGTATCCATTAAAGGGTATGTCGCCAGAGATAAGAGCCTTAGAACCAATGCAAAAGCCAACAAATACCATAGGTGCGTTCGGTTCAGGCTCATGCTGACTCCTCTAATTTAAAATGCGTTTTTAATGCAGGGGTATCGACCACCGATTGGATCAGATACAAAGGGCGGTTCTTGGTTTCGATGAAAATACGACCTATGTATTCCCCCATTAAACCAATACTCAGAAGTTGAATGCCGCCAAGGGCAAGTTGAACCACCATCATTGACGGGTAGCCCGTAATAGGCTCACCAAACATCATGGTTTTGAACACGATGAAGACGCCATACACGAAAGCAGTAAGCGCCACTAATCCACCAACGGCCGTCGCAATACGCAGTGGGCGGATAGAAAATGATGTGATGCCATCCATCGCCAATCCGATGAGTTTCAGGTAGTTCCACTTGGTCTCGCCACAGAAGCGAGCGTCGCGCTTAAACTGAATCGTTGCTTGTCTAAAACCTGGCCATGAAAAGATGCCTTTCATGTAACGGTTACGTTCAGGCAGTTGGTTGATATGGTCGACAACCTCTCGGCTTAACAGTCGGAAATCACCGACATTTTCTGGAACATCGATCTTCGCTGCCACGTTCATGACTTTGTAAAAGCTTGCTGCTGAAAACTTCTTAAACCACGTTTCACCATCACGTTGGCTACGCTGCATATTCACAACGTCATAGCCTTCGCGCCACTTGGCAACCATTTGTGGGATCAGCTCCGGCGGATCTTGCAGGTCTGCGTCTAACAAGATCACCGCTTGTCCTCGGCAATGCTCAAGACCAGCACTCATGGCTGACTCTTTACCAAAGTTACGGCTTAAACCAATCACAGAAATTGAGCTATTGATTGAAGTGAATGAACTCACCAAGTCCAAGCTGTTGTCTTTGCTGCCATCGTCGACATAAACAATCTCACTCGTGATCGGTAAGCTATCCAGTACCTTGGTTAAGCGAGAATGAAACTCTTCTAACACCTCTTGTTCATCGTAAAACGGCACAATGATCGATAGTGAAACGGCGGGATTGATCCGTGATGTGGAGACTTTAGGTCGGCTAATATGAAGTTCAGACATAATACGTTCTTCTATTTTTTAATCTGAATCCAATCTACCCCCTCATAAGTGAAAGTTATGTTATTGACATATTTTTCACGCTCACTCAGGATAATGTTACTGTCTATTTCTGTATGAGAATCAAAATGAAACGAGTTCTATTAGTCGAAGATAACCGTGAAATCGCAGGTGTCTTGTTTGATTATTTTGAGTGTATTGGCATGGAACTCGATTATGCGGACAACGGCGAACTCGGCCTGCAACTCGCGTTGGAAAACTCATTTGATATCATCATATTGGATCTAATGTTACCAAGAATGGACGGCCTCACGGTTTGTAATAAACTGCGAGACCAAGGCAACGCGACACCTATTTTGATGTTGACTGCGTTAGATAGCCGCGATGATATGTTAAAAGGGTTTGAGCATGGTGCCGATGACTATCTAACCAAACCTTTTGATTTGGATATTTTGGAAGCCAGAATGAAAGCGCTTGTTCGTCGTTACCGAGGAAAAGTGGCTTCTTCTAAATTGCAGTTTGATGAACTCACCATCGACCAAAAAACGCGTAAAGCTTACCGTCAAGATAAGTTACTCGCACTCAACCCAACCACTTACACCATCCTTGAGATGTTGTGCCAAAAAGCACCTGAAGTAGTCACTCGTGAAGCTATTTCCTACAAGTTATGGGAAGAAAACGAGCCCAACAATGATGTGTTGCGCAGTCACATTTATCAGTTACGTAATCAACTCGACAAGCCTTTCGACACTCAGATGTTAATTACGGTGCCTAAAGTTGGCTTCCGATTGGAGCCATCGAATTGATTTCAAATGTTCTTACAAGCACAAAAACCCTAACGGGCCGCTTAGCGGTTTTCTTTGGGTTAATGGCCGTAATTGTGTCGGCATTTGTCTATGTGGTATTTATCACAGCCCTGTACTTGTCGGAAGACCGCGTGGGTGAAAGACGCATCCTAATTGACCGCAACTATGCAGTCGGGTTATTCCAGTCAGGTGAAAGTGGAGAGCTTCGTATTGATGACCTGACTATCGCTTACAACGATCTTTCCTATCTACCGAAAAAGTATTTAAAGTATATTGAAGGCAAAGAAAATTTCATTGGTGAGGTCGGTGAAGATCCAGAATCTCGCATGGTCTATGTAGGCGAGTATACTCATGAAGGTAGAACTCACCCTATTGTTCTGCTTTCTGAAATAGACCGTGTCGAGCTTAGTGTCTTTGAGCTCGTTTATGCCACCACATTTGTATTAGCCCTTCTCTCTATTCTAATATTCAGCTTCGGAGCTCTGCTCTATCGGTTGTCTAAACGGCTGATTGAGCCCTTCAACTCCCTGTCTGAACAGCTTGAATCCAATAAGCTCAACCTCAATGAAGAATTTAGTGTCAATGACGACGCCGCAGTTGAGTTTCGTCAGCTCACAGATCAACTCAATCAGTACCGAAGAGAAATCAATTCCTTACTCAAACGTGAACAAGCCTTTGCTCGCTACTCAAGTCATGAACTAAGAACACCGTTAACGGTCGCTCGTGGCGCAAATAAATTACTGCTAAGAAGCGAAACCACCGAGTTTCAATCTCGCCAGATTGAGCGCATTGATGAAGCCATTGTTCAGATGTCAGAGATGGTCGATGCCCTACTCGGCCTCGTGCGTTACGAAAGAAACAGTGACGATGCGCCACTGCGACTGTTTAGCCAACAAGAGTTAGAGGCTATCGTCTCAAAAAACTCAGCACAGGCAGATGAGAAAGACGTCGAAATTTCCATGCATGTTCAATCCGAACCCACCATTCAAGCCACCAGCGCGATAATGAACATGTTGGTCGGAAACTTGTTGAGAAATGCCATTGCAGCGACCAATAGTGGCACCGTAACGGTCACTCTGTCCCACGAGAGTGTTGTGATTGAAGACCAAGGAGAAGGCCTCCAAGAACAATACAATCCAAATGGGCATGGGTTAGGTTTATTGATTGTCGAGGACTTATGTCAACGCTTCCAATGGGGCTTTGAATTGGTCAATCGCAGCTGTGGTGGATGTACCGCTAAGATCACCTTTCAAACCGATCTATCCGCATCCACCCCAGAGTAAATGAGTTCATAGTTCGAAGCTCAATATCGAACGAAAACTTGATTTAGTTGGTTTACAGCGGTCCCTAGCTACTAGATACTCGTCAGTCCTATTTGAACTATAAATGCTGGCTCTGAGTCAGCATTTTGTCTAAGTGCGATGAAACTAAATAATAGCCCTGTAACTCAACATCAATACAACGAGCACACCTTTTTCTTAAAGCGTGACGATCAGCTTCACTCCCACTTTTGCGGCAACAAAGCCAGAAAGTTCATGAAGCTACTGGAAGACGATAGCCCAAACACCACCACTCTAATAAGCTATGGTTCCGCTCAGGCTAACTCCTTGTTCTCACTCGCCGCACTTGCGAAAATCAAAGGCTGGACGCTTGAGTTTTACGTCGACCACCTGCCTCAATGGCTACAAGAACGCCCACTCGGCAACTACCGTGGCGCTATCGACCTTGGGGCTGAGGTTATTTCAGTCAAAGAAACAGGCTCTGAGCTTCATCCACAAGAGTATATTGAGCAAGTAAGACAACCTGACTCACAATGCATTGTGTTACCAGAAGGTGGACGCTCTCAGCTTTCTGAATACGGCGTGAAGCAACTGGCGATTGAAATACTCAGCTGGACGCGTTTCGAAAACAAACACGATTTCGTGGTAGCACTTCCAGCAGGCACAGGCAGCACAGCTCTGTATCTGCATAAGCATTTAAAAATGCACAACATCCCAGTGTTAACTTGCGCTTGTGTTGGCGGCAGTGATTACCTAACACAGCAGTTCAATGAACTCGGCGAAACCGATCACCCGCAGATATTACCACTTAAAGCCAAACACCACTTTGGTAAGCTTTACCAGCAGGACTATCAAACTTGGTTGGATCTGCAAGAACAGACGGATATTGAATTCGACCTGCTCTACGACCCATTGATGTGGCAATGCCTAGAGCAATGGCAAGAAGAGAACCCAACAAAAACCGTCATCTATATCCACCAAGGCGGCATCTTAGGTAATGAGTCGATGTTGCCGCGCTATCAACGTAAGTACCCAGAACTTCGAAGTAGTCACACCGCTGATAACGCTACTTGGTAGTAATCCGTTCTTTTCTACTCTAATACCCCCCGCGTTTCTGCGGACCTGAGAATTTCTCAGCACATCATGAACAGCCATCGCACTCCCTTTCGATGGCTGTTTATCAGTAATCGCCACCTGCTATCCCTGCCATACATTTCAAGTTAGAGACATAAATCTGGCGAGAATCATCGCGTTATCTATACTTTCGATTGGAACGTCAATTGTCATCGAAAGGAATTACGCATGCGAAAACTCACTACGCTCGGCCTGTTTTCAGTTTTACTGCCCTTCTCTGCGATTTCAGGAGAAAACGTCACTTATCAAGTCGATGGGATGGATTACGAAGGTTATTGGAGTGAAGCCAGTGACCAAGCGCCTTTGGTACTGCTAATACACGATTGGGATGGCTTAACCGATTACGAAAAGAAACGTTCTGAGATGCTCAACGAACTCGGTTACAACGTGTTCGCCATCGATCTATTTGGTAAAGGCATTCGCCCGACCGAAGTGAAAGATAAAAAGCAACACACAGGCGAACTGTATAAAGACAGAGAAAAAATGCGTACGTTGCTCAACGCTGGTGCCATGGAAGCGAAAAGACTTGGCGGCAACTTAGATAACAACGTAATGATGGGATACTGTTTCGGCGGAGCCGCTGTATTGGAAGCCGCTCGTGCGGGCATTCCTTCGAAGGCTTATGTCACCTTCCATGGCGGTTTATCAACACCAAAAGGTCAAGACTACTCGCAGACAAAGGCTCCGGTTGTCGTGTTCCACGGTACGGCTGATGCCATGATTTCAATGCAAGACTTTGGCAACCTTGCCGCTGAACTTGAAACAACCAAAGTTCCGCATGAAATGATCACCTACAGTGGGGCGCCGCATGCCTTTACCGTGTTCGGCTCTAATAATTACCAAAATGAAGCTGACCAAAAATCGTGGGAACGATTCACTCATGTGTTAGAAACCACCACCCGATAAGCCGCGACACTCAAACCAAATTAGCCCATGCTTAATAAACATGGGCTAATTCGTATGACCAAGGATTTGGATGAACTACATGTAACGATGGATGCTCAAGTCGTCTGCTTTTATATCGCAATCAGAGCCACTGACCACGCTTGCCAAGATCTTTCCTGAGCCACATGCCATTGTCCAACCTAATGTCCCATGTCCAGTATTTGTAAATAGGTTCTTGATAGGCGTCTTACCGATAATAGGCGTACCATCCGGCGTCATTGGTCTTAACCCAGTCCAGTATTCAGCCCTAGAAAAGTCACCCGCTTGTGGGAAAAGATCTTTAATCACCATATCAATCGTGGCTTTGCGTTTTTCAGGGATAAGGTAATTAAACCCCGCAAGTTCTGCCGTCCCTGCAATGCGAATACGATCATCAAATCGCGTCATCGCTACCTTGTAAGTTTCATCCATCACAGTCGAGGTTGGTGACTTATCTGCATTCACGATCGGCAGTGTTAGCGAATAGCCTTTCACTGGATAAACCGGGATCGACAAATCGACTTGCTTCAACAGTTCTCGAGAATAGCTTCCTGAAGCGACCACGTAAGCATTCGCTTTGAACTCGCCTTGAGTCGTTGTAATACTCTCAATGGTTTGATTCTGATGATTGAGCCTAACCACTTCGGTATTAAACACGAACTGAACGCCGAGTTGCTTGGCTTTTTCGGTCAAGGTTAAACAGAACTGATGACAATCACCGGTTTCATCGTGTGGTAAATACAGGCCGCCCACCAGCTTGTCTTTAACGTCTGCTAAACCAGACTCCACTGACAGACACTGTTCAACATCAAACAGCGAGTGTTCGATTCCACTCTCTGTTAATAGCTTCATATCCTGCTGAATAGCGTCCAATTGTTTTTCGCTTCTGAATACTTGCAAGGTGCCTTTCTGCCGGCCCTCATAAGCCAAATCTTCACTGATTCTTAGATGAGTCAGGCAATCTCGGCTGTAGTTAGCGACTCGTAACATCCGCGATTTATTCTGTGCGTACTTGGCTTCATTACAGTTGGCGAGCATTTTAGTCGCCCAAGACATTAACTCTGGAGAAAGAGAAGGCTTCACTTTAAGTGGCGCATGTTCTTGGGTAAGCCATTTCATCGCTTTCAAAGGGATGCCCGGTGCCGCCCATGGTGATGAATAACCGTAAGAAATTTGCCCGGCATTCGCAAAACTGGTTTCTTTGCCACTGCTATCTTGACGATCGATAACCGTCACCGAGTGGCCCTCTTTCGCCAGATACCAAGCACTGGTCAAGCCAATCACACCGCTGCCAATTACAATTACTTCCATTCTCTTCCCCTAATGCCCGACAAAGCCAAAACCAGCCGAACACAACTGTCAGTGTAAAACTCGTTTCGTTAATGGTTTGTAACTTATTCCGCACGTGTTGACTTAACAATAGAGAGAGCGTTGACAAAAACTCAATTCGACTTAAAAACGAATTCGGCAGTTTGAAAGTGTGATATTGGCGGTATTTGAAAGCTTAGGTAGGAGTCGCTAAGTAAATCAACTAAGCCTAGATATTGTAAGCGTCATGGCTTAAGAAAGTGGCGTTCTCGAGTAAGAAATCCAACAAGGTTTCGGCTTGTAGCGTAAGTGCACGGCCTTTCAAAGATTGAACCTTAACCGTCGCCTTCGATAGCATCTCCAACTCGGTCGCAACCACTTCAATCTGCCCTGACTTTATTTCATCGATCACAGTGAGCTTAGGCATAAAGGTGACGCCCAACCCTGCTGAAACGAAGTTAGTCAGTGCCGTGACTGAGTTAGTTTGAAGTTTTGGCTGCAAGGTAAGATGGGAAATTTGTTCAGCCTGCTTTACTAGCCTCCCCATACCGGTCGAGTTATCGATCAAGGCGAGAGAAGCGTCTTGAATATCTTGCATTACCACTGGTGCTTCTTTCATCGTAAGGAAGTGCCCCTTCGGAGCAATCAATTCGAGCGGATGGCTGCGTTCAACGTGGGAGTGCAGTTTAGGGTGCGGTGCAGACGCATAGGTTATCGCAAAGTCTATCTGTTGATCTTCCAACATATTGACTGCATCCAATGCCCCAGCGATCTCAATAGAAAGATTGATATCAGGATAACGAGTCATGAAGGTTTGCATCGGTTTAGAGACCAAGTTAGTAATAAATCCTTCTCCAATCGCGATGCTAACATTACCGCCCTTGAGGTTTTTAAGCTTGGTTAGTCGAGCAAGCACTGCCGCCTCTCCACGAACAATGGAGCGATAGTAGTTCAACAGTTCGTTCCCCGCCTCAGTCAGCAGAGATTGGCGGTTGTTGCGCTCCCATACTTTCATTTCCGCTTGCGCTTCTAACTGTGTCAGCATTCGACTCATCGCGGCAGGGTCAACGTTCATCATCTTAGATGCCTTACGTAACGACCCATATTTTGACAACGCATTTAAATACTCAAGAGCACGGATATTAAAGTGGTGCATTCAACTTCCTTGTGATTCGACTAACACTTGATCAAGCGTCTCACAATTTTACTACGAACATATATCCCAATTTATCAAGATTGTAATTGCACTTTCTAACTTGTGCACCGAGTCACTTCAAGACATCACATCAAAGGCTGATATACGTGTTTTAGCTTGCTGTCGATAAAACAAAGGCGACAACTTTCGTCATCACCTTTGAGTTGTTACTTCTTGTAGAGCAACAATCATTTTCACTGATGGACTTAGGCATCAAGTAAAAGGTTCGGTCGAATCAAGTCATAAACACAAGCAAGTTCACTGCTGAATTCAAACTGTTTGTTGATAATGCCGCCAGCCATATGAGGGTGCCCGCCGCCAAAACCAATCCCTTTTTCATTAAGGGCCCTTCTAACTATCTTCGCGACATTGTTTTTTGAACACTCTGAACGGAGAGAGATAAAGGTCTTCTCTCTATTTCTAGCAGTGAGAACAACAATATCGAGCTCATCAACACTCAGCAAGAAATCACCTAACACGCCAAGCATATTTTTAGGGCAACCTTCAGGAAGCACAGCAAATGCTGCGTTTTTTTCACGACGTAAGCTATCGAGCATGGAATAGAAAAGTTTTAATTCATGGAACTCTACTTGATTACGACAAATTTTGTTAACCATATCATTATTGGCCTTCGCTTGAAGATACAACAATGCTTTTAGATCTGCAGTCCCTACCCCTCGGGTAAAGTTTGCGGTATCAAAACTCAGACCAACCAATAGTGCTGTCGCAATATTTTGGGGCATCTGCAGAGAAAAATAACGATAATACTCAACCATTATGGTTGCTGTTGAACCATAGTTTGAACGTATATCGGAATACCATACAAAATCAGGTGCTTTCACTTGATGGTGGTCGATCACTCCGACCTCAAGCCCCGGAAAATCGATGACATTTTTCTCACCAATACAGCCATCAACAACAATAACCTTGTCATCCGGTTGTAGTTTCAAATCTTTTGGCTGATAGATTGGAATATCTAGCCAATCTATTAAGTTCCTGAGTGACACTCGATCTATATAACCATGAAACGTAATATATGGGCGCAACCCTTTGCTTTTTAATAAGTATGCTAAGGCGTATGCGGAAGAAATCGCATCATGGTCAGGAAAGTCATGAGCTTGAATAATGATTCTGTCATCACCCTTAAGCCGTTCTAGAAAGCTTTCGAACTTTAAATTTGCCATAATCCCACTGCTAATAAAGTTCTAGCTTGATCATAAGCTAGAACTGATGCGTTAATGGTTAACTCTTATGAATTAAACGATATTCGGTGTTAGACAAAATAGCTTCTTCTAAAGCCCCCACACCTAACGTACTGTAACCATAGAAATTAGGTTTCGCATTCAAACGTAAAGACTGTACGCTTTCTACAACGTTCTCGTCCATTGTTAAAGCGTCTACCACTTCCGAAAGCAACTTCCTGTTCTCTTGTGACATCGGCGAAATAAACTCACTCGCACCACTGATTGATGAGTACAAGTAGCCAAATTCGCCACCATTATTCTCTTCAATGTAGTAGTTACCTGTTCTTGCAAACGATGCACGGATCTCATTGACACTTTCAATAGAACTAAACGTCTGTGCAAAAAACTCAGAACCACCTGCATGCTCGAATGTTTCTGGAGCAAAGTCTTCATTTGGGAAGACCAGATAAGCGACGATCGCATTATCTCGAGTAATCGCAGAAAGGATGAAGTTGTCGTCCTGGTAGTACTTAATCACATCATCCGTTGTAGCGCGCTTAATATAAACAGGCGCACCAAATGTTTGGTCTAAGGTTTCGGCAGATGAACGAATATAGATTTTGTCCAACTTTCTATGCGATGGAATGTCTGTCATTTGAGAAAGACCAAAATCGAACATCTTTTCTAGCGCGTCAAAGCTGTCATTAAAGCCGCCCAAAGCAATGGAAATAACCGACACTAAGCCGATAGTGCGTGCCATACCGCCCTTCTTCTGCTCTTCCAACAGAGACTCTTGAGTGTCTTGAAGTTCTTGTAACTCTTCCTGTATATCTTTTTGAATATCCTTGTTTTGCTCTTCAGACATTTTTAACCTTTGATCTCGTCGATTTTATCCATTAGCGCATCTGTACCATCTTCAGCCTTCTCTTGAACTCGCTCAAAAGCATCCGTGTCCATGGTGCTTTCAATTTCATCGCTGTAATTAAGACCAAGATAAATGCCGATACCGATAAATACTAAAGCGAAAATTTTAAACATTGCTACTCTCAATTCATTAACTGGTAATCCAAGTACATGCCAATGACATGTACTTGTTTGTTTTGCTTAACTAATTTATTACTTATACAAAGCGATACGACTGTTTACTTTCTTCAAGTAATTTTTGGTTTCGTCGTACGGCAGATTAACCACTAGCTGATCATAGACTTGTTGAGGCGTCAGCTGGTTGATAATCTTCGATGCTTTGCCAATACTGGTGGAGCGATCTTTATTGAACGCTCTAGCCACATTACCCGCACCAGTGTTATATGCGGCAATGACACAGTACAAACGGCTTTCGTCATTCTTTATCTTGCGAAGATACTTACTGTTTAGGATGTCTAAATAGGCCGTACCTGTTTCTACGTTGATAACTGGTTGATACAGATCCGCCACTTTCATTGGCGCGTCGATATTACGGACTTGTTTGTTAACGTCATGACCCGCACTGGTTGGTACCACTTGCATCAAACCAAACGCAGGCACGTGTGATTTCGCATCCGGACGGAACGCCGATTCCGAGTGCATGATTGCCATAATCAGTGCAGCATCAACTTCCCAGTTTTTACTCTCGTTTTCAGCCAACGCACTGTACTTGCTCGCGCGCGCTTTTAAGCTGTTCTCAGGAAGCTTAACTTTGTAACTGATCACTTTTTTCGGCTTAGCCGGGGCCGCCGCAACGTCAACGGCTGGCTTAGGCTTTACCACTTGTGGCTGTGGTGCTTTTTCGACGACTTTTTCCACAACTTTTGGCGGCTGCTTTTCTGTTGGCACAGGCTCTAGCTTGGCAACCTCTTTTGATACTTCAACCTTTTCAGCTGGCTTTACGATCTCAACTTCTGGCTCTGGTCGTTTAACCTCAATACCATGTTTGGCACGCATTTCGTCATACAGCTTGGTTTGCGCCGCAATACGTTCCTGAGCTTTTGCCAGTAGTGCCATTTTCTTGTTATGAGCACGCTGGTAAATGAAAGAGTCTGGAATACCAGTATCAGATAAAATCAATCGCTCGGCTTGCACATCCAACTCATTCATCTGGCTTTGCGTCTGCTGGATAACGAAGTTTTTCTCTTCTTGCTCTTTCTCCAAAGAGTAAAGCACCGCGTGGTCTTCTGCTTTTAGCTCCGCTAGCTCAACGTTTTGACCAGCAACCTCAACCGGAATGTTTTTAACAAGCGCTTTGATCTCTTCTGGGCTGCTATCTTCATCCACCAATACAGATACTGTTGCAGTATTGGTTTCGTAATCGACTGAAGTTTTCACCTGATCGTCTTGAGAGTAATCCACCTGCTTGGTTTGAGATGAAACCTCACCCTCACCCCATGTCTTGATTAGATCGGTTCTTCGCTCATCGAGGTTGTTAGTATATTCATCACGCCAAGCTTCGTACTCATCCAGATAAGCATTAACGTAAGCATGAAACTCTTTGATCTTGTCTTCTTGAGACTGGCTTGCTTTGGCAACAGCATTGTTTAGCTGCTGCTTTTGTTCTTCTGACACAGCAAATGCCTGAGAACTAATAGCTGCCGAAATAACTGCAGCTAACACGGTCTTATTGATCATTTTGTACATAGTTCACTCCCAGAGTGTATAGAGACAAAAGGCCACTCAACTGGCGGCCTTTTTCACTAATACTAATCGCGGTTCCGTTCGCGGTTATTTTTTCAATGCGTCGAACGCCGCCGCAAGGTCTGCTGCCGCTTTCTCATTGTTGAATTGGTCCCACAAAGCAGAATCTTCACCACCAACTTCATCAATTACTTTGTTCATATTCGCATCGTATGCAGCTTGGTCCATACCGACTAGAACGTACAGGCCACCCGTTGGGCTTGCTTGGCTTACGATAATGCGGCTGTTAGTAAGCGTTTTATTCACGACTGTCTTAGTGATGTTCTCGAATGTCTCTTGAACATCTTCAGTCACTAGCGTTACACCCTCTGCTGCCGATGTAGAAATCACACCTTCAGTAGCCGCTTGGAATAGGTTGCTCACGTCAGTTTCAAACTCAGCTGCAAGGTTTACACGAGCATCATTGACTGCAACTTTTCGCATAACGCTCATACCAGCTGCACTCTTCTTGGAGTAGCCTTTTGCCGCTGCAGCGATATCGCTTGGTATCACGTCACAAATCCAACCAGGCGCAGATACGGTAGGTGCATCTGGGAAAGTACATGGAGCGAAGTTTTGCGCTTCCTTAACCGTCGCGTTGTTGCTCTGACAGCCAGCTAGAACTGCTACTAGTGAAGTTGCAATAAGTAGTTTTTTCATTTTTTAATTACCTGACTATTTAAGCGTGCATTCTATATCTGCCCAGTGACAGCCTTCTGGCACCATTTTGCCTAAAGAGCCTTTTTGAACTTTAAGAGCTGTTTCTTCGTCAATCGACACCCAAGAATAATTTGGTGTCACTGCGTTGTGTTCATTGTTTACAACATGGCCGGTACCAATAGGGAATATTTCCGTATCGCCTTCCATTGACTTCATTGCTTTTGAAAACAATACCTCAGCCCCTGGTGTGACCTTTTTATTCTTACCCATATTTAACTTCACCATGCTGCCGTGTTGGCACTGACGAAGCTCGGATACATGAGCACTTGCTGCCAACATTTGCTTTAAGTCATAGGTATGTTCAACCGCTTCCATAGCCGCTTTGCTAGCTAGGCTTTGATATTGTCCAATTGTGATTGGACAATCAGAACTGCGCTCTTCTACTGTAATTTGCTCATCACCTTCCATTTCAAAGCGTTTAAGCAATGTCATACTTGGGACTGAAACCACTTTCGTGACTGCTTTAACATCAACCTCGAATCTACATTCAGCTGGGTAATATTTCACTTCACCATCATCCTTAGTTTTCTTACGAGCTTCTTTGTACTTGTAAGTAAGGTCTGATGCCGTTATTTCAGTAATGATTGCAATATCTGCTACCGACGCTCCTTTGGTGTTGTATCGGCCACTTTGCTCGGCGAACATTAGCTCTTTCTTAAGCTTATTAGCTAAAGTACGATCGACCAATTCTGCACCGGAGCTGGAAATCTGACTTTCAAGCTCATTTCGCATTGAAGAAATCAGCTTTGTTCGCGCTTCATCTTGAAAAGAAATATCTGGCGAAAGTACGATAACTTTAACGTCTTCTGTTGATGGGATAGTTACGTCAGCTTGCTCAATTTCGACGCGAGTATCAGGTGTGCAAACCTCTACAGGCGTACTCGAACAACCAGTCAAGATAGTAAGTACCGCACTAGCCATTAACGTTTTCTTTAACATATATTCTCTCCCGAATATGTTTATTTTATTTTTCTAGGACTAGAGGTTCGCTATTTAATTAAGCCCAGCGCAGTCCAAATCCCTTTCTCTTTTATTTGCTCATCAAAGTGGCGAGCAGCCCCTTCGTCGGCATATTTGTAGCTAGTTACAGAATTTCCTGTAGAGATAATTTCACTACGTGACACTGTTTTAGATTTCTTATTTATAATTTTGACATTAGAGACCAAGGTTGAAATATACGCGTCTCCGACTTTGTTTCTTCGACGCTCAGAATCCACTTTCAACACATGAGTTTGGTTTTTGTTCTTTGAAGTTGAGGTCGCGATATTGAACTCTGATAACTGGTTCCCCAGCAGTTCAATTGCTTTTCTTGACTCTCTATCTGAAGAGAGACGGATGTTAATTTGGCTGCTTAGTTTTTGGTGTGTAATAGTCAGCAGTTCGATTGCGCTGATGTCAGCTTTATAACTAGGCTTCAGAGATGAAAGCATTGCGATACGCACAGAAGCATCGTGTTCAGTTTGATATACACTGCGATTGTCTAACCACCAAAGTAATTTATCTTCGTGAGAAAGCGCATCAAGTTCGATTTGAGATTTACGGTTTAGATCTTTTATTTCGCGAATCAACTGTTGAGTCACGAGTGACTTTTTCACTCTTACTTCGACAAACGCACCAAGATCATTCTCTTCCATTTGTACATATTCGATACCATTTAAGGTCAAGGATTCAGTCTTAGTATTAACTTTGTTATCAACTAGACTATTTGAAAAACCCTTACCATTGGTTTCTCGAACGGTGTCTCTCATGTAAAAAGACGACTCGACTTGAGTCCATAACTTTTCGTTGATGTTGTTTACAGCAATTTTTTTAGCATGAGACAGAGTTAGCGCTTGAGAAACTGCATAAATGTACTCGTCACTGTCTACTTTAGGCTTTAGATACCATTCAGGTTTTGTAGATTGACAGCCAGAAAGAACAAGCAACGCGAATAGCGCTATGAAAAAGCGAACTATTTTTTTATTTGAAGACATTTGGAACCAACATCGAAAAAGTTTGTCGCAATCTTATATCCTCAAAATTAAACATTCAAACGACCAAATTTATAGTTTGATTCATTTTTGAGCCAAATATATTTATTTTCTATTGATCTCACACATCAAATTCATACAAAACCTCCGTTAATTAACAAAAAAGACAATACAAAGCCTTGATTTTTAGGCAATTAATGTAAATTATAAATTACACAATAACTCTTTATTTTCCATTGATAAAAACGTGAACAAAGTCTTGAAAAAACCGAATTTCGGTTCAAAAAATACACATAACTTTGATTAAAAAAGTGATATTCATTCAATAAAAGTGAGATACTGATCTCAATGACAAATTTGATATTAACAGCAGATTTTAGTCTCTACCCTAAATAAAGATACCAGACAGACACTCGAAAAAATGAAATTCCGTTAATCACAAAAATGTTAATAAATCACTATCGCGCGGGATTTACAGAAATGAGCTGTCTATTTCTCATGCCAATACTGATAAAAATGAAAATAAGGTCTAATTAAATGGATATCAGAAATATAGGCCATTAGCGGATAAATAAAGATGGGAAGTAGATCTTGTGGGAAGATAAATTATTTTTAGTTTCTATTTAAATCGAACCAAGAAACCAAATAAAACACCAACAGACAATGAATCCTTATTAAAAATAACCTTCATAGACAGAAAGTACAGATACCACCTTAAGGGTAGTTTCACTTTTATCTATGAAGGGTTTGAGCATGTCTTTCTGACTATTTTAGCGCGAGTAACTTGTCCGTAAACTCGGCAAAACCATATCCGCCAGGTTGAGTCATCACAACGACTGGATGGTGTTCAAGGCGTTGCCAATAGTGCTGAATGTTAGATACCCCAACGCTATTTGATAAGGCTTCAAACATATATTGGTCGTTCATCGAGTCACCGACATAGCAACTACGCTCAAGTATCTCTTGGTCAGATAACCCCTTCTCTTTAAGAAAAGCGGTCGATGTCGCTTTCTTAGAGTGCTCACCATACCAAGCATTGATGTGAATAGAGCTTGCTGTCGCATGTGCACCTAACGCGTGAATCTTAGAGACTATCTCTTCGATAATGGCATCGTCGACTTTAGGACGGTTTTGACCGATATCGATTGCCACCTCACACAGGCGGTAAGACTGATCCAGCGTTAAACTGAGCTCTGGGTAATCGCCCAAAATAGCCAATACTTGTTCTTTCAGCTTACTCTGATTGGCACTGACTTCTGGCAAAGGGATATCAGAGCGCAATGTCAGATAACCGTTTTTCTTTTCCATAATGAACGCGCCGTTCTCGCCGAGAACCGCATCAACAGGCCACAACTGAGCAATGTGATCACACCACCCTGCACATGCGCCCGTTACCGCAACTACTTTTTTCCCTGAATCACGTAGCTTGCTTAACGCAATCAAGGTTTCAGGAGGCAATTGACCTTGCCACGTTAAGGTGTCATCCACATCGGTTAACACCCAATCTATCTTTTTCCAATTTTGGTTCAATTCATTCGATACCGAATTCATTTCTACACCTCTAAACAATCAATCACTAAACAGTGTTAAAGCAAATTCGGTAAAAACATCACTAAGCTTTCAGAGAAAGTCAGCAACATCAGAACCGTAAGTAGTGCTAGCAACAACGGAGCCACTTCTCTTACGAAGTCGACAATACGAACTTTTAAAATCGAGCAAACCGTAAACATCATCGAACCAAATGGCGGAGTCACACCACCAATCATGATATTCACAATCACAATAATGCCGAAGTGAACCGGGTTAACGCCTAGGTTAAGCACAGCTGGCAATAGTAATGGCGTGAGTATGATCATCGCAGCACCGCCTTCGATGAACATGCCAACCACTAACAGCAGTACGTTAATCAACAACAGCAAGACGAGCTTGTTGTCGGTAAGTTCAATCAACGCAGACGCAACATTGTGTGGGATCTGCTCTAGCGTCATGTAGTAACCAAAGACCATGGCACCGATAATGATGAACATGACACTACTGGTGCCTTGCACTGTTTCACGCATGATCAGCGGGATATGGCGGAAGCCCAGTTGACGATAGACAAAGATGCCAATAATCGCGCAGAGTAATACAGCAATCGCACCCGCTTCAGTAGGCGTGAACAAGCCAAAACGCATGCCTAAAATAATGCCAAATGGGATCAACAGTGCCGGAATCGCTTTCAGGAAATAATGAAAGCGCTCTTTGGCAGAAGCTGGCTCAGAACGCGACGGTTTGTAACGACGTTTGCGAGCGATGAACGCGATCGTCACCATCAGCGACAGCGCCATCAAAAATGCCGGAACGTAACCCGCAATAAACATTTGATGGACCGACACATTCGCTAATAAAGCAAAGATGATTAGGTTGATACCCGGTGGAATCACAGGGCTGATACTTGATGAAGCAGCTGTTACAGCGGCCGTGAATGGTAAGTCGTAACCACGCTTGGTCATCTCAGGAGCAAGAATCTTAGACTGCATCGCCGCATCCGCATTGGCAGATCCAGAGATACCGCCCATCAGAGTACTCAATGCTACATTCACTTGAGCAAGGCCACCGGTTTTGTGACCAATCATAGAATCAGCAAAGGCAAGTAAGCTCTTACTGATCCCCGCATAGTTCATCACCGAACCCACCATGATAAAGAACGGAATAGCCAACAACGGAAAAGACTCAGCAGAGCTAATAAAGCGCTGCATAATCAAGCTCACCGGAATAGAGTCATTGATAAAAAGAAAGTAAACCATCGCCGATGCAATCAGAGAAAACGCGATGGGGATGTTCAAAAGAAATAGAACAAACAGAATAAGGATTGGAAGATAGCTTTCCATGAATCGTACCTACTTAGAAGAGCGCTTTAGAGAAGCGACATCGTTCGCAATAAATCGAACGGTGTGGATCGCCATCAATGAGAAACAAAGCAACAACACGCCATTGATAACAAAATATGATACGCCCATGACTGGCGTTACCTTGTTAGATAACATGAGATATTGATAACTCAGAACTGCCATTAAGAGGTTCAGAGCCAGTAGGAAAACGGAAACACATAGCCTAAATGGGATTTTTGCTTTTTCTGGCAACATGGCAACCACCACGTCCACACCCATGTGAAGCTTGTGTTTGTAACAGGAGCTAATCCCTAAGTAGACAGCCCAAATGAAGCAAATAACCGACAACTCTTCGCTCCACGGGACAACAAAGCCAAATCCATAACGCAGGACGACGTTAACGATAACAACCAAAACGGTGATCGATATAGCGATAGAAGCGAGGATTTCTTCAATATTTTTCAATAAAAACAAAAGACTTCTCCAGCGAAATACCGAATACAACGTGGGTATTTCAGGAATAAAACGGCCTAAGAATAGTTAGGCCGTAATCATTAACTAATTAATTGACGTATGCAGGATTACTGTGCAGCTCGGATCGTTTCTAGCTCTTTCATGATCGTCGCGTGTATACCTTCACTCCAGCTTGGGAACTGGTTGTACACATCTGCCGTCAACTGGTTGAACTCTTCAGAATTCACTTCATTGAAGGTAACGCCTAGCTCTTCAAGTTTCTGAGTGTATTCAACATCCAATTTAACTAGCTCAGCAGTGTTAGATTCAGCGCCAGCCTCTAGCTCTTCGTTGATGATCTGTTGTTGCTCTGGCGTAAATTTGTCCCAAAGCGTTGGTGAAATGTAGATACCCACTGTGCCAAGGAAGTGCTTAGTCAAAGACATGTTCTTAGCCACTTCGTAGATCTTGGTTGAGTACATTGTCAGGATAGAACCTTCAAGACCGTCAACAACGCCTTGTTGAACACCTGCATAGGTCTCAGGGAATGGAAGAGAAGCTGGAGCTGCGCCCATTGCTGAAAGTGTGCTAATGAACAGCTGACTTTGTGGAACACGAATACGCATGCCTTTCATGTCATCAGAGTTAACGATCTCTTTATTGGTGATCATGTGGCGGAATCCAAACATGTAGTCTGCATTCAATACTTTGATGCCTTTCTCTTCCGCTTTAGTCTTAAGGCCAGCGACGAAATCAGTGTCCATCATCGCTAAGTATTCATTGTAGGTGTTGTACAGCATTGGACCTGCAAGTGCAGCAAAGTCAGGCACGTAATCACCTAGATAAGTCAAATCCTCTACGGCAATCCAGTTGGCACCGTTAACCACTTGTTCCAAGTTATCTTTGTAAACAGGCAATTGGCCACCAGGGAAAACTTTAATGTTTACCGAGCCATCGGTTCTTTCTCGAATTTTGTCGGTCGCTTTGATTAGCTCTTGTGTAAGCAGCTCATTTTGAGTGAACACAAGGCTCATGTTGATATTGATCGGCTCGTCTTTAGCTTCAGAACCAGCCTTGTCAGCTTCACCACAACCAACAAGCAGCGTTGCCGCCATAATTACTGTACCTAATAGCTTTTTCATTTTTTATCACCTTTATGTGGCTATCGTTTTCTAAATATAGAGGGGGTTATTAAGTTTTCGTAGAGTATGTGAGTGAATTATTACATTCATATGAACATTAATATTACCGACTTGAACATTGTGAGTATAAGGTCTCACTATTGTATAAACTCTGTACAACACCTTTTAGCTAGCTCTCATTTAAAATAAGTAGATATAGCGGATAGATAATAAATCTGTAATAAAGTAGAGCTACTGTTTCCTGAATTTTCAAATGAACATCGAGATTGAATTATGATCACAGGCCACCGCGGTGCCGCGTCTTTAGCACCTGAAAATACGTTAGTGAGTATTGAACAAGCAGCGAAAGCTGGTGCTAAATGGATTGAAATTGATACCCAGTTGAGCGCTGATGGCATCCCTATGCTTTTTCATGACAAGACAGTCAATCGTTGTACTAACGGAACGGGCAATATTGCAGACTTAGATTTAACTGCACTCAAGGCTCTAGATGCTGGCAGTTGGTTTGGTAGCGAGTTCGCGGGGACAACTATTCCTACGTTGAGTGAAGCGCTCGACAAGTGTCTAGAGCTCGATGTGACTTTGAACCTTGAGATCAAAATTTACGACGATAAGGCTATCCAACCTTTAGTTGAGAAAGTCGCGGCACTGATTGAACAAAAGCAGTTCCCTACTGAAAAGCTACTCATCTCAAGCTTCAAAAAGGAGGCACTAAGCCTTTGCCAGCAAATAATGCCAGAGGTTAAAAGAGGCTTTATCTGCGAAGTGTGGAACGATTTCAGCCTAGAATCCCTTCAATCACTTGATCTTTACAGCATTCATATCGATCACCGCATTCTTGATGAGAAAATAGCAAAAGCAATCAAAGCTTCAGGCGCGGTTCTGAAAATATGGACACTGAACGATCCTCAATTGGCGGCTAAATATTTCAACCTTGGTGTCGATAACATCATCACCGACGTACCAAACCAATTTTAGTGAGCTTCTATGGAACTGAACCATCGTCAGAAAGAAATACTCGCAACGCTTAAGGCTAATCAAGATATACAGATCGACCACTTAGCCGAGCTTTTTTCTGTTACCACTCAAACCATTCGTCGTGATGTAAACCACCTGTGCGAGCAAGGCCTAGCACGAAGAGTGCACGGAGGCGTTAGCTTACCCACAACGCTCACCAACACGAGCTACCGATTCCGTGCTGGTGTTGAGTCAGAGACAAAGGACAGTATTGCGATGGCGGTTGCCGACGCGATACCTGAAGGTTCAACCGTCATGATGGGCATTGGTACGACCGTCACTCGAATTGCGCAGTATTTGTTGGCAAAGCCCGCGTTACGAGTGATCACCAATAACCTACAAGTGGCCCGTATCTTAGAAGCAAACGAGCAAATTGAAGTGTATTTGGCCGGTGGTTTGTTCAGACGAGAACACCAAGACATGGTGGGCAGTAGCGTGGTCCACTTCTTTTCCGATTTTGAAGCTGACATTGGCATCTGTGGGTGTGGCTCAGTAACAGACAGTCATTTCGCTATGGAACATGAGCAAGTTGAGGCTGACCTATCCAAATCAATCATAAAGAACAGCCGTGAAAGCTGGCTTGTCGCGGATGCCAGTAAATGGGGACGCTTTGCCGCTCTAAAGGTAGCGTCACTGAATGACTTTGACCGCATATACACCAATAGCAGCCAATTACCTTCGGAGCTAAACATACACTTAGTAGAAGAGAATGCTCATACTTGAATACAACAAAGCCTAGCATCACAGCTAGGCTTTTTTTGCTTAAGACAATTGCTCTTAATTAGCGCTACAGACCAACAAAGAAACTGATCACTAGCGCATTAATCAAATCAACAAAGAAACCACACACTAATGGCACCACAATGAACGCTTGTGGGCTTGCGCCATAGCGGTGAGTTACTGCGGTCATGTTCACAATTGCTGTTGCGGTCGAGCCTAGAGTGATACCACCGAAGCCTGAACATATCACCACAGAATCGTAGTTTCTTCCCATCAAGTAATAAACGACAAACACAGTAAACAACAGGGAAAGCAAGATCTGGATACTCATGACAACAGAGATATAGCCAAACAGTCCATCGAGATCCCAGATACGCAACCCCATCAATGCCATGGTCAAGAACATGCCTAAACAAATATCAGAGATCATCGCTAAGCCTTTGCGGCCTTGAGCGATTTTCTCTTGTGTACGACGTTTCTTAAACAGTGCGCGACCAACGTTTCCGATTAGGATACCTGCGATCAAACAGCTAACGAATAACGGCAGTTTTAGGCCCATCGAGTCGATAACTTCACTCAAGCTGTAACCCAGCATTAGTGTTAAGTTAAGAATCAACCACGCCCACAGAACGCCGTAGTGGCTAAGCTCTGTTTTTGTTTCACTCTCTTGGAATGCACCAACCGTAACCTCTTCTTCATTAGAAGGGCTTACTTTGTGTTTATTGAGCAGGTAGTTCGCAATCGGACCACCAATCACACACGCTGCAATTAAACCAACCGTGTTTGAAGCGACACCAAGTTCGAGCGCGTTAGCAATACCAAACTCTTCCACAAACATTGGCGCCCAAGCTAACGTTGTGCCTACGCCGCCTATCAAGCTAACAGACCCAGATAGCAAGCCTGCTTTCGCATCCATTCCAAAGCCAGAAGCGACTGCCATTCCGACTACGTTTTGCAACACGATAAAAATGGCAGCAAGACACAGTAGGATGAACAACGGTCGCCCGCCTTTAATCAGTGTTTTAATATCCGCTTGGAGCCCGATGCCAGCAAAAAAGTAGAGAAGTAAAAAGTCTCTGACATCTAGGCTAAAAGTGATTTGGATTTCAAAAATATAGTAAAGCGCCGCTACGGTCGCTGCGCAGACAAAGCCACCAATCACAGGCTCTGGCAGTGAATACTTTCTTAATACTTCAGATCGCTCGATCAAACCTTTACCGATAAACAGTAATGAAATCGCGATCGTAAAAGAGAGCATTGGAGAAACTAGGGTTTCTGTCATGAGGCTATGGATTCCTAATAGTTAGATTATTCATAATATTGCGTACTATTAATAATCTAGGTTCACGCCAAAAAATCAAGCGATTATCTATGATAAAAACACCTAATATGGTTAATTCTGCGACGGTATTAATAGAGATTATAACTATAAAGCAATGATTAAAGGAACGGATATTAGGGAGGTATACAGATGAGGTGGGATATAGAGGCTCTAAAACGAGAAAACCCCAGCATTTCTGCTAGGGTTTTGAATAGTGGTGGAAGGATGGGGATTTGAACCCCAGATACGCTATAAACGTATACTCGCTTTCCAGGCGAGCGCCTTAAGCCACTCAGCCATCCTTCCACAAATTGTGTGTTGAGCATGTCACTCAACGAGGCGCTACTTTATTGATTCTGCTTGCTTTGGTCAAGGGGCATTCTCAAAAAAAGTGCCTTTTTCGGTTTGTTCGATTACAAATTAACTCATTAGATCAAAAACAAACCAAATTTCATTCTTTCGCTGCACTTACGCTTGTTGCTTTTCTTAAGCTTGTTGATAGTAGCCAGGAACTCGAAACCATTTACGACACATATCGAGGAAGTAGCCGTAAAGTACGCCCATACCGCACGAGATAACTGCATTACTGGTGACAGCCGTAACGATCTGGTCGCCTGAAGCACCCACTGCCAACAAAATACCCGCATACACTGGAGACTGGAATAACACGTATGCCATCAAATCAGACAAGTTTTTCATCAATGAGCTTTCTGAAAGTTTTGCACCATTGCGTAAGAACCAATCACGAAAAACGCCATAAGGCCAAGCGATAGCAATGTTTACAGGAATAGATAACGTTCGAGAAGCAAGAGATTGCTCAAACGTCATACCAGAAATAAACACTTCTACGATCATGCCAGAAATAAAACAGAAAACGACCATAGCAAATGTATCCGCAGCTGCGTTTCGAATACAAAATGGACCACGAGACTTCATTGACGACAAACCTAAAATATATCACTGCTTAATTAGTGATTTAGTAACATATAAACAAGGCACATTTGCACCTCACCAGATAATGTCGCTATTAAATCACAAGATTAGTAGTCATACACTCCAAATTAAAAATCAAGTTGTAAATTAACAACCAAAAACCACTTTAAAAGCAGTCACTTTCACCAAAAAATCCAACCAAGGTCAAATATTGGACAGTTCGTCATTTACTAACCGTAATTAAACAACATTTAAGCCATAGGTAGATTTACAGTAATGATATTAATGACATCTTGTGTAGGTGGTGATCCTAAAGCAACCTGCTCTAACGCTTTATCGACTTGTTCAGTAAGTTCCGCGTTGTTCATAGCTTCAACGTGGACACGTAGGCTCTCTAGTGCAAATTGAATCAGTTCTAGGTTGTTGTCTTCTAGCGCCACATACAACGTCACTAACAGCTCTTCAGTGTTATCTTTGTTGCGAAGATCAGGTTTAGGCAGTGACTCGCTTTTACTTTTCGAATCGTGTGGTTTTACGTCTTGGCTTTCGAGCTCATCCGCTTTTACTTCATGGTATTGATAAAGCTTATTTGAATAGCGGAACAAGGCATCATCCAGTTCACGCTCGTCAATCGGCTTAGCAATAATATAATCCACACCTGCCCCCAACATACGCTCACGAGTCTCTTTAAAGACATCAGCCGTACAACCAAACACCAATACCGATGACACATCGCCTATCAAAGCACGAATAGCAGTGGTTGATTCAACGCCATCCATCACAGGCATATGGTTATCCATGAGCACCAAATCAAAGCGCTCAGCAACCACGGCTTGTATCGCAAGTTCACCGTTTTCGACGCTCTTACAGGTAAAGCCTTTACTGCTCATGAAGGCTTCAATGATCACCGTATTCGTTCGGTTGTCCTCGACGATCAGTACCTTTAAGCCAGAGTAGTCCAACTTCTTATGTGGCAAACTCTCGATTTCTCCTGGCTGACATGGCTGAATCTTCAAGCGAACATCAAAACTCGTGCCTATCCCTTCTTCACTGGTGACGGTAATACTGCCATCCATCAACTGGGCAATTTTCTTCACAATCGCGAGGCCAAGGCCAGTACCGCCAAAACGCCTTGTGGTCGAAGACTCCGCTTGTTCAAACGGTTTAAAAATACGCTTCTGAGCTTCTTTAGAAATACCAATTCCGGTATCACGAACTCGAATGCTCAGATAGGTGTCACTCCCCTCTACAACTTCTTTCAGGTACACCTCAACAAAGCCTCTGGAGGTGAACTTCACCGCGTTGTTCAATAGATTAAACAAAATTTGGCGAAGGCGAGCTTTATCTGAGAAGTACCAACGACCCGAAGTCACCTCAGAGTACACGTTGAATTGAAGCCCTTTCTCGGAAGACAATGTGTAGTAAACACTGTTAATACTGCCGATGATCGAATCAAGCGGGAAACGCGTTTCATCAAGATCCAACCTGCCCTGCTCGATCTTCGAGAAGTCTAAGATCTCGTTGAGTAGAGTCATCATATGATCGCCGGACTCATACAAGCTCTTAAGATGCTTCTCTTGTTCAGAATTTAGAGGCGTTTTTAATAGGATTTGAGCGGTACCCAATACCCCATTCATCGGAGTGCGAATTTCATGTGACAAGGTCGCAAGGAAAGCGGTTTTTGCATTGGTGGATGCCTGAGCTTTAACCTTTTCCGCTTCGAGATAAATGGTCTTTTCGTTGAAGGTTTTAATCAAATGGCCGATTTCGTCATCACTCGAGTAATCCACATCAATGATTTCGCCGGCTTTCGAACTATCAACCTGTGCTGCAATCCTTGTGATTGGACTAATCAAATAACGGTTCAATAAGTAATACCCCGCCATGACACAAAGTAGCAATAGCGGAACAATACCGCCTTCAATGCTCATCACCTGACGAAACACTTCGTCTTCTACTCGTGATTTGGAGTTCACCACATCCACTTGCCAGCCGAAATCACCAAATTGATTGCTACTGATGTAAATGCCTTCAACGAGATTAAAGTTATGCGAAACCAACACTTGGTTAAGCTTATCTCTGAGCGTAATGCCAAGGTTGTATTCTTCGGCGTGGTTCTTGATAAAACCAAGCAGCTCTTCGAGCGAGAGATCCACCGTGGCAACACCGGCAAAAGTACCGTCGTAATAATAAGGGGAAGACGCCGTAATCATTCGAACGTGTGTGTATGGATCGATATACACATCGCTCCAAGAGATCGTGCCTTGTTTTTGGTTGACGACAGAGGTGTACCAATACTCTTCTTGATAAGGGGCATTTTGGGGGTTGTTGTAAGAATATATCTGGTCGATTATTCCATCGTCGGCTTTATTAAAAAAGTAACTGTTGAGAAGCTTTTTAGAATCAAGCGCATAAGGTTCGGGCCAAATACCGGCACTGACAATCGTATCGTCGCTCGCCGCCAACATGGACTTAAAGAGCGGAATAACATCATCACCGTTACGATGCGCTTGAGCAAACCCAACGAGACTGTCTACGAAGCCTCGAGAACTACTGAGTGGCTCTGTAATCAATGCGGATAACAGTTGCGTACGCAAGTCGAGGTTTTGTTGTAATTTGGCGCGCACAGGGGATTCTACGACGTAATACGTCACACTACCGACAATGGCAATAAACATCGCAAGGTATAATCCAAGCGCTACCATGCTTTTTTTCTTTAAAGACGACCGTATCTGCATAATTCTTTTATTGTTTTCTTTTCTGTTAAACCTAGTGTTTATCATCCATGACATCAAGCCTTTTTAGATTGAAGCTTGATTGGCACAAGTTCATTGGTACTATAAGCGCAAATATGTTCCCTTTTACGGTACCTCACTTTGACTTTACAAGATATTCTTGCGCTTCCAGAGTTGGAAGGAAAGCTAATCACAGAACACAAAACAATGGGCTTTGTCACTGCAATGGCAGCGGCACCGAATGTGTTAACCCCGCATGAGTGGCTACCGTTCTTATGGGGTGGCGAAGAAGTCGCACCTTTTACGGATGGTGAACAGCTAGAAAGCTACATTGAAGTTATCATCGAGCTTTGGAATAAAACCCGCCCAGAACTGATTGAAGGGACTTGGGTTTGGCCTGAAGCTTGTCAATTAGACGACGAAGAAGTGGTGAACACTGCCGCTCGTGATTTTTGTGAAGGCTTGCTTCAAGGCTGGCAGATTGCTCGCGACGATTGGGAAACACTAATGCCTGAAGAGAGCGAAGATAACGCACTCGTTGGCGGTGTCCTGCTGTCACTGAGCATGCTTTACGATCCAGAAACGTCAATTGCTACGCTTGCAGAGCAAGGCATCGAAGGCCTAGAGCAGTTCGAAGAGATCTTTAACGCTGTTCCTGTGATGCTTTGCGGACTAACGCAGCGTGGCATTGCACTGGCTGAAGCTCAATAACAGTTAGCTTTATACAAGCCAAAAGGCCTCATTATGAGGCCTTTTTTAGTTTTCAGACGAAATAAAATAGTCGCTTTAGAAGCCTTTCCAATCGAAGTCATCAATTCGCTCATCAGCAATATAAAACAGCTTAGTGCCACTGCTGACCACTTGATCTAACTCTGGGTTGAGTTCAATACCGCTCCCCGTATCAATGGCGATCAGAGTTGCTTGATACTTCTCTTTAAACACTGAGAAAATAGGCGCGACGGTGACAGACTCAGCGTCTTCAGGGAAATACGTTGAATACTGTGTCATGCCTCTTGTTGAGCTCAATAATTCTTGGTGAAGCGCACTGGAACCTGGGTCTACCGCAGCCTTTGCTAGCATCTCAGCACCCACCGCTGGAATACATTCTGAGTTAGGGCAATGCTTGTGTAACAAATCGCTCAGCGCTTCATCTTTAAAGTAAACAAGAAGGTGCGCTTTAGGGTTTCGGTTGGCACAGTAAAGCGCCGCAGATAACGTAATGTCGTCTTCTGGGTTATCAATCAGGATGCAACTTGCAGACTCAATGCCCGTTTTCTCCATCTCTTTGCCATCGGTGTAGCTGTTTACTTTGACGAAATTGATTTCACCGGGTAACGGGTTCTCGATATCTGAACGCGTACATAGCACGATTGGTCGTTTACCCGTTTCTTCGTGTTGTAGCATGCGGATGAGATGAATGGTTCTTTGCTCATTCCACCCCAACATCAAAATGTGGTTGTCCACTCTAACTCTCCTTTTTCCTAGCAAGCCCGCTCGCCAATATTCAACACCTTCTGTCGCCACTTTACCGAGCAACGCGGCAAAAAGGCTCAACCCGCCTGGAATCACAAATAGAATAACGATCCACTGCCCCGCTACCGTGGTCGGTGATAAATCACCATAACCAACCGTAGAAGCCGTCACCACCAAGTAGTAAGCGAATACGGTAACCGAACTGGTTAAATCTGTTTCACCCGCCAAATACAGCATCGACCACGATAAAGCGATGTAGCCAAGAAAAGTGAACAGTAAGTTTTTGCCATTCAAAACAAAGATGTTTGCTTTGATCCAGCGTTTGAGTTGTAACCAGATTATCATTCGAGCCTCTAATCTTTTCCTCTTACTTACATGCTAGAAAAAATACGCGATATCAACAAGATGTATCATCAGAAAAAGATACATGACCACAAGATTGATATTGGCGGCCTATACGCAGATACAAAAAAACCAGCACTATTGGCTGGTTTTTTTATTGGTTAGATAAAAGAACGACTTACGCGTTACCTTTTACCTGCACATTTAACTGCTCTGCAAAATCTAGCATGCGGTTCAATGGAATAAGAGACTTCACGCGTAATTCGTCAGAAACGAAGATTTCGTGTTGCTCACCACCATTCTCAAGCGCGTTTTCAATCGCTTCAAGGCCGTTCATTGCCATCCAAGGACAGTGTGCGCAGCTACGACACGTTGCACCAACACCCGCTGTCGGCGCTTCAATCAGCTCTTTTTCAGGAACCAATTGCTGCATCTTGAAGAAGATGCCTTTGTCTGTCGCAACAATCATCTGTGGATGAGGCAGCTCTTTTGCTTTCTTGATCAGTTGGCTTGTTGAGCCTACAGCGTCAGCCAGTTCAACCACGCTTGCTGGTGATTCTGGGTGAACCAAGATAGCCGCTTCTGGGTATACCGATTTCATTTTCTTCAAAGCATCAGCTGAGAACTCATCATGAACGATACACTCACCTTGCCAAAGCAACATGTCAGCGCCAGTTTGATTTGCGATGTAAGAACCTAGGTGACGGTCTGGCCCCCAAATAATGGGTTTGCCTTCAGCGTCTAGGCTTTCAACGATTTCTAAAGCGATGCTCGACGTAACTACCCAGTCTGCACGAGCTTTAACAGCTGCAGAGGTGTTCGCGTATACAACCACAGTGTGGTCAGGGTGAGCATCACAAAATTCTGTAAATTTGTCAGCTGGGCAGCCAAGATCAAGCGAACATTCAGCTTCAAGTGTTGGCATTAAAATGCGTTTTTCAGGAGTAAGAATCTTTGCAGACTCACCCATGAAACGAACACCAGCGATGATCAAAGTGCTTGCTGAGTGACGGTTACCGAACTTAGCCATCTCTAATGAATCGCCAACGAAACCCCCAGTTTCTTCTGCCAGAGCCTGAATTTCAGGATCGGTGTAGTAGTGTGCAATTAGAACTGCATCTTTTTCTTGAAGTAGTTTTTTTATGTTTGCGATGTGGGCCTGTTTCTGAGCGTCGCTCAATGGAACTGGCTTAGGCGGAAACGGGTAAACTGTATCGATTTTATCTAGTATATGACTCATTGCTCTTGCTCTACGCAACTTCTTCCGAGAATCCGAGTATTCTACACAGGACAGCGATTGGGATCAAAAAGGATTGGTTGCAAGCGGTGACTAGCTAATGCTTAAAACGCATAAACAAGGCGATGTGTTGTCATCACTAGCAAGAGAAGTAAACACTAAACGGAAGTGAACAGGTATAAAAAAGAGGCGCCTAAGCACCCCTATTTTGGTTATAAGTGGGTTTTGGCCACTTTAGCCGAAGCACTGTTTGGGTGCTCGGTTACGACTTGTTGGTAATATTTCTTAGCTTGCGTCGCGTTGTTGTTGCGCGCTGCTATGTCACCAAGCTTAACCAGTGCATCTGCTCGCTTGTTTGAGTCTTTGTACGACACAACAGCAGCGAAGCTCTTCACGGCTTCTTTATCTTGCTTCTTAGCGAAATAAAGCTGACCTAACCAGTAATGTGAGTTAGGTGTGAAGGTAGAATCTGGGAAGTCTTTTTGAAACTTTTGGAATGCAGCGATAGCACCCGTGTAGTCTCGTTGCTTTAGAATCATATCTACAGCATTTTGATAAGCAGTTTGCTCATCCACATCAGTACTGAACGTACCAGAAGCGTCTTTAGAGCCTTCGCTCGCCGCCACTGCTACCGTTGCTGTTCCTGCTGCTTTCACCTCGCCTCTTACGCGATCCAGTTCAATGAACAGTTCACGCTGACGCTCTAGCATTTGCTTCATATCGTAGCTGTTTCGTTCCAGATCACCACGAAGTTCACTGATCTCCAGTGCCATGTCGTCGATTTGCTGTTGCATTTGAAGCTGAACGAGATTGCGATTTTGAAGCAGGCGCTCAAAACGCTCAATATCTGATTCGTTAGATGCTGATCGAGAGGAAGATGATGAATTGGTTGCGGTGCTATTGAGATCGGATACTGGAGCTGGTGCAGCGAACGCGGTGTTCGCTGCACTTGCCAGTAACGAAAGCAAAATGACTCGCTTTGTGTTACTGAACATGAGGCAATTCCTCAATTATATAGTCTACTAAAATTAGTAAACTAGTACTGCGCGACGGTTTTTAGCGTACACATCTTCAGATTGACCTAGAAGAAGTGGCTTCTCTTCACCGTAGCTTACGATAGAGATTTGGTCAGCTTGAACACCTAGAGCTTGTAGGTATTTCGCTACAGCTTGTGCACGACGCTCGCCAAGTGCGATGTTGTACTCAGGAGTACCGCGCTCATCAGCGTGACCTTCGATAGTAACGTTCATGTCAACGTTCTTAACTAGGTATGCTGCGTGAGCTGCTAGCATTTCTTCGTAATCGCCAGCGATAGTAGAGTTATCGAATGCGAAGTAGATTGTTTGAGTTTCACGTAGCGCTTGCTCTTTAAGCTCTTGCTCAGACAGTTGACCGTTAGCGTCAATTGGCGTTACAACAGTTGTGTCTACATTGCCTTCTGAACCTGAAGTTGTTTGGTTGCTTTCAGTACCAGATGTTGCAGATGTTGCTTCATCAGTTGAGCTACATGCCGTTACTGCCATCACTGGTAGTGCAATCATCAAGCCTTTAAGAACTTTGTTAAGTTGCATCTTTTTTTCCTTACGTTATCAAACTTAGTTTCTACAGCGACTAAGAGTGCTATAGATAGTTAAATGCCACAATAGTTAACACTATCAATAGCTAAAAGAATATGTAATTTTCCCTAGAGGAACGGTGACCATGCAGGCGCTCTTACGCGTCCGTTAGTTGCCGGTAATCTAGCTTTAAAACGTCCATCGATAGAAACCATCGATAGTACATTTGTTTTGTTGTAAATAGAGCTATAGATAACCATACCTCCATTCGGTGCAATACTTGGAGACTCATCTAACAATGTTTTTGTTAGTACCTGAACCGCACCGGTTTCCAAATCTTGCTTAGCCAAGTTAAAACCTGAGTTGCTGCGATTCACCATGATCATGAATCGACCATCAGGAGTGATCTGGCCACCTAAGTTTTGGCTACCTTGCCAAGTAATACGAGAAGTCGAATTATTGGACAAATTTACATTATAAATCTGTGGTTTACCACCACGATCCGATGTGAAAATAAGAGACTTGCCATCTGGGTGCCAGAATGGTTCAGTATTATTCGAACGGCCGCGGGTAATTTGAGTCAGCTTACGGCTAGCAAGGTCAAGTGTGTACACCTGAAGGCTGCCCGTTTTCGACAATACCAATGCCAATGTTTTACCATCTGGCGAGAATCTTGGCGCACCATTGTGACGAGGGTATGACGTCACTTTCTCACGTTCACCCGTGTAAATATTCATGATGAATATTTCAGCTTGGCCATTCTGGAAGCTCACATAAGCTAGCTTTTTGCCGTCTGGTGACCATGCTGGAGACATGAGAGGCTGCTTAGAACGAAGTACTAAACGCTCGTTAAAGCCATCGTAGTCAGCAACACGAAGTTGATACGGGTACTTGTCTTTATCGTTCACTACCACGTAAGAGATACGAGTTAAGAACGCGCCTTTCTCACCAGTTAGCTCTTCATACACTAGGTCTGAGATACGGTGTGCGTACTCTCTCAAGCGATTACCAGGAACCGTAGCCTTCTTATTGAATAGAACGTGATCTTTAGAAAGCACTAATTGGCCTTCATCACTCAGCGCACGACTTTGTCCTTTGGTCAGTTGACCACGAACAATGTCGATCAATTGGTAATTCACCACATACTGCCCTTCGGCATTTTTAGTGATACTGCCGGTAAGCAATGAGTCAACACCTAGGTTAGTCCAAGCATCAAAGTTAACCTCAGTTTCGCTGTAAGGCGTTTGAGGCATTTTGCTTGTCGCAACTGGGCTGAATTTACCACTGCGCTGTAAGTCAGAAGCGATAACCGCTGATACATCGTGTGGCAATGGCTCTGAGCCTTCCCAACCGAAAGGTACAATAGCTATAGGTCTTGCAGAGTTAATACCGTCTGTAATAACCAGCTCCAGCGCTGCATGTGCAAACTGGCTGCTTGTAGCTATTAAGAAAACAAAACTCAGTAATAGTTTCTTTAACACAAGTTCGTCCTTTTACTCTGGTGATACAGTTAAGTTAATGTCTTTCAGTGAGTTCACAATGTCTGGGTCTTTAGGCAACGGGTAAGATTGTACTTGTGCCACCGCACGCTTGGTTGCTGCACATAAACGGCTATCGCCATCTAAGATACTCAAACTACCCAATATCGCGTTAGAGCCCGTTGGAATCAGCTTAAGGTTCACTCGACATGAGCGTCCTCGATAGCTGTCTTCTAACAACAGGTTCTGTTGAATCAGTTGGGTATAGATAGCCCCGTAACGTTGCGCTTCATCAGTGATAAATTGTTGTCTTGCTGAAGAGTTTTGAGTCGCTTCCGTTTCAAGCCCAGCAAAGATATCGTTCAATGCGGCTTCTTGTTGTTTACGCTCTTTTTCTGCTTTTGCTGCAGCTTCTTTTGCCTTACGGGCTTTCTCTGCTGTGGCTGCCGCTTCTTTCTCTTTCGCTATGCGTTGCTTTTCCGCGAGTTCAGCGGCTTCTTTCTCTTTACGAGCTTTGTCTGCTGCCTCTTTCGCTGCTTTTTCTTTTGCCACGCGTTCTTGTTCAGCTTTTGCGATTGCCGCTTCTTTGGCTTTACGCTCGTTCTCGGCTTTCACTAACGCAGCTTCTTTTAGCTTACGGTCAGCTTCGGCTTTAGCGGCTTTCTTTTGCTCTTGCTGTAAACGCGCTTCTTCAGCTTTGCGTTGTTTCTCTTTCTCAACTCGACGCTTTTCAGCTTCACGAGTTGCTTTAGCTTCTTTCGCTTGCTGTTCTTTTAGCTTGCGAATATTTTCTTCTTCAGCTTTACGATTCTTTTCAAGTCGTTCGCTTTCACGTCTTAGTTTGTCAAGACGCTCTTGCTCTTTCTTGCTTGCCGCTTCTCTTTGTTGACGAATCTGTTGAGCTTGCTGGCGAATCAACTGAGGATCAATCACCACTGCTTGAACCATCTGCCCTGTAGGCTTTGGCTCTGACATCGTGAAATCCGCCCCCCAAATGAGCGCAACGAATAAAATGACGTGCAGCCCAAGAGAAATAAGAAGCGGTGATCTGAAATTATTGGATTTTTTATTATTCGCTTTCATGAATGCTACGGAGCTATTCCCTTATATCCGTTAAAAGGCCAACCTTTGGCACACCTGCACGGCTTAATTCATCAAGTAATAAAACCACTTCAGCGTATGGCGTTGCGGCATCACCACCAACCGCCACTGGAGAGTTTGGCTTCAGAGACAACTCGGCTTTCACACGGACGATAATATCTTCCATTGATAAGCCACGCTGTACTTCTTCGTCATTAACGCTCAAGCCAAGTTCACCGTCTTTGTTCACTTCAACGATGATGAAACTTGCATTGTCGTCACCCAGTAGGTCTTGTGCCGATTTAGCCGTTGAAGCCTGAGGCAATTCAACGTCAACGCCTTGAGTAACAAACGGCGAAGTCACCATAAAAATGATCAGCAAAACAAGCATAACGTCGATGTAAGGTACAACGTTAATCTCTGCTGTCATTTTGCGTTTTTTAGGTTGGTATCCAGCCATCTATTATTCCCTGCCAGCCATCGCTTGACGGTGAAGAATACTGTGAAACTCTTCAGAGAAAGTCGCGTAGTTGTGTTCTAGCTTGCCTACTCGGCTGCTGAAGCGGTTGTACGCCATTACCGCTGGAATCGCAGCGAATAGACCCATTGCTGTTGCGATCAGTGCTTCTGCAATACCAGGAGCAACCATTGCGAGCGTCGCTTGCTTCACTTCACCTAATGCGATGAATGAGTGCATGATGCCCCAAACCGTACCAAATAGGCCGATGTATGGGCTGATAGAGCCAACGGTCGCCAAGAAAGGTAAGTTAGTTTCTAGTTCATCAACCTCACGAGCAACGGCAACGCGCATCGCACGGCCAGTGCCTTCCATAATGAAGTCAGGTGATGTTGCATTCGATTTACGAAGGCGAGCGAACTCAGTAAAGCCTGCGTAGAAAATTTCTTCAGTACCAGAAAGCTCGTCTTTGCGTTTGTTGCTCTCTTGGTACAGTTTTGCAAGATCAACGCCTGACCAAAATTTGTCTTCAAACACTTCTGTTTGTTTAGAAGCTTGAGATAACACTTTACTTCTTTTTATGATCATCGCCCAAGAAACAACAGACATGCCCATAAGAGTCAGCATGACCATCTTAACTAGTAAACTAGCTTCTAAAATTAGGCCTAAGATTGAGATTTCAGCAGTCACTATTCGTTAGCTCCGTGAGAATAAATGTTGGCATTGCTTTGGGTTTCATTTTTTGATTATCGATACATGCTACCTTAACCATTGCTTTACACAATGCCTTGCCATCAGGATTTACGATCTCTTGACAGAAGACCAAGGTAGCTCGCTTCAACTCGTAAATATTTGTAATGACTTGTAAAGAATCATCAAGACGCGCGCCTTGAATAAAATCAATGTCCATATGTCGGACTACAAAACCGATGTTTTGTTCTAACAATACTTGCTGAGAAACGCCAATTGAGCGCAACATCTCAGTTCGAGCGCGTTCGAAAAACTTAAGATAGTTTGAATGGTATACAACGCCACCCGCATCGGTGTCTTCGTAATACACAGTCACTGGCCACGTAAATAGCTTAGATAATCCCTGCAATTTGCTACCACAATCCAAAACGATAAAGATCTCACTATAACCTAACTCCTTATCATTAATAGTATATCGCTGTGAATTTTTTGATTTGAGAGACGAAAAAAAAGGCCATCTGTATAAGATGACCTCTTTTTGGCTAAAAACCCAACAAGTATAAAGGCTCACGTTGTTATGAACCTAAATCCTTTGCCTTTTATAGAAGGCGCAGCGTCGTTAGGTAGAGCAAAATTGTGAGTGAAACATATGGGCTAAACAGTAGCTGCCACATCCAAGCTCTTGGCTTAAATCCGATACCGTAAACCATGCTTGAGCATACTGCCCAAATGAACATTGGCCCGATGATTGCGTTAAAGCCACCGATGCTTGTCGCATACGCTTCAGGATCCCACATCACTAAACCCACATGCATGAAACCCAATACTAGGGCTAAGGCTCTAAGCAGAGTCTTATCCATTGGTTGATGCAGCTTAGCGATTTGCTCTGCGAGATTACTCACTGTCTTTGTCCATCATTTCTGAATGCTCTAGCCATAGAGCATTGATGATGCCGAATGCACATGCTAGAAGTACACCCAAAATCCATGCGAAATACCACATAAAATTTCTCCTAAGTTATTTAACTTCTAGCTTAGTAAGCTGAAACGTCGTTATCTTCGATGTGTTTCTTATCTAGACGACCGAACATTTTGTAGTATGTCCAAGTTGTGTAGCCAAGAATCACAGGAACCATTACCGCCGCAACGACAGTCATAAGACCAAGCGTTAGCTCACTCGCTGTTGAATCCCACATAGTCAAGCTTTGGTTAGGGTTCAGGCTTGATGGCATTACGAATGGGAACATTGCAAAACCAGCCGTTAGAATAACACCAGCGTTCGATAGGCTTGAGAACAAGAATGCGAAACCACCACGCTCAAAGCGAGATGCAATCACAGCAAGCAGTGGCATTGCTACACCAAGGATCGGCGCAGCCCACATTGCTGGATAAGTTTCGAAGTTTGTCATCCAAGCACCCATTTGAAGTGATACTTCTTTGTTTAGTGGGTTTGAGTCAGCAAACGTATCGATAGTGCTCGTAATTACATAGCCTTCGATAGATTGAACCCAGAAACCACCAATAACGAATAGAGCAATAGCAATTAGGCCAGTGATCTGAGCAACGTTACGAGCACGAGCGTGCAGCGCTTCTGTTGTCTTCATTTGAAGCCATGTTGCACCTTGCATCACGAACAACATCAGAGCCAACACACCACAAAGCAATGCAAATGGGTTAAGCAGAGCGAAGAACGTACCATGGTACTTAGACATCATAAATTCGTTCAGTTCAAATGGAACACCTTGTAGTAGGTTACCAAATGCCACACCGAAAATGATTGGTGGTACTGCGCCACTAAAGCAAAGTGCGTAGTCCCAAGTTTTGCGCCATTTTGGATCTTCGATCTTTGAACGGTAGTCAAGAGCAAGTGGACGTAACCAAAGTGCAGCTAGCGTTACGTACATTGCGAAGTAAAAACCAGAGAAAGACGTCGCGTAAACCAGTGGCCATGCAGCAAACAATGCACCACCCGCAGTGATAAGCCAAACTTGGTTACCATCCCAGTGAGGGGCAATCGTGTTTAGCATAATACGACGTTCAGTGTCGCTCTTACCGATAACAGGTGACAGAGCGGCAACACCCATATCAAAGCCATCAGTTACGGCGAAACCAACCAGTAGAACACCGATCAATACCCACCAAATAAGTCGTAAGCTTTCGTAATCAAACATAATATTCCCTCACTTATACTTCAACTGAACGGCTAACTTTGTCTTCAACAGAGTTATCGTTTTGTTCGAAGTGGTAACGGCCTGTCTTCAAGCTACTTGGACCTTTACGTGCGAATTTCAGCATTAGGTAAACTTCAGCAATCAAGAACACTGTGTAAAGTGCCAGGATAGCGAATAGAGAAGTCCAAAGCTGTTCAATAGTCAGTGCTGATGCAGCAACGTTAACCGGTAGGATTTCACCAACCGCCCATGGTTGACGACCAAACTCAGCAACGAACCAACCTGCTTCAATCGCAATCCAAGGAAGTGGGATTGAGAATAGCGCAGCTTTAAGTACCCATGGTTTCTGTTCGATTTTCTGACGACACGTTTGAACAAACGCAGCACCGAATACAAACAGCATGATGAAGCCACAAGCAACCATCAGACGGAATGACCAGAATAGAGGCCAAACTGTTGGGATAGAATCATCCGCAGCCATTTGGATTTGGTCTTCAGTTGCATCAACAACGTCGTCTGTGTAGCGCTTAAGAAGCAAGCCGTAACCTAGGTCACCTTTCACTTCGTCGAACGCAGCCATGTTTTCTTCAGACTTATCGCCTGCACGTAGCTTTTCAAGCAGCTCGTACGCGTACATACCAGTACGGATACGATCAACGTGGTCATCACGTAGGTCACGTAGGCCCGTTACTTCAGTATCAAGCGAACGCGTTGCGATGATACCCATTACGTAAGGAATTTTAATTGCGTAGTCAGTATTCATTGTCTCTTGGTTCGGAATACCAAAAACAGTAAATGCTGCTGGTGCTTCTTCAGTGTGCCATTCCGCTTCTACAGCAGCGAGCTTCACTTTTTGAACTTCACCAAGCTCGTAACCAGATTCATCACCTAGTACGATTACTGACAAGATCGCCGCCATACCGAAAGACGCTGCAATCGCGAAAGAACGACGAGCAAAGGCAAGGTCACGACCTTTAAGAATGTAGTATGAGCTGATACCAAGGATGAACATTGCACCCGTTGTGTAACCAGACGCTACTGTGTGTACGAATTTAACTTGTGCTACTGGGTTTAGTACAACTTCAGCGAAGCTCACCATTTCCATACGCATAGTTTCAAAGTTAAATTCCGCACCCACTGGGTTTTGCATCCAGCCGTTTGCTACCAAGATCCAAAGCGCAGAGAAGTTAGAGCCAAGTGCTACTAACCAAGTTACCGCTAAGTGCTGACGCTTTGACAGTCTGTCCCAACCGAAGAAGAATAGGCCAACAAAAGTAGACTCTAGGAAGAATGCAACAAGCGCTTCGATAGCTAGCGGAGCACCAAAAATGTCGCCAACATAGTGAGAATAGTAAGACCAGTTAGTACCAAACTGGAACTCCATGGTTAAGCCTGTCGCTACACCAAGAGCAAAGTTAATACCAAACAATTTACCCCAGAACTTGGTCATGTCCTTGTAAATTTGCTTGCCAGTCATTACATAAACTGACTCCATAATGGCAAGTAGAAATGCCATACCTAAAGTCAGTGGAACAAATAGGAAGTGATACATCGCTGTAAATGCAAACTGCAATCGCGACAGATCAACAACATCAATCATGGTAACTCCTTTGTGTCGGCTGAATGACACTTGTGTGATTATTCACCGCAAAAATCCATGTTAAAACAATTTATGTAATTGTTATTACAAATTGAAATTTGTAGCAAAAACGTACCGTTATAGTTAGATTATTGTTAAGCATGAGCTAATATAGCTGGCGCTAATATTACTGGTAAAATCAGTATGTTTCAAAAGGTTTATGGGAGAACCCTGCGTTGATTTGTATCAAATTTATTTGAGCAAATTAGAGTTATTTTTGTACAATTATGATTAAAATCACACCAATTATGCTTGTCTTAATAACAGCGCATGATATCTGTGACAAATGCTCAGCACCACCTCAACATCCGAATTACAACTACCTATAAAGTATTAACAAAAAATATGACAACTTATTTCATTTCCTGTTATCTAAATCAAACCTGAAATCAAAGTTTCCATTTTTGAAGCTCCCTTTTCGATCTTTTTATCGACTCGCTCAAAGAGTTGTTATTCAGTAAAAAGCAAAAAAAAACCAGCGCTTATGCAACTGGGATCTTTAAAAATGAATAATTTAACGATTGGAGGGTTTATCTATTCCAAAGTGTAAATACGCTCTGTCGGTCGCGATTCGACCTCTTGGCGTCCTTTGTAGGTAACCTTGTTGAATCAAGTAAGGTTCTAACACATCTTCAATAGTGTCTCTCTCTTCACCAATCGCGGCAGCCATGTTGTCGATACCTACCGGACCACCACCAAACTTCTCCATAATCGCCAGCAGAAGCTTTCTATCCATGTAGTCGAAACCTTTAGCATCGACATCCAACATGTTTAGCGCTTTGTCAGCAACCTCCGGACAAATATGCCCGTCGCCTTTTACTTCCGCATAATCACGAACACGGCGCAGTAGACGGTTAGCAATACGTGGCGTACCACGAGCTCGGCGAGCAACTTCTAGCGCCCCTTCGGACTCCATAGAAAGACCAAGGCAATCTGCACTGCGCTGAACGATGTTTTGTAGGTCTTCAACCTTGTAGTACTCAAGACGCTGAGTAATACCAAAACGGTCACGTAACGGCGATGTCAGTGAGCCAGCACGAGTGGTTGCGCCAATCAAAGTAAAAGGAGGAAGGTCAATCTTGATAGAGCGTGCCGCTGGGCCTTCACCAATCATGATATCTAATTGGTAGTCTTCCATTGCAGGGTACAACACCTCTTCAACCACAGGGCTTAAACGGTGAATCTCATCAATGAACAGGACATCATTTTCTTCGAGATTGGTCAGTAACGCCGCTAGGTCGCCTGCTTTTTCTAGAACAGGGCCTGAAGTCGTACGAATGTTGACATCCATCTCATTGGCAACAATGTTCGCCAACGTGGTTTTACCCAAGCCTGGAGGGCCAAATATCAACAGATGGTCGAGCGCCTCGTTACGCAGTTGTGCCGCTTTGATGAAAATCTCCATCTGGCCACGAACGTGATCCTGACCTTGATAGTCAGCCAGTGCTTTAGGGCGTATTGCACGATCAATGACATCTTCATCTTTGAATACTGGGTTATCCGGTGCAATAAGGCGATCGGCTTCAATCATAAATTCTGCTATTCCTAACTATGCTCTTGTTGACTCTGCGCTTCTTGACTCTGTGTAAAGGCAAAGTGAATGAGTCTATTTTGTCGAACAAGTATATTGGGTATTAAACCATCGATTTCAGAGCTTCGCGAATCAACTGTTCGCTGGTCATGCCATCTTTAGCCACTTGAGAAACCACCTTGGAAGCTTGAGTCGGCTTGTAGCCTAATGCAAGTAGCGCACTTACCGCTTCTTCTTCCGCGTCGTGAACGGTTGGCATAGAATCAATCGGAGCTGCATCTGTCGCTGGAGTAAACAAGTCACCCGCGCCCCACCCTTTCAGGCGGTCTTTCATTTCAACAACCAGACGTTCAGCGGTTTTCTTACCCACACCCGGAAGTTTAACCAGCGTCGAGATATCTTCACGTTCAACACTTTGAACAAACTGGCTAGCCGTCATGCCTGAAAGAATGCCAAGGCCTAGCTTAGGGCCCACACCGTTCGCTTTGATCACTTCACGGAACAGCGCACGCTCTTTAACCGTGTTAAAACCATAAAGTAGCTGCGCATCTTCACGTACAACAAAGTGCGTGTAGATGATTGCCTCTTCGCCCACGTTTGGTAATTCGTAAAAACAGCTCATTGGCATTTGAACTTCATAACCAACACCACTCACTTCGATTAGTAATTCTGGTGGCTGTTTTTCTATTAATGTACCGCGTAGACGTCCGATCACAATTCACTCTCTTGATGGAATATAATTTGAGGGACAGAATATAAAAGAACTGGATGCTTATCCAGTTCTTTGTGTTTATTGGGATGATTTATTTAAGCTTGCTTAGCTTGAGAAACCGAATGATTCTGGCTTCAGAAACGCCATAGCCTAGGTTATCGGTAACGCCCTTTTCTTGCACCTGTTGCTTTACCCGCAAGCGCTATCAAAGTTTTATTGGTGTTAGCGTGAGTGATCGCTACGCCTAGAGCATCGGCAGCATCGGCCTGTGGTTTAGCGGGTAACTTAAGCATGCTCATCACCATGTTCTGAACCATAGACTTGTCCGCACCACCATTACCCGTCACCGCTTGCTTAATTAAACGAGCCGCGTATTCATGTACAGGCAAGTCTGCATTCACCGCAGCCACTATCGCACTACCACGCGCTTGACCAAGTTTAAGTGCTGAATCAGCATTCTTCGCCATGAACACTTGTTCGATCGCGAATACGTCAGGCTGGAACTGGGTGATGATTTCGCTCACACCGGCATAGATCTGCTTTAAGCGACCCGGCAATTCTTTTTCTGACGTGCGAATACAACCGCTACCTAAGTAATATAGATGGCGACCATTTTGACGAATCACGCCATAGCCGGTAATGCGAGAGCCAGGGTCAATCCCTAAGATAATAGACATAACTTCAAATACTGATTATTTATACATGCTTTATGAGCTTAGTATATCGGACGCAAAAAAAAATGCCCGTCAAATTAACGGGCATTTCGTTGTTCTGCGAAAGAAAAAGTTCTATCAAAAACTAAGTTTTGTTGAAAGCTAAAGTGCTATCTAAGACTTAAGCTCTATCGAAAACTCACTGCTTGATTAGAAAGCTGAGCTTAATCGTTTGATTAGTCTTCTTTCTTAGCTAAGTTAACAGCGATTGCTAGCTCTTCCAGTGATGCTGGGTTTGCTAGGCTTGGCGCGTCTGTTAACAGACATGCTGCAGCTGTTGTTTTCGGAAATGCGATAACGTCACGGATGTTCTCAGTACCACAAAGCAGCATTGCTAGACGGTCAAGACCGAATGCTAGACCAGCGTGCGGTGGCGTGCCGTACTTAAGCGCTTCAAGTAGGAAGCCGAACTTCTCTTGTTGCTCTTGTGCTTCGATACCTAGGATACCAAATACCGCTGTTTGCATTTCTGCGTTGTGGATACGTACAGAACCGCCGCCTACTTCGTAGCCGTTGATTACCATGTCGTATGCATCAGAATTTGCTGCTGCTGGGTTCGCTTTTAGCTCTTCCGCGTTCACACCTAGTGGTGATGTGAATGGGTGGTGCATTGCGTGTAGGTTACCTTCGCCGTCTTCTTCGAACATTGGGAAGTCAACAACCCACAGTGGAGCCCATGCAGATGTGTCTGTTAGCTCTAGATCCGTACCTAGTTTAAGACGAAGTGCGCCCATTGCTTCAGCAACGATGCCCGCTTTGTCTGCGCCGAACAGAATGATATCGCCAGATTCAGCTTGAGTACGATCTAGAATACCGTTGATTACGTCTTCGCTTAGGAATTTAGCAACTGGAGATTGAATACCTTCCATGCCTGCAGCACGGTCGTTAACCTTCATCCAAGCTAGGCCTTTCGCGCCGTAGATGTTTACGTGTTCAGCGTAGCCGTCGATTTGCTTACGAGTTAGCTTAGCACCACCTGGAACACGGATAACTGCTACGCGACCTTTTTCGTCGTTAGCTGGGCCAGAGAATACCTTGAATTCAACATCTTTAACCAAGTCAGCAACGTCAACTAGCTCTAGTGGGTTACGTAGATCTGGCTTATCAGAACCGAAACGACGAATCGCTTCAGAGAAAGGCATTACTGGGAATTGACCTAGTTCAACATCTAGAAGTTCTTTCCACATATCGTGAACAAGCTTCTCAGTCACGTTACGTACTTCTTGAGAAGTCATGAAAGATGTTTCGATATCGATTTGAGTAAATTCAGGCTGACGGTCAGCACGTAAATCTTCATCACGGAAACATTTAACGATTTGGTAGTAACGGTCAAAACCAGACATCATCAGCAGTTGCTTGAACAGCTGAGGAGATTGAGGAAGTGCGTAGAAGCTACCTTTGTGAACACGGCTTGGTACTAGGTAGTCACGAGCACCTTCTGGTGTCGCTTTCGTTAGTACTGGCGTTTCGATGTCTAGGAACAGGTTCTCATCAAGGAAACGACGAACGAAGCTAGAAGCACGTGCACGAAGCTTGATACGGTCGCTCATTTCTGGACGACGAAGATCGATGTAACGGTACTTAAGACGCTGCTCTTCAGAGTTCGTTTGGTTGAAGTCTAGTGGAAGCGCTTCTGAACGGTTGATGATCTCTAGACCGGTCGCGTAAAGTTCTACTTCACCAGTAGCCATGTCTTTATTTACTTGGCTGTCCGGGCGAACACGTACTTCACCAGTAAACTTGATACAGAATTCATTACGCAGTTGGTTAGCGATCGGGAAGATATCTTTCATATCTGGATCGACAACAACCTGAACGATGCCTTCACGATCACGCATATCAATAAAGATAAGACCGCCTAAATCACGGCGACGGTTTACCCAGCCGCACAATTCTACAGTTTGTCCCGCCAGGGACTTGTTCAGGTTACCACAGTAATGGGTACGCATAATGAATTTCCCAATCTCTTAATTATTTACTAATTTCCAAGCTGTCAGTGGTCATTCCACACAACAGAGCAAAGGAACATTTATACGCGGAAACTCGCTTAAAATCGACCTTCCACATTCGAATTTATTGTGTTTTATCTGGCTTTGCTGCTTTTTAGCCCATCAAGTGCGCAAAGATTCATCAAAACCGAAAAAATTGCGATAATTATATCTCGAAAGTACCTTAATCAGCAAAACTCTCGTAAAGTAGATTTTCGTTTCAACCCAAAAACTTTTTGTAATGACTGATGGCGTGATGGATAACGGTGTAATAGATGGATAATCGTGTAATAACAACAGAAACTTTACCTCTAAGACTTGGATTAACTATGTGGTCTCATTCTGAGTGGCAAAGTCAGTTCTACGGTAAAGGCACCAAGCCTGCCGAACGCTTGGAAAAATACACCCAAGTTTTCCATACCGTTGAGGGCAACACCACCTTTTACGCTACGCCAAGTATGTCTACCGTTCACAATTGGAAAGCCGCCAGTCACGATGATTTCAAGTTCACCTTCAAATTGCCCAAATTCATCACCCACCAGCAACAACTGAGACACTGCCAAGCCGAACTCAAAGAGTTCTTGATGACGATGTCGCCACTGCATGACCGTATTGGTCAATGGACGATTCAGCTGCCGCACAGTTTTGAGCCCAGCATGCTGCCTGCCCTACAAAAGTTTTGCACCTTATTCCCAAAAGATATGCAGCTTGGCGTCGAAGTTCGACACTTAGGTTTCTTTGATAAGGGCGATGCGGAAAAACGCTTCAACCAATGGCTGGTTGAGGAAGGCATCAATCGCATCATTATGGACAGCCGCCCCGTTTTCTCTGCGCCACCCACCACAGAAGCGGTGATCGATGCGCATCAGAAAAAACCGCGTGTTCCTGTTCATGCAATTGCTACCGCCAATAACCCGATGATTCGATTTATTGGTCACCCAGACCAAGAACCTAATATTGAGTTTTTTAAGCCTTGGTTTGCCAAAATCCCAAACTGGCTTAATGAAGGCAAGCAGCCCTATTTAATGATCCACACCCCAGACAATAACCACGCACCTGAACTTGCGATTGCTATTTATAAGAGGCTACAAAAGCAAGTCTCTGAAAATACATCATTATTACTGCCCGAACTGGCTCAGTTTCCAGCTCAAAAAGGCAATCACCAAATCTCGATGTTTTAACCTCTCACTTGTAAGTAGCTTCGAACCTTGAGCTAAATCTCAGTTTTCGTGACAGTGGCGTTTTTTTTACGTAAAATACGCCCCCTTTTATTTGGTACGAATTTTGTGCCAATTACGCTGACTGTCGAGAGAAAATGCTATGAGCAACACAGACAATATCTTTTCCGCTCCTATTGATAAAATTGGAGACTTCACCTTTGATGCAAGGGTTGCTGAAGTATTTCCGGATATGATTCAACGTTCGGTGCCTGGCTATAGCAATATCATCTCTGCAATCGGCATGCTGGCTGAGCGCTTTGTAAAGCCACACTCAAATATTTACGACCTTGGCTGCTCGCTTGGTGCTGCGACACTTTCTATGCGTCGTCACATTCAGCAAGAAGGCTGCACGATTTTCGCGATCGATAATTCAGAAGCCATGGTTGAGCGCTGCAAATTGCACGTTAATGCTTACCGCAGTGACACACCGGTAGAAGTGATTGAAGCCGACATCCGTGAAGTGGAAATCAAAGACGCTTCTGTTGTGGTGCTTAACTTTACGCTGCAATTTCTTTCTCCAGACGATCGATACGCTCTGCTTGAGAAAATTCATGCTGGCTTGCGCCCAGGCGGGATCTTAATCCTGTCAGAAAAATACGTATTCGAAGATGAAAGCTCAAATGAACTGCTTATCGACCTGCACCATGATTTCAAACGTGCTAACGGGTACAGCGAGCTAGAAGTAAGTCAGAAACGTAGCGCAATTGAAAACGTGATGCGCCCGGATTCGATCCCTGTTCACAGAGAGCGATTTGATAAGATTGGCTTCTCAAGCAGCGAAGTCTGGTTCCAATGTTTCAACTTTGGTTCAATGTTCGCGATAAAGTAAACATTTTAGATTACGTAACCGTCGCGACACCGTTAGCACGTACTAAAATGTCATCCTCAAGAGCGAGGAACAAACGAATTGGGGATCTCTTATCAAACACGATAAACGAGATTCCCTAGCATGTTTGTCCACACTCTTAATGGAGTGACAAATTTAATTTCTACACCACCAACTCAGTGAAAACCTATGTTTAATTTTGCCAATTTTTATCAACTTATTGCCCAAGATACTCGCCTTCAGCCGTGGCTAAATGTCCTGCCACAGCAACTGACCGATTGGCAAAATGCAGAGCACGGTGACTTTGACCGCTGGCTACGTGCACTAAACAAGATTCCACAAGACGTGCCAGATCAAGTTGACCTGAAAAATTCAGTGACGATTGGTAGTTCTACGCCCTACCACACAGGCGAACTGAAAAAGCTAGAAAGCTTATTGAAGACTTTCCACCCGTGGAGAAAAGGTCCTTATACGGTTCACGACATCCATATCGATACAGAGTGGCGCAGTGACTGGAAATGGGATCGTGTGCTTCCACATATATCTCCATTAAAAAACCGTTCGGTTCTCGATGTAGGTTGTGGCAATGGTTACCACATGTGGCGCATGCTGGGTGAAGGTGCTCGCTTAACGGTTGGTATCGATCCTTCCCACCTATTCTTGGTTCAGTTTGAAGCAATTCGTAAGTTGATGGGCGATGACCAACGAGCTCACCTATTACCTCTAGGTATTGAGCAGCTCCCAAAGCTAGAAGCCTACGACACGGTATTCAGCATGGGCGTGCTTTACCATCGTCGTTCACCACTGGACCACTTGATTCAACTGAAAGACCAATTGGTGTCTGGCGGTGAACTGGTTCTTGAAACCTTGGTGATTGAAGGCGATGAGAACGCAGTATTAGTTCCGGTTGACCGTTACGCGCAAATGAGAAACGTCTACTTCTTCCCTTCAGCTCGCGCACTGAAACGCTGGCTAGAACAAGTTGGTTTTGAAGACGTACGAATCGTTGACGAAAATGTCACGACAATTGGTGAACAACGCACCACAGAATGGATGACACACAACTCTCTTCCAGATTACCTCGATCCGAACGATCCAAGTAAAACGGTTGAAGGTCACCCTGCACCGAGACGTGCGATTCTGGTAGCAACAAAGCCATAGATTTACTGCCCACAAAGCAGTGGCATATTGAGTAAATAAAGCACAAGCCTATTAAGGCAGCAAAACAATTGCTTGCATGGTCAAAAAGCCACTGTTAATTTCGCGGTGAACCTTGCTTCCTTAGCTTAAGAATTGAACAAAAATTGACTTATGTTTAATAAGTGAGCTATTCCAAATAGCAATAATTGGCGTAGCGCTCACATTGCGATTCAATATGACCAGACTCTTACAATAGGATGCTTCACGCATCCTTTTTTGTGGGCTAAACTTCTAAATGGTCTGAACTATTCTCTAATTCTCAAAGGTTTTTTTATGTTTAAGCGATTATCGCCTATTGTGGCGGTTGGTTTGCTCTCTGGTTGTACTCTTACAAATGGTGCTACCTACCACCAAGAAACTCTCGACGCTATTTCCCGCTCAGAGACAAACATCGCAAATAAGGTTCAAAATCTTGAACTGCAACTAAGCAATCAAAGTGACTATATTGAAAGCTTAGAAGACGAAATTACTACCCTTTCTAGTCAATTAGATACCCATCTAACGAGCATGGAACACAAGGTTATTGAAGAGCTAGAGGAAGAGGAACCGGTCGCTATTGCCGTTGCTCCTATCGCTCCTATATCACAACCGACTATCCTTGGCGGCATCGAAAAAGTGTTTATCGACTCTATCAAGCAAAGCTTTGATGCTCGTGTTGATACAGGTGCAACCACCTCTTCTTTAAACGCTGTCGATATCAAAGAATTCGAACGTAACGGCAAGAACTGGGTTAAATTTCACCTAGACGACAAAGCCCAAGCTAAAGAAGACCAGAAATGGATTGAAGCGCCTGTTGTACGTTATGTAAAAATCCGTCAATCAACCAATGATCAAGCAGAACGTCGAGCTGTGATCGAATTATGGGTGAAAGTTGGAAAAATCCATGAAAAAGCGCAATTTACATTGGCGGATCGCTCTCAAATGAGTCACCCTGTGTTACTAGGGCGCGAATTTATCAAAGACATAGCGCTAGTAGATGTAAGTAAAAAGTACGTACAAACGGAAGTTAAATAACAATAGTAGGGTAAGCTATGACGTCAAGAATTCCATTTTATATCTCTATATTCCTGCTTATTGTGGCAGGTATAACACTGAGTATGTTCAGACATACGACCTACGGTGTACCTTGGACTCCAGGGGAAACCAGACAGGTTTGGGACGTTGAAGCTCGCATCGAGTTCAACGCAGTAGGCAAAGAAGCAAAAGTTTCACTAGCAGCTCCTCACACTCAGTCTAATTACACACTTATTGGTGAATCAGCTTCGTCACCAGGTTACGGTATCTCTTACTTGAACACAGAATCAGGTCGCCGTGCAGAGTGGTCTATTCGCCATGCTGATGGCCCTCAAACTATCTACTATAAGACTCAATTCCTAGTCGATAACCAAGCGAAAGTTGATGCTATACCACCAGAAGGCGAAATCACACAACCAAGCTTTGATGGTCCTGAAGAAGCTGCTGCGTTGGCATTGATTGACAGAGCAACTAAACGCTCAGCAGACAACATCACTTTCACTCGCGAACTTATCAAAACGCTTAATGACCCAGACAGCCAAAACTCAGCGCTGATTCTGAATAACATGAGCAAAGTTGAAGCGACACATAAGCTACTTTCAGCAGCAAACATCCACAATAAAGTCGTTGGCGTTATCGAGCTAGAAGATGGACGTCGTCGTCAATCTATTCAGCAAATGAACCAGATCTGGGATCACGACCAATGGGTTCTATTCTCTCCAGAATCAAGTGAACAACAAGTTCAGCCAAATCTGCTTATTTGGGATGAATCAAACGTTTCTCTACTGGATGTGGTTGGCGGTCAGAACAGTAAAGTTCACTTCTCTATGATTGCGCAGGAGGTTACTCCTACTGAAGCAACTAATAGCAAAGTCTCTGCTGATCAACTGTTAAACCTTTCAATTCACAGCCTACCGCTAGAAGAGCAAGCGATGTTCAAAACCATCATGCTGATTCCTATCGGTGCACTTATTGTTGTGTTCTTGCGTGTCATCATCGGTTTGAAAACGTCTGGTACGTTCATGCCAGTTCTGATTGCGGTGGCCTTTGTTCAAACACAACTGGTAACGGGTATTGTTGGCTTCCTACTGATCGTCGGTACGGGTCTTATTATTCGAAGTTACTTATCCAAACTCAACTTGCTACTGGTAGCCAGGATATCCGCCGTAATCATTACGGTAATCATGATTATCTCCGTGTTTACCGTGGTCGCGTTTAAAGTCGGTCTGACTGAAGGTCTATCGATTACGTTCTTCCCAATGATCATCCTATCTTGGACTATCGAACGTATGTCTATCCTATGGGAAGAAGAAGGCGCGAAAGAAGTAATGCTACAAGGTGGTGGTTCTCTATTCACTGCGGTTCTTGTTTACTTAGGCATGACTAACCCGTTCATTCAGCACTTAACGTTTAACTTTATTGGTTTACAGCTTGTTATTCTAGCGACCATCTTGCTACTAGGTAACTACACAGGCTACCGTCTAACTGAGCTTCGTCGCTTTAAACCGCTAGCAGAGGACTAAGTTATGTTTGATCAGTTTACTTCACCGTTTAGGTTGAAAGACAAAGGCATAATGGGAATGAACAAGCGTAACCATAGTTACATTGGTCGCTACAATGATCGTTCCAAGTATCCACTCGTTGATGACAAGCTTAAGACTAAGATCATCGCTGAACAGGCTGGCGCTACGGTGCCAAAGCTGATTGGCGTTATCGGTCACCAAGCTGAAGTAAAAACAATCCACAAGATGGTAAAAGAGTGGCCGGGTTTCGTAATCAAGCCAGCTCAAGGTAGTGGTGGTAAAGGCATCCTTGTTGTGACATCTCACAAGGATGGGGTTTATACCAAGCCATCAGGTTCGACTATCAATGAAGAAGACGTAGAGCGTCACATCAGTAACGCTCTTGCAGGCCTTTTCTCACTTGGTGGTAAGAACGATGTAGCGGTAGTTGAAAACCTCATTAAGTTTGATGAGTGTTTCGATGGCTTCAGTTACGAAGGTGTGCCAGATGTACGAATCATCGTATTCAAGGGCTACCCTGTTATGGCGATGATGCGCTTATCTACTTCAGCTTCAGACGGCAAGGCTAACTTGCACCAAGGGGCTGTAGGTGTAGGTATTTGTATTGCGACGGGTAAAGCCGTTCGTGCGGTTCAGTTTGACCACCCAGTCACTCACCACCCAGATACGGGTAAAGAGTTGGCGCTACTTCAAGTGCCGCATTGGGAAAAACTGCTAACACTGGCATCAAGCGCTTGGGAAATGACGGGGCTTGGCTACATGGGTACTGACATGGTTCTAGACCAAGAAGAAGGCCCAATGGTACTTGAGCTTAACGCACGTCCAGGTTTGGCTATCCAAATCGCGAACGGTGCTGGTCTGCTTCCTCGATTGCACCATATTGAGAACCTTGGTACGCCGGCTGAATACCCGAAACCTGCAGAGCGCGTGGCATACGCAGCTAAGCAATTCGGTGTTCACGGTAACGAGATTGTTCCGAACTGAGCTATTTGCTAACTAGGTCACTTGATACCTAATAGAGCTCAATAAATAAGCCGCATAACTCTGAGAGTTACGCGGCTTTTTAGTATCTGCCATTTGTTAACGAATTGGGCTAAGCCTCTGTCGCTTCAATTTCAGGCTCACGAATCGGATCAATGCGCACTGCCGCAACCTTAAACTCAGGGATCTTGGCATGCGGATCGGTCGCCGTTGTCGTCAAACGGTTCACAGGAGACTCCACGAAATGGAAGGGAATAAACACCACACCTTTCTGCATTCGCTTGGTTACAAAAGCCGCGATTTCAATTTCACCACGACGTGTTGAGACTTTAAGCATCTGACCATTCGAGATCCCTAACGCTTCAGCATCATGAACACTCACCATGGCACGTGGCCCAGCTAAGTTATCCAGCCCTTTAGTTTTACGCGTCATGGTTCCGGTATGAAACTGCTCTAGAATACGCCCAGTCGTTAATACTAACGGATACTCTTCATCCGGAAGCTCTGCTGCATATCGAAACGGAATCGCTTCCATCTGACCACGTCCACGAGTGAACTGAGTCTGGTGCATAATACGAGTGCCATCAGGATTGTTTTTATTGCTTGGCCATTGCACGCCATTAACCGTGATGTTTTCCCAACGTAAACCACCATATTGTGGCGTGACGCGAGCAATCTCATTGGTAATGTCCGCAACCGAGTCATATTCCCAATTGCCGCCCATCGCATTAGCCAACATTTGGATAATCACCCAATCTTCTTTCGCTTCACCTGGAGGCAATACCGCCGGGTTAATACGCTGAACACGACGCTCGGTATTAGTAAAATGACCAGACTTCTCAGCAAACGAGCAAGACGGTAGCACCACATCGGCATATTGAGCGGTTTCGGTTAAGAAAATATCTTGAACCACGAGGAAATCTAACGCTTCAAGACCTTCAATCACATGCGCTTGGTTCGGGTCACTCAGCACTGGGTTCTCGCCCATTACGTACAGACCACGAACATCTCGATGACACGCTCCATCAATAATTTCGGTCAACGTTAAGCCTGTTTCAGCCGGTAGGTCAGAAACACCCCACTCCATCGCGAATTTTTGACGAACCATTGGGTTGTACACTTTCTGATAACCCGGAAGGTTATTTGGCAATGCGCCCATGTCACACGCACCCTGAACATTGGATTGACCACGTAATGGGTTGATACCGCCGCCTTCAATTCCGATATTGCCACACAAGAGCTGTAGGTTAGCGATTGATCGAACGTTATCGTGACCAGTGGTATGTTGCGTAATGCCCATCGAGTAGTACACCGCTGTACGCTCTGCAGTACCAATCAATCGCGCCATTGCGAAGATGTCTTCCGCTTTAACGCCAGTTACCAGCTCCACTTTGTCTAGTGAATAACTTGGTGACATTACCTCTTGAAGCAAGGTATCAAAGCCATCCACACGGTCTTCGATATACTCTTGGTCGTACCAACCGTGTTTGATGATTTGCTGCATCACACCATTGATCAACATTACATCAGTACCCGGTCGGTGCGCTAAGTAAAGCTCAGCATGGTCAGCAATATCGATTCGTTTTGGATCAGCAACGATCAATCGTGCTCCACCATGCCTCACCGCTTGCTTGATGTGCGAGCCAATAATTGGGTGTGCTGAAGTCGTGTCTGAACCGATAATAAAGATCACATCTGAGTGCTTGATACTTGGAATATCATTGGTCATCGCCCCGCTGCCCAGCGAAGCCTCTAAACCAGTAACAGTAGATGCGTGACAAAGGCGCGCACAGTGATCGACGTTATTGGTACCGAGTTCACGACGTATGAATTTTTGGAAGGCATAGTTATCTTCATTGGTGGTTTTCGCCGACGAGAACCCCGCTAAAGCGTTACTGCCAAAGCCTTGCTTAATCGCAGTAAACTTCTCGGCAATAAGCTTAACTGCCTCATCCCAACTTGCAGGTTGTAACCAGCCATCTTTACGAATTAACGGTGTTGTAAGGCGGGCATCACTGCCGACGAAGTCGAAACCGAAACGTCCCTTAACACACAGCATGCCCTCGTTGACCGGAGAATCACCGCCCTCGATATAGCGGATTTTGTTTTTCTGCTCATCGATATGCATGGTTAGCTTGCAGCCGACACCGCAATAGGTGCAGATGGTATCGACTTTCTTGAGTACGTCTGTGTCTCCCTGCTTTCTGTCGCGAGCATCCACCATTGCACCGGTTGGACACACCTGAATACACGATCCACATTGAACGCAGTTTGAGTCGCCCATTAAGGTCTTATCTGCCCCAAAGTTAGGGCGACATTCAGGTCTTGATGCAGGTTTGCCATCCGATTGATTCATGAAGCTTAGAACGCCATGAACATTCTGTTCTCGACATGCTTGAATACACTGGCCACAACTAATACAGCGGTTGGCGTCAAAGATAATGAACTCAGAACTGTCATCGACCGAAAATTTTTGCCTTGTTAACCCGACCTTCGCTTCTTCAGCACGAATCGCCTGCCAACTCTCATTCGAAGCCACATCGATTTTGTACTCTGGATGCGTTTGCGTTGCTTTGTATTCGGTCGAGTAGTCTCGTAGGTCGCAATCGGTATTGGCTTGGCAGCCACACTCTAGACATCTTGCAGCTTCCGCTATTGCATCAGCATTCTCAAACCCTGTTTCTACTTCATCAAAGCTTTGTTCACGCTGCTCGGGCGTTAGTTCTGGCATGATCTTACGAGCCATGCGTTGTATCGACTGGTATTGCTCAGGATCCACCGCTTTGAGCTGTTTGTGCTTTCTTGAGTTAAACGGTTTGGCTGGAATATTGTCCATATCACCATGGAAGAAGCGATCGATCGCTTGTGCAGCAATACGCCCATCCCCCACAGCTTCGACTGCGGTTGCAGGGCCGCGTCGGAAATCACCAATACTGAAAATATTTCCGGTTCCGGTATGCATGGTTTGTGGATCAGCATCTGCGGTATTCCAACGAGTAAGAGGAATATCAATCGCTTCATTGTCCATAAAGCTCAGATCAGGCTTTTGCGACACGGCAGCAATAACCGTATCAAACGCTTCAACAAAGAACTCGCCAGTTGGTTTAGGGCTGCGGCGGCCTGAAGCATCAGCAGGACCCAAAGCCATTCGTTCTAATCGTATTTCTGATACATGACCATTTTCATCGGCTATGTTTTCTGCAGGGTTGGTTAAGAAGTGGAACTTCACACCCTCATGTTCAGCTTCTTCGATTTCGTAATCTTCTGCTGGCATCTCATCTCGAGTACGACGATAAATCAGCGTAGTATCCGCGCCATCACGAACTGCGGTTCGAGCACAGTCAATCGCTGTATTACCGCCACCGATCACGGCAACCTTTTTACCAGTGACGTACTGCTGGTCGGTCACGTAATCTTTCAGATAATCGACACCCAAATAACAACCTCCGAGTTCGCTACCCGGGTAATTCATCTCGACCGCTTGCGATGCACCAACGGCTAAACAAACCGCATCAAAATCGTTACTTAAATCAGATAGTGTAAAATCAACACCGAGTTTTTTACCGCACTCAACCACCATTCCGTTGCGACACATCAACTCGATTTCTTTATCTAGAATCGACTTAGGTAAGCGATATTCAGGGATACCGTAACGCAGCCAACCACCCGCTTGCGGCATCGACTCATAGACACTGACATCATAGCCTTCGTTAGATAGGTAATAACCTGCCGTAAGCCCACCGGGGCCACTACCAACAATCGCAATACTCTTGCCTTTGATTGGTTTCTTAGCTGGCATGTAGCTCTCTTGAGTCGCTAAATCCGCGTCGGCAGCGTGTCGTTTGAGTTGGCGAATCGCAATGGATTCATCAACCAAGTTACGACGACATTCGGTTTCACAGAAAGCAGGACACACACGACCAATTGAAAGCGGCATTGGTAATGTCTTTTTGATCACTTCAATCGCTTTGATGTGATCATTTTGAGCAATATGGTGCAGGTAAGATTGGATGTCGACCCCAGCAGGACAGGCTGTTTGGCATGGCGCCTCACAGTCAGCATAGTGATCGGTCATAATGCGATTCAACGCTTCTTGTCGATGATTCGTTAACTGTTTTGACTGAGTGGTAATATTCAACCCATTAGACACTTCAAGCTCACAAGAGCGAGTAACACCAACGCCATCAACTTCAACGACACACAAATCACACGGCACTTTATCCGCTGTTTTGTTCAAACCACATAAAGATGGGATTTCCAAACCACATGTTTTTGCCGCTTCAAGAACGGTTTGTCCTTGCTCGACGATTCGATATTTCCCATCAATCACGATTTGAATCATACCTAAGTCCTACCTTTACCTTTCGCACACGCGAGTTATCAATAATTAAAATTTAAGTAATACAATATTATTAATATTATTAAATCTATGTCATTACCATACATTATTTGTGGTTTTGTGCGTGTGACCTCAAACAAGTTCCATTGATAATAACCATAATGTATTAGTGGTCTTATCAGTGTCGACGAAAGGATTAAGCGGGAGGGGTTCTGCTGTAGAAGTAAGAAATTAGATTCAAGATACAAAAAAGCCCCTATTGATTAGGGGCTTTGTACAAATATCATTGAGTCGCTTTCGAGCTTATAACTCAGTTATCAAGCTTATTGCTCGGCTATCAAGGCTATGACTCGGCTATCAAGGTTATTGCTCAGCTTCTTCAATAAGCTCTTGAACTGGGGATGCCGGTTTGTTTTGAGCAAAACCGCGCAGGCCAACAACATGTACGTGCTCGTGATCTTTAAAGACCTTACGAACCAGTTTGTAGGTTGTGCCTTTCTCAGGGCTAATGTTCTCTGGTGCTGCAATCAAAAGTTGCATACCTAAACGGTCACACAGTTCGAACAAGGTAGAGATAGATTTCGCATCCAGACGAGCTGCTTCATCAAGGAACAACAAACGACATGGAACGATGTCTTTGCTACGAAGTCGACGAGACTCTTCTTCCCAGCTCTGAACAACCATCAGTAGGATAGACTGACCAGTACCGATCGCTTCACCCGTAGACAGTGCGCCCGATTCCGCTTGTAACCAACCGTCTGAACCACGGTTAACTTCAACACTTAATTCTAGGTAGTTGCGGTAATCCAGTAACTCTTCACCTAGAACTTGTGGAGAACGTTGACCCATATCGATATGTGGGTTAACACGTTGGAACAACTTCGCCATCGCTTCTGAGAAGGTAAAGCGTGTTGATTCAAACAAGTCTTTGTGTTCCTCTTGCTGAGTCGCTAGCCCTGATAGCAAGATCTCGTGGCTTTCACGAATCTTAACGTTCAGACGTACGCCCTTAACCTGACCAAAGTAGATGTTCGACAGCCCTTGGTTCAGCATTCGAATACGGTTCTGCTCGCGCTGAATCGTTTTCTTGATGATACTTGCTACCGACTCAGAGCTGATCGCCAAGCGGTTTTCACGCTGCGTCAGTTCTTCTGTTAATCGAGCGAGCTCAACTTCCATCTCTTCGATTGCTTCAACCGGATCATCCGTATGAATGATGTCTTGGCGAATACGCTCGCGAAGGTGTTGATAAACCGCAATGTAGAACAGAACCTTACGCTCTGGATGTGCGTTGTCTTCAGATAGACGCAGCGAATCACGTAGGTCGTCATTGTCAGCTACAGCTAGACGTAAAGCACCCAGTGATTTATCCGACATAGAACGAAGCTCGCCCGCCGTTAGGTAAGCCAGTTCACGCTTATGAAGACGACGTTCAACATCATTTTCACGAGCTAAGCGAAGTACTGAACACCAACCCGCTTTCGCTGCAACAACGAAAGTACGAAGCTCGGTGTACTCTTTTTGAACTTTCTTAAGACGCTTAGCCAGTGCTTTCATCTCAAGTTCAGTTGACGTAATCGTACGCTCGTATTCACTCTTACGGCTGCGAGATGTGTGCAGACGCTCTTGAAGCTCGTCACGACGACGTACAGCACGCTCTTCAGCGCCTTCGTCAGCGTTTACGCCGAACTCTTGTAGCTCTTGTTTGAACTCTTGAACCGTTTCTTGCTTCGTTTGATGTGAGCTCTTCAGTGCCGCCAATACTTGGTTGTATTGGTTCATCTGTTCGCGAGCTTGCTTCAAGCCATCGCGGCCTTTGGTTCTTGCTTGTTCAGCTTGAACCAACTTCGCTTTCAGTTGCTCGCTCAGTTCACTGCTCTTATTAAGCAAATCAACAGAATCCGCGTAAGCAAAGTAATGACGACGCTCAATCAGATCAGACAGTGCGAACACTTTGCCTTTTAGCGTTTGTAGCGCGTTGTCTGCTTGACGATACTCTGCTTCCAAAGCTTCGAATTGCTCTGGGTCAGCGTCTAGTGCAGATACGATTTGCTCTAGAGAAGTAAGCGATTTGCCGTGCTTATTCAAGTAAGACTTAGCTTCACTTAAACGCTCTAGTTGCGCTTCTAATTCAGCTAAGCGCTCAGCCAATGTTTCGTCTTCTAAAATACGAACCATAGGTGCTAATTTATCTAGCGCACCGAGTGCCTGCTTGCTTTGTAGAAGCTGGCTACGTTGCTGCTGCTCTTTAGAGTTAAGCTCAGCCAGAGAACGAACAATTTGATTACGCTTATCACGAATCGCAGCAAGTGCTTGTTCTGGGTCTGCGTTAAACGCAACGTGCAGGTGCTTCGCAACAAAGCTGTTGAATGCTTGATATAGGCGATTCAGCTTTTGAGAGTCAAACGCGGCTTTCGCGTGGTTCTCAACAACAACATCACGCTCTTCGCGCAATTTCTCTAGACGTTGTTCACGAGCCGCACGGCCAAACAGTGGGATCTCAGGGAAACGTGAGTAACGCATTTGGCGATCGTTCAGCTGAACACATACTGCGCCTTCAAGCTCATCGGCATTAAATGAACTGTCATCAAACGCATCGACATCGCCTTCTAGGATGTAAAGGTCTTCTGGACAATCATCAAGATCCACCAGCTTCTCTTTAATACCATCAAGATCAGAAACCACAATTGCGTGACGAGCTGGGCCGTACATCGCACTGAAGTACGGCGCATCACCAATCGTGATGTCATCGTAGATTTCAGAAAGCAGAACGCCACCAAGCGTATCCGCTAAACCTTTCAAACGAGGATCGTTAGAGCCACCCGGAGAAGCTAAGCGTTCAATCTCTTGCTCAAGTTCAGAACGACGCGTCGCCAATTGATCTTTCGCTACCGCTTGAGACTTTTCGTCTTCAAGCACTTGCTGCATTTGAGTCATTACTGCTTGGCTATCTTCTAGCTCAGCATCTGTTTGATCTCTTAGGACTTCAAGTGCGTCGTTCGCTGTGATCCACGCTGGAGCAATTGACTCAAGTTTTTGAATCTCTTGGTCGTGGTTTTGTTGTATACGACGTTGCTCGCTCTTCGCTTCACGCAGCTCTTCTTGAGCGTACTCAAGGGACTCGATCTGCATAGCATGACGTTCACGTTCTTCATCGAAAACCGCTTCATCAGTCAGTGAGATGTTGTGCTGTTTTTGGTATTCAGTCGCAAGCTCTTTTGCTTGACGCTGCTGAGCCACATCACGAGCCATGTCGCGGTGCTGAGCGCGCCACTGCTGTTCGTTCTCAACAACGTGTTTTGCGTTACGACCTTTTTCTAAAGCTTGCTTAGCGCTGCTAGACGCTTCTTTGCGCTCCACGTCACCAACGATGCTCTTAACTAAAGACAGTGCTTTGTCGAACTGTGCTGAAGCTGCAGAAGACATATCTAGCTTGTGCTTAGTAGCCAGTAGCGCTTGAGTGCTTGATTCTTCTTGTGCTTTTAGCTCAGAAACAAGAGTTAATGCACTTTCTGCCGTAATCGATTCATCACCAAGCAACTGCTTAGTTTTCTCTAATGCTTGAACCGCTTGCTGGTACTGAAGTGCACGAGTCTGCTGAACATCCAACGCTTGTTGGTAATCAGCAAGCTGAGTTTTCAGGCTATCCACTTCTTCTTCAGTGATGGTTGCCTGCTCTTCAGCAAGAAGTACTCGCTCTTGAGCTTCTTCCACTACCATCATCTGCTCTTCTAGACGCTCATTAAGCTCTTCTAGATCTTCGCTATAGCGAGCAATCTTCTCTTGCTGGCGAAGTGCAGTTTGAACCAATTGAAGATGATCCGAAGCCGCTTGATAATCTTGCTCTAGTGCCGACTCTTGATCGACCAACAGCTCTAATTCTTCTTGAACACGGTTCAACAAGTTGTTTTGATCATGCAAGGTTTCACGCGAACCAAACAGTTCACCACGGAACTTCATGGTTTGATCAAGCTTGTTACGACGGTCGTTGGCATGGCGCATGTAATCTGCTGCCACGTAGTTCGTAGATTCAGTGATCAAGTGCTTAAACAAATCACGATCCGACTGAGTCGTTTTGATCGCTTCTAGCGTCATACGGTTTTCGCGTAGTGCTGATTCCATGTCTTGGAACGCTTTCTTCACACCACCATTTTGCGGTAACAGGTAATCACGCAGAGAACGCGTAATCGCACTTGAGATACCACCGTAAAGTGATGCTTCAATTAGGCGGTAGAACTTAGAACGGTCGCTGCTGTTACGTAGTTTCTTCGGTACCACACCGTATTCAAACATTTGCGAGTGGTAATCAACAATCGAAGAGAAGGCCTTAAAATGCGTGCCTTCGTATTGTGCAACCGCCGCTTTCACGTCGTTCAACTGACATACGCGAGCGTGGCTGTCTGAAACATTCTGAATCAACACATCCGTTGGTTTCACATGGCTTGGAAGGCCTTGGATTACGAACGGTTTGATGTCTACTTTCTTGTCACGACCGGCAACTTGCTGCAGTTTTACTGCAAACAATAGGCGTTGATTACGAGAGTTCACAACATCTAGTGCAGCATAACATGCGCCAGGTTGAAGCTTACCGTAAAGGCCTTTATCACGAGATGACTGTGAGCTACCCGCTTCCGTTGTGTTACGGAAATGCAGAAGGCTTTGGTCAGGAATCAGCGCTGTGATGAATGCCGCCATAGTGGTCGACTTACCTGCACCGTTACCGCCAGAAAGCGTTGTAACCAATCCATCAATATCAAAAGTACGCGCAAAGAAGCCGTTCCAGTTGACCATGGTTAATGATTGATACTTACCTCTTTCAATCATGCTTCACCTTCTACTTTTGTTTGTTCGCCATCGTTTGACTCAAGGTCAAAGTCAGCTTGATCGTTAAAAATGTCTTGTTGACCGTTTTCGTTTACGTCTGCAACTACTTCTGATACAGCTTCCGCTTGTTCTTCATTCAACAAGCTACCTTGGTTAGGCTCTTGGGTATGCACCACAGCTTCACCATCACGGATAAGACGTAATTGCGCTTCTTTCATATCGTCACCAACACGAACGTCAGCGCCAAAGCGGAATACCGCTTCGCTGATACGGAACTTGCCCGTTTCACCAATCGCAATCAGCATGCCGATACGGCGTAAACGACGCAGAGAAGTACGAACTTTTTCGAACAGCTTTTCTTTATCTAAGTCAGAACCAGATGCACGGTTGGTTGCTAGCTTCATGAGTTTTTTCTCATCCGCTAACGACATCAATTCATCAAACAGTTCTTGATTGGTGAAGATACCTTCATGAGCAAGACGTTCTGGGCTTAGGTATAAGAAACACAACACCTTGCCAACCAACATGTCGAGCTCAGACAACACACTACGACCAATCAGAGACGTAGAACGCGGACGCAGGTAATAGAAACCTTCCGGCGCTTTTACCAGTTCCGTATTGTAGCGTTGATAGAAATGCTGAAGCTCAACTTCAAAATCAGACAGCAACGCGTGGTTATCTAGGTCTTCTGTTGAAACATGCTTACCTGAACGCAGCATGCTATCTAACGCAGGGAACAGTGGGTTCGCTATCGCTTTTACCAGTTTCTCTGGCATGTAATCATCAGTACTTGTTAATGACATTTGCTTGTACCTTTGCACCGAAATCGTTAATTGCCTGCCAATCTGGCTGAATAGCCTGATAGTCAGACTCTGAGTAACCTAAGCGTACGGCTTGGTCGACAACAATTCTGGCTAAATCAAAATGGTGTGTGCGAGGGTGTGCAGCGAGGTAATCGCGTAACACAAGGCCAAGATCAATTGGCGCGCCTTGCTGTTTGTGAGCTTTTAACATCTCTGCAATTCGATCTGAAAGCAGGTCATTTACTTGCTCAAATTCTTCGTACTCTACGTCGATTGGTGCTTGTCCCATCACTTCGTCATCACGAAGCACGAGCGCTTCATCACGAAGATCCGTCAGCTTCTCAGCATCGGCGTAGGTCAATAACCAAGGCGCATCAAAGTAGTCAGTGACTGACTGACGCAAGCGCTGGCTAAAGGCGCGGTTTTTATCCATATCAATCGCGGTACGGATGAACTTGTGAACATGGCGGTCGTAGCCGATCCATAAATCGATGGCTTGTTGGCCCCAACTGGTGATTCGGTCTAGCTTCATCTGCAAGCCGAACAGGGTTTCGCCAACGAACTCGAGTTCATCGTCACCGTAAACAATTTCTTGAATATCGAGGATCTGTGTTTGCAGTTCATCCCCCGCCGCTTGCAAGGTGTCTTGCAATTCTTTTAGTGTGGACGAGGTTTCTGAAAGCAAGGTTTCACAGTTGTTAATCGCCTCTCGCCAATCCTTGTTTAAAAGGTCGGCAATTTGCTGTTTAACGGTTTGCTGCTGCTCATCCATAACACGTTGGTTAAGATCAATCTGATCGAAAATTTCACCAACAGAATACTTGAGCACGCCGTAAACATTCTTTCTCCAATGTCCTGGAGTTCCGCCTTTTTGTGCTGCTTCAATGGCTTTTGCCATCTCGTCCGCAACCATAGAAAGCTGGATAGACAGTTTTAACTTAGAGAACTGACGGTGGCGTAAGTAATAATCTGAAATACCAATCGCCAATGGTGATAAGCGATAAATACTCGCACCATCGGTGATTTCGCTGGTAAAGCGGCTAATCAACTTCTGTTTAACTAACTCGTTGATGGCATTGTTGGCACGAAACGCGGACGCTTCGCCAGTATCTTCAAACAGTCGAGTGACGATGGTAAATGCATCGTGCAGTTCACCCTCGCCCAACTCTTCATCGAACCTTTCATTGCTTAGTACTGCGATAGCAATCAAAAATGCTAAGCGCTCTGGTGGCAAGTTTAATGAAAAATCATGCTGCTTGACCCAGCCCACCAACTCATCAATTGGCTGCTCTTCGGCAGTTTGAGTCATTTCACTCATTGTGGTTCCTGTTACTGTTCTTCGTCATATCGAATGTATTAGATATGACGCCTATTTCTTTATGACGCGGGCTTCTTACGATTGCATAGCGCATGTTGTGGCTTCTTTTACCACATTCACCGCTGTTATTGCGCAGGTTTTTGAGCCCAAACGTGAATATAACGGCCTAGTGACAGATATGGCTCTTGGCGACATAGCTGTTTTTCCAGTTCCAATACATCTTCAAATTGGTAATCGCCCATGTACTCCATATTACCTATGTAGTCACTGAAAGAGCGAATGCCTGATTTACCACAGATTTCTAGACCAGCGTCTTCTATCCATTGATAAACCTCTTCCGGCTTCAAGCCTTTTTGTGGTTGCAGCTTAAACCGTTTTCGATGTGGCATCCCATTCAATACATGAGGAATGTTGCCACAAATCACATTTTTCAGGACTAATCCGTGGTGGTTGTAAAACATTATCGAGGCAACGCCACCCGGTTTAACTTGTTCAAGCAATAAATCAAGCGCCTCTTTAGGATCGGCTAACCATTCCATTACGGCATGAAACATCACAAAATCGACTTTCTCATCTAGATGTTCTGCGACTTTTTGTACTGGTGAATGAATAAATCGATATTGCTCTAGCAAACCCGCTTCGCTGATACTTTCTTCTGCGAGCTTCAGCATTTCAGAAGAGAGATCACACAGAGAAACGTTATGCCCAAGCGACGCAATTTTTTGCGACATCTGTGCAAGGCCGCCTCCAGCATCAAGCACATGCAGCGGAGAAGCTGATTGCTCAAACTTGCTCAAAGCTTGTTCTAAATCTTCCCATACGATGATCTGACGGATCTCTCCTTTGTCAGAGCCGTAAATATTTTTTGCAAATTTGTGGGCAATATCGTCGAAATTACGGTCTTCAGTCACGGCTACTTGAGTTATTATGTCCTATCGTGCCTGCTATTCTGTCACAGGAATTTCAGGAATAAAGAGGCGATGTCTCTTTTTACTACTAAGTGATGTTTTTTCGGACTATTCGGATATGTTTGAGCTGAAAAAAGTAGTGTCTTCGCTATTGATGCCACTGCCAGCAATGTTAATTCTCGCTTTTCTGGGTTTAGCCCTAGTGATGTTTACTACCAAAAGGAAGACGGGTTGCTTAATCACCCTTTCAGCCCTATGTGGTATTTTCCTAATCGCTTTCCAACCAGTTTCTAGTCAACTTTTAATGCCAATGGAAAGGCAACACACCGCTTTTTTACCTGTCGATGAAACCGTCGATTACGTAATGGTTCTCGGAAGTGGTCACGTCGTAGACGACCAAATTCCACCGACATCAGAACTTAGCCGCACCGGCCTGATGCGTTTAAGTGAAGGGATTCGTATTCTACGCCTTTACCCTGGTGCAAAACTCATTTTGTCTGGCTATGGCGCAGGCACTGAAGTCAGTAACGCAAGAATGATGGCTAAAGTTGCATTAGCACTTGGCGTAGCAAAGCCCGACATCATTCTGCTTGAAACCGCAAAAGACACCTGGGAAGAAGCTCGCCAAGCCGCTGCGTTCGTTAAGAATAAAAAAATGGTTCTGGTGACTTCAGCGAGCCATATGACTCGTGCACTCAATGAATTCCATGCAGCTGGTATGAAACCACTGCCTGCACCAACCAACTACCTTGCACAAGAAGGCGTTGTTGAGCCTTGGAATAAGTACATGCCAAAAGCTCTCTACCTTGAGCAGACTGAGCGTTACTGGCACGAAACCATGGGATTAGTTTGGCAAGATTTACGTGATTGGCTTGATACAAGCAATGACATTGTTGAAGAGCCGGTGATTCCAGAAGCTTCCAGCTTAGTTGAAGATGACGGTGAAGTTTCTGCGGCTCAGCCTCAGTAAGCCAATTGAATCTTTAAACTCATACTGAGCAGACTGAGTCGGCAAGTATTTTTAGGTTCTCTGTTCGTTAACAATGAAAGCTAAGCAATAAAAAAGCCGAGACATCAATGGTGTCTCGGCTTTTTACGTTTAAATGTCGTTGTTGATTAATCACTTCCGAAGGAAATCAATCACCAGCGAACATGTAACCTTCACCGTGAACCGTCACAAAAATTTGTGGGTTCTTAGGATCAAACTCCATTTTTGCACGCATACGACGAATCAATACGTCGATAGTACGGTCATTAGGCGCGTCCACTCGGTGGCTAATCATATTCAAAATACGTTCGCGGCTTAAGACTTGGTTAGGGTAAGAAGACAATGCCACTAGCAGTTCGTATTCTGCTTTGGTCAATTTCACCGGTTCGCCGTTTTTGCTTAACGCACGACGAGGGATATCAAATGTCCACTCACCAAAACGAACCACAGACTCATCTGATATTTCTTCGACTGCGCCCGCTGCTGTTTTACGAGCAGCAGAAATACGCCAAAGTAGGTTTTTAACTCGAACTAATAACTCGCGAAGTTCGAAGGGTTTAGTAACGTAATCGTCAGCGCCCATTTCAAGGCCAACGATTTTGTCGATGCTATCCGTGCGTCCAGTAACTAAAATAATTCCAATGTCTGATTGACTGCGTAATTCGCGAGTTAGCATCAATCCATCTTCGCCTGGTAAGTTGATGTCCAGCATAATGAGGTCAACGTTGTTTTCTTCTAACACGTTTCTCATTTGAGCGCCGCTTTCTGCTTCGCTCACTGTGTAACCCTCGTTCTGGAAGTATCCAACCAGTTTACTGCGGGTTACCACATCATCTTCTACGACTAATACGTGATAGCTCATCTACACCACTTTTCTTATTTAATAGTTTCAGTGACTATTCTATTCATAACTAGTAACAATTCTAGTGGTACAGAAGATAAAAGCCAGAAACATGGATTTTTTTTGATACAAGACAATCTTAAACCTTGCTATTTATCGTCCATCGCAATTCAATATAGGCATTACTACTAACGAGTAACTTTGCGTTTCGCAAATAACCTTGTTATTCAGCCTTGGTGTGCTTATGCCCAAGTGACTTCAAGATGCATATAAGCAACATCACAAGACTAAGTCAGGATCTAACAAATGAAAGATACGAAAGCGTTCAACGAGCAAAGAGCAGAAATATACTGGTGGCTATCAAGCTTATTTGCCAAAGAGCTCACTCAAGAAGAACTCGATCACTACCACTCTGTTGAAATTCGTTCTTTCCTAACTGGTTTAGGCGAAAATGAGACACTAAAGCCAGCGATTGATAAGTTAGTGGATGCGCTGAACCGCCTACAAACTCGTGAAGATGCTCAGCTAGAACTGTCTGCAGACTTTTGCGATCTTTTCTTAAAGACAGATAAGCACGGCGCTCTTCCTTACGCTTCAATGTATATCGGCGAAACTGGCCTTTTGAATGATAAGCCAGCAAAAGATATGGAAGAGATCATGGCTAAGCACAACTTAGTTGTGAACCAAGATCTAAAAGAGCCAGCAGACCACATTGCTATCGAACTCGATTTCCTTGGTAACTTGATCATTCGTTCAAACGAAACGAATATTGAAGAAGAACTAGAGAATTCATTTGCCGCTCAACAGCAGTTTATCGAACAACAACTGCTGACTTGGTTACCAAAGTTCAACGTGAAATGTCATGACGTTGATGAATTCGGTTTCTACGCCTCCGTCTCATCGTTGCTACTCGCATTCTGTCAATTAGACACTCAATATTTAGCTGGTGAATAGCTTATTGGATGACTCGTTAAATAAATTCAGAAGAATGTGACAATTCACCCGGATTTCCGGGTGAATTTTATTGCGAGTAATTTCTAGTCAGTCTAAAATTGTGACCGCAAACGATAAAATATGAAACATTCACGAAATGCTATGCTTATTATAGTTTTGAGCATTTCGGTGTTAAGACAAGCCGCTCAATAGCGGTTTTTTGTTTTTTAGCACTTTTAGTACCCAAAGAGCCCTACAAATTTAAGCTCTTAGTTAGGTAGCTTAACGGCTACTTTATTCCGTACTTTGGGAAAGTAGCTTCTAATAGGATAAAACCATGGCCACTATAAAAGATGTCGCTCGCTTAGCCGGCGTATCAACAACAACCGTTTCTCACGTAATCAATAAAACTCGCTTTGTTGCAGAAGCAACGCAAGAAAAAGTAAACAAAGCCGTAGATGAACTGAACTATGCACCAAGTGCTGTTGCTCGTAGCTTGAAGTGTAATACAACACGCACCATCGGCATGCTAGTGACTCAATCAACTAATCTATTCTTCTCTGAAGTTATCGATGGTGTTGAGAGCTACTGCTACCGTCAAGGTTACACTTTGATCCTGTGTAATACGGGCGGTATCTATGAGAAGCAACGTGACTACATTCGAATGCTTGCAGAGAAACGTGTAGATGGCATCTTAGTTATGTGTTCTGACCTAACTGAAGAACTAAGAGAGATGTTAGACCGTCACGCTGACATCCCTAAAGTTATTATGGACTGGGGCCCAGAGAGTTCTCAAGCTGATAAGATCATCGATAACTCTGAAGAAGGTGGCTACCTAGCGACCAAATACCTTATTGAACGCGGTCACTCTAAGATTGCATGTTTAAGTGGCCACTTAGACAAAGCAGCATGTGTTGAACGTATTGCCGGTTACAAGCGCGCACTTAACGAAGCTAAAATTTCTGCCGATGACAATATGATCATCGAAGGCAACTTCGAGTGTGATACGGCTGTTCTTGCTGCAGAACAAATCGTTGAGATGGAAGATCGTCCAACGGCGGTATTCTGCTTTAACGACACAATGGCACTCGGCTTAATGAGCCGACTGCAAGAAAAAGGCATCCGCATTCCTGAAGATATCTCAGTGATCGGTTACGACAACATCGAACTCGCTGAATACTTCTCTCCGCCGTTAACGACAGTTCACCAACCAAAACGTCGTGTTGGTAAGAATGCATTCGAAATTCTATTGGAGCGCATCAAAGACAAAGACCACGAAAAACGCGTCTTCGAAATGCACCCTGAAATTGTTGAACGAAGTACAGTTAAGACGTTAAATTAATTGATAATTCGAGTTTAATTTCATCAAGCGCACCTTTAGGTGCGCTTTTTTTATCAGCAACTATAATGAACCCTTATGCATAAATGAAAGATCATTAATTGAAGCGGTATCACATTTTGAAATATCAAGTGTGAGCTTCATTCAACAAAAACTTTATTCTATTCAATCAGTCACGCACAGGGCAAACCACTCGAAAGAGTGAGACGCAAAGCTTCCGGCCTAAACCACTCGTTGGTATGGTAGCGGGGTTACCGATGGCAAAATGCAGTAACTACTAATAATTTAGTAATTTACGGCTTATTGACAATTTAATTGCAACATTTTGCTAATCTCTCGGACCTGCTTATTTGGTGGCGTAGTTCAAATACACCGAGATAAATAACATGGATAAACCGATACTAAAGGACTCGATGAAGTTATTTGAGTCCCTAGGAAAAATAAAATCACGCTCAATGTTTGGTGGCTTCGGTCTTTTTGCTGATGACACTATGTTTGCTCTGGTTGTAAATGACCAGTTGCACATACGCGCAGACAAAGGCACAACTAAACAATTCGAACAACAAGGGTTTCAACCGTACGTCTACAAAAAACGTGGTTTCCCTGTCGTTACTAAATATTTCGCTTTACCTGAAGGCCTCTGGCAAGACCAAGAGAAAATCTTGCAGCTTGCAACCACGTCTCTAGGTTTTGCTAAAGAAGAAAAAGCTGAGCAGTCTTCTGCTAAGCCGACCCGACTCAAAGATCTGCCTAATCTTCGACTCGCTACCGAGCGTATGTTGAAAAAGGCAGGGATCGATTCTGTAGAACGTTTATATGAATCTGGCTCTGTAAACGCATTTAACGCCATCAAAGAATCGCATGCGTCTTCCGTCAGTATTGAACTACTTTGGGCGCTAGAAGGCGCGATCAATGGTACACATTGGTCTGTTATACCGCAGCAACGTCGCGAAGAGCTTATCAATCGCGTCAATTAACATTGTCAGTGCAATCTATATACATAACTAAGCCGCATTTACTGCGGCTTTTTTTATGTCGACAAAACTAGTCTTATGTATAGCTGAACCACTGAGTTCAAAAAGATGGACGGTAATAGTATTTGTAATCCACTTTAACCATCGGAATGAAGTTAATTTCTCCAGAGGAATCCATTATTTCTTTTACTTTGATGGTACCGTTTTTGATTTCAAACGAGCGTACATCTACTTTTTCAGAGGCTTGCGGTAAGATTTTGCTCAATTCATATGAGCGCTTACTGTTTATATCCATCCAGATTTTTTTTCCAGATTCGTAAGCCTGTGATTGGCTCGCCACTACATCGCCTTTAAATACTTTAGACTCAACAGCCGCACGGTGATAGACGCCCGATCCCATGGCTTGGAAAGAGAATAGGCCCGTTGTAGCAATAACCGTAATCATTGATAATAATTTCATAGCTAGCTCCTTAGTTGTCTGCCTGAATAATTATCTAAAACAATCTTCATGCCACGATTGTTACGTATATAGAACGAGCCAAGACCAAAACTCTTTCAAATTTTTGTTACTTTTTACGTGGTACAAATTATCGCTAATAAAATAATGCATACAAAACAAGTCCCTAGCAGAGAGTCACAACCTTCTAATCAACGAATCTTTTTCCACCTCTATTCCGCCAATACTTGTCGCTAACATAAGACTAAGCAATTAGGCTAGCTTTTTGCCCCCGATCCATCGTCTAGAATAAATAGTTTTTTATTAACTGGTGAAAGTTAATCTATGCTTTGCCTGTCTATCTATACTATCGGTATGCATTGAAAATTTAGAGGAAGTATCAATGAGTAAGAAAATGATATTGGGTATTGTGTTGGTCGTAACCATCGTCTTGTTAGGCATCAATTTCGGCCAGTACTTAACGCTTGAAAATGCTAAGGCCCAACAAGCTGTGTTAAATGACTACATTGACAGCAACTTTATTGCGGCTGCCGCTATCTATTTTGTCGCGTATGTCATGATTACGGCTTTCTCCATTCCTGGTGCCGCTGTTGTAACCTTATTAGGGGCCGCGCTATTTGGCTTCTGGAACAGCTTGCTACTGGTATCTTTCGCAAGTGTGATCGGTGCGACCTTAGCTTTCTTAAGTAGCCGTTACCTGTTGCGTGACTGGATTCAAACCAAGTTTGGTGACAAATTGGCGACGATTAACAAGGGGGTTGAAAAAGACGGCGCATTTTACCTGTTTTCTCTGCGTCTGATTCCTGTATTCCCATTTTTCCTTATCAACCTATTGATGGGTCTAACACCGATGTCAGTGAGTCGTTACTACATTACGAGTCAAATCGGGATGTTACCGGGGACGGCGGTTTTCTTGAATGCTGGTACTCAGCTCGCAGAAATTGATTCACTTTCGGGCATCGTCTCCCCTTCAGTACTATTGTCATTTGCATTATTGGGGATATTCCCAATAGTGGCTAAATGGTTGATGGGTAAGTTTCGCTCAGCACCCGTAGCTGAATAATGTATATAGCAGAATAGTTTATAATATCTAAACAACACAGATAGCCGAATAAGGTTCTATTTCAATGAAAATCTTCAGTGCATCGAATCCGACAGAAGCTCATATCATCTGTGGATTGTTAGAAAGCGAGAATATTGCCTGTGAAGTCCGTGGTGAGGGGTTGTTCGGATTAAAGGGGGAAATCCCATTCACTGAAGAAACTGACCCTTACGTATGGTTATATGAGCCAGAATTGGCCAGTAAAGCTCGCATGCTCGTCAATGACTACCAAAAGCAGCAAGATTCGATCATCTATGAAGAGTGGCGTTGTGGTGAGTGTCATGAAGTCAACGAAGCGCAATTCGGCTCTTGCTGGCAGTGCGGTGCTGCCTCACCTGAATAGCAGGGTTTCAGTGACCTGATAGAACGATTCGGTCAGATACCTCCTCCAATTAAAAACGGGAAGCTAAAGTTAGCTTCCCGTTTTTATTTCAATTCGATTAACTCATCATCTTTGATTTCACGCCTAGAATATCACTGAATTTGTTTTTGAATAAACGCAATCGAACGCTGATTAAACTCTTCAGGGTTTTCCACGTTACACACGTGTCCACAATTCGGGATTTCTACTAGCTCACTCGATTCATGCGCTGCAACCATTTCTTTTACAGGCTTAATAAACATGTAGTCACGTTCACCCATCAAATAAAGAGTCGGTATTGGTAGCTCTCTATCTTTAAAATATTTCATCAAGGGGTTTACATCAGCCGTTAAGATAAACCAGCGTTTAAATTCTTTCTGGCACAGTTTTTTGGCTTCGCGGATAAAAAGGTGACGAGACTCTTTTTGGCTTTTTTGTGGCATCACAACATAAGCAAAAAGGCTGTATAACCACATGTAAGGAATGATGTGCTTGCTGAGGTTACCCAACTTGATTAACACTTGAGAGCGAGTGTTTAGCTTGGTGACAGCGCCACCCAGTACCATTGAACGTACACGGCCAGCCGCCAGTTCGGCAACGTTACGCACAATAATCGTGCCCAAAGACATGCCAACGAAATGTGCAGAACGGATCTTAAGATGGTCTAACACTTTAAGAATATCAAGCGTCACCGATTTGAACGTATAACGATTCGAAATCAGCCCTTTAAGTATATTGTCTGATTTACCGTGCCCTCTCAGATCAATGAGAAGTAAGTTGAAATGCTGTTTATACGCTTTGATCTGCTTGAACCAGATGGAGGAACTGCCTCCTGCGCCATGCACAAATACAACCCACTCATCGCTCGTAGGGTGAGTAAATGTTTTATGAAATAGTAAACTCTCAGACATACCTATCGCTTTAATTATTGGAATGGAGCTATGCCTCATCACGAGGCGATGACTAAGGATACCACGCTATTAAGAACTTTAAGTGATAATAGTGTCAAACCTATCATTAGTCATGTGAATACCTACCTCACCTTTTCTACCTGACTAAAATGAGTTTGCAAGCTTTGTCTTCGTAAACGTGATGTGCTCTGACCAGGAAACCAAAAGGCACTCTACAATTAGAGCGCCTTCATTTAGTACGAGCGGCAGTTGCTCGCCAGCTAACTTTAAAGCTAAGTCAACAAGTTAAAATGCTGAATGATACATAGCTAGGTATTCTTTAGCCGCATCTTCCCAACTAAAATCTTGCTGCATCGCATAAAGCTGAACACGCTTAATTTCAGATGGGTTTTGTGCGTAAAGCAGTAATGAACGATGTAACACAGCCAATAACGCTTGCGGTGTTGGCTCTTCAAAAGCAAACCCAGTCGCGACTTCAGGATCTTCATCGTAATCATTCACGCTGTCTTTTAAACCTCCCACAGAACGAACAATCGGCAAAGTACCGTAAGCCATGCTGTAGATTTGGTTTAAGCCACACGGTTCAAATTCCGAAGGCATCAAGAAGAAATCAGAGCCTGCTTCAACCAAGTGCGCAAGTTCATTATTGTACGCTTCTACGAACGAGAACTTATCTGAGTGAAGCGCTGATAGCTCTTTCAATTGACTCGCCAAAACCGGATCGCCAGTACCGACAATCACGATCTGAAGATCATTTTTCAAAAACTGTTCGATGATAGGCAGTAAGTAATGAACACCTTTTTGATTCGTCAAGCGACAAACCATGCCATAAACCGCGCAATCGGCAACGGGTAAACCTACATCTTGTTGCAGTTTTTGCTTACAAGCTGATTTTCCGCGAGCCATGCTGTGCTTGGTCGCTTTGTATTTACGAGGAAGGAAAGCATCAGTTTCCGGATTCCAAGCCCCATAATCACACCCATTCAAAATGCCGAACAGATCAGCAGATCTGTGTTGGAATTCTGCAGCCATACCGTGGCTACCTAATTCCGTTTTCAACTCTTCTGCATAGGTAGGACTTACTGCGTTCACTTTATCCGCACACATCACTCCAGCTCTTAGCATAGTGACATGAGTGTCACTCACTGAAGCTTCAGGCGCATGGTAACTGTGCATCTCTGGCAGGAATTGAAGTTCATCGTAGGCGAACACACCTTTGAAAACCGCATTGTGGATCGAGATAACACTGCGCGTATTTTCAAAGAAATCGTGTTGTTGATAACGCGATTTAAGCAAGAAAGGAACGAAACCAGTATGCCAGTCATTTGCATGAATGATATCCGGTTGAAAACCAAGCTTAGGAAGCATATCAAGACAGGCTGCACTAAAGAACGAGAAGCGCTCTCCGTTATCAGCATAAGCTTGATTGTTTTCTGCGTACATTTCCGGGCGGTCGAAATACTTGGCACATTCAATACCAAAAACTGGAACGCCTTCTACGCTCAGTTTTTTAACTTGATAAGCCGTATGAGGCCAATGATCGAGTTCAGTCGATAAAATAACTTCTGCTGAATCAATGCTTGGAATGTTTCTATATGCGGGGATAGTCACTCGAACGTCCTGTTCGAGTGTTTGCAACGCTTTCGGCAGTGCCTTGGCTACATCAGCCAAGCCACCACTTTTAATCAAGCCTTCAACTTCAGACGCTACAAAAAGTACCGAGAGAGTCTTAGTAACCAACTCGTGCTCCTTTAGAAATCACTACGACACCATCGTCAGATACGTGGTAATGCTTTTTGTCTTCTGTCAGATTTACACCAATCTGTGTACCCGGTGCGATATCTGCGTCTTTATCAATGATAACGCGGCGCAAGATACAACCCTCACCCACTTTTACATCACCGAGTAAGATGCTTTCGCTGATATCACACGCTGATGCGATATTGCTGCGGAAGCCCAATACACTCTTTTCAATACGCGAACCACGTACATAACTACCGCTACACACAAGGCTATCAATGATCTGAATTCGACCATTTGCCGAATCAGTAAACGTAGCTGGTGGTAGTGGCGGGTAATAAGTGTGTAGAGGCCATTTACGGTTGTATAGCGAGAATGGCGCATCTTTCTTAAGAAGGTCCATGTGCGCTTGCCAGTACGCGTCAATCGTACCTACATCGCGCCAGTAAACTTCTTCTTTCTCACCAGTAATACGGTTGGTGCTGAAATCATAAACAAACACGTCACCACGTGGGAACATGTTTGGAATAATGTCTTTGCCGAAATCGTGTGTCGAACCTTCTCTATCAGCATCTTCCGTTAGTTCAGCAAAAAGCTCTTTCGCTTCGAACACGTAGTTGCCCATTGAAACGAGCGCTGATTCTGGATCGCCCGGGATCGACTTCGGATTTGCAGGTTTCTCTTCAAAGCCAATCATACGGCCGTCAGCATCAACCTCAATAACACCGAATTCTGATGCTTCAGCAAGCGGCATGCGCAATGCTGATACTGTTAGAGCCGCTTTCTTCTCTTTATGGAAATCAAGCATCTGTTTGATGTCCATCTTATAAATATGGTCTGAACCAAAAATACATACTTGATCAGGTTCTTCCAACTCCATAAAGCCCATGTTTTGGTAGATAGCATCTGCTGTGCCTTCATACCAACGCTTTCCTTTACGCATTTGCGCAGGAATTGGGTCGATAAAACGGTCTGTTATACCACTGATATTCCAGCCTTTTTTCATATGGTGGAACAGTGACTGTGACTTAAATTGTGTTAATACGTAGATCTTCATTAGATCAGCATTAACGAAGTTGTTCAAAGCGAAATCAATTAAGCGGTAACTACCACCGAAAGGAACCGAGGGTTTGCTGCGAGATTCAGTTAAAGGTCTTAAGCGAGAGCCTTCACCACCAGCAAGAATCATTCCCAATACACCAGCCATTTTATTCTCCATATATCTATAGCTTGTCGATGTTAGTACTCGTAGAGGTATCTTCCTCTGGGGGATGAGCACCAACACTTATTTCGGTATTTAGCGAATATCCATTCACATACAGTGACAATATCCTAAGCCAAACGTTGTTATGTGTGCACTATTCTTTGCACTTGGTTTTATATACGTTATCGACTTTTCGGCCGAATTCAATTTTTAATACGCCATTCTGTGGTACGTAAGCTGATTGCTTTCCTAAGACTTAAAGCAGCTCACACTACACCGTCCAGACGAAACATTACATTAACACCCGACACACATCAGGTATACAACTAAACGCTGATCTGTGAGTTACAATATTTTAATTAAGTTACATTTTCGTTAAAGTTGCATAAGAAGATATGATTAATTGCCGCCATTAATTTTGCGGTGTGAATTTAATAAATCCCCACCGACGAAACACCAGGTCAACAAGTTGCATATTTAGTCATATTGAGATCAAAAAAAGCAGCCATTAGGCTGCTTTTTCATCAATAACGTTCAGTTATTTCTCTTTAGGCTTTTTACGCTTATCCGTAACTTCCCACTTACCGTCGATGTACAACGCAGTCCAACCGGACGGTTTTCCATCTACTTCAGTACGCACGTAGTTTTCTTTGGTCTTACGACTAAAACGAACCACTGTCGGCTTACCATCAGGGTCAGCAACTGGCGCTGATGCTAGGTATTGGAACTTAGGTGAGATACGGTCTTTAAAACGAACCAGCTCTTCCACTAATGGTGCACGTGTTTCACGTGATTTAGGGAAGTTGCTCGCAGCCATAAATAGACCAGAAGCACCATCACGAAGAACAAAGTACGCGTCTGAATTTTCACACGGAAGTTCAGGGAAATGCACCGGGTCTTCTTTTGGTGGCGCAACTTCGCCATTTTTCAGAATCTTACGAGTGTTCTTACAATCTTCACTCGTACAGTCCATGTATTTACCAAAACGACCGTTCTTCAGAACCATGTCAGAACCACACTTGTCACACTCAACAAGTGGACCATCGTAGCCTTTCACTTTAAATTCGCCGTGCTCAACCACATAACCTTCACAGTTCGGGTTGTTACCACATACGTGCATCTTACGCTTATCATCGATTAGATAGGCATCCATTGCCGTTTCACAAATAGGACAACGCTTTTTAGCTCGAAGTGCTGCTGTTTCAACGTCTTCTTCAAGCACGTTGATAATGCCTTCTTCATCACCAAGGTTGATTGTTGTCTTACAACGCTCTTTTGGTGGAAGTGCATAGCCAGAACAACCAAGGAATACGCCTGTCGAAGCAGTACGAATACCCATTTTACGGCTACAAGTCGGACACTCAATATCGGTTTCCACGATATGATTTGGCTTCATGCCACCAGCGTCTTCGTCTAAATCTGCTTTTTCCAAATCGCCAGTAAAGTCTTCGAAGAAGTTATCTAGCACGCCTTTCCAGCTTGCTTCGCCTTCTGCGATTTGGTCCAACTTCTGCTCCATACGAGCAGTGAAGTCGTAGTTCATTAGGTCATTGAAGCTGCCGTCTAGACGGTCAGTAACAATTTCACCCATCTTCTCAGCATAGAAACGACGCTGTTCAACTTTTACATAACCGCGATCTTGAATCGTTGAGATGATTGATGCGTATGTTGAAGGACGACCAATACCACGCTTCTCAAGCTCTTTAACTAGCGCCGCTTCAGTGAAACGAGCCGGTGGCTTAGTGAAGTGCTGTTTAGGGTCTAGCGCAATCAGATCAAGCTTATCGCCGATCTGTACTGCTGGAAGGATCGTATCTTCGTTCTTGCCCATTGGACGCTGAACACGAGTCCAACCATCAAATTTAAGGATACGACCTTTCGCTTTCAACGTGTACTCATCTGCTTTAACGCTTACTGTCGTTGAATCGTATTGAGCTGGCGTCATTTGACACGCTACGAATTGATTCCAAATTAGCGAGTAAAGCTTGTGTGCGTCTGCGTCTACGCCGTTTAGATCTTCCGACTTAACATCTACACTTGAAGGACGAATCGCTTCGTGGGCCTCTTGAGCGCCCTCTTTGCTGCCGTATGCAAGAGCTTTAGGTGGAAGGTATTGCGCGCCGTACTCAGAACCAATGTATTCACGAGCGGCTTCTACAGCTTCTGAACTCAAGTTGGTTGAATCAGTACGCATATAAGTGATGTAACCCGCTTCATACAGGCGTTGAGCCAGCATCATGGTTTTCTTTACGCCATAACCAAGACGCGTACTCGCCGCTTGTTGCAGCGTCGACGTGATGTAAGGTGCAGACGGCTTACTCTTTGTTGGGCGGTCTTCACGTTTACATACTTCGTATTGCGCTTTTTCTAAAACGCTAACAGCAGCTTGTGTTTGCGCTTCATTTTCAGGTTTAAACGCAACACCGTCTTTCTGTGCAACTTGCAGTCTAAAGTCGGTTTTCTCTGCTGTTTTAGTATCAGCATGCACATCCCAGAACTCTTCAGGGATAAAGGCGTTGATCTCGCGCTCACGCTCTACCAGTAGTTTTACCGCTACTGATTGAACACGGCCAGCGGACAGGCCTCGTGCTACTTTTTTCCAAAGCAGAGGTGACACCATAAAGCCAACAACACGGTCCATAAAACGTCGTGCTTGTTGTGCGTTTACGCCATCAATATTTAGCTCACCTGGAGTTTCGAAAGCTTGTTGAATAGCATTCTTGGTGATTTCGTTAAAAACCACTCGCTTGTATCGCGTTTCATCGCCACCGATGATCTCACGAAGGTGCCATGCGATAGCTTCTCCTTCGCGGTCCAAATCGGTTGCGAGATAAACATGGTCTGCGTTCTCAGCCAGTTTTTGCAATTCAGCGACGACTTTCTCTTTACCAGGTAGGATTTGGTAGTTCGCTTCCCACTCTTTATACGGGTTGATACCCATCTTTTTGATAAGAGCTTTGCGATCTTTTTCTTTCTTGATACGAGCTTTGTCTTCTGGGCTCATACCCTTGGTTGAAACTGCAGCAGCCTTTTGACCAGTACTTTGACCTGCCGTTGGTAAATCACGTACGTGACCTACACTCGACTTAACGACAAAGTCTTTGCCAAGATATTTATTGATAGTTTTAGCCTTGGCTGGCGACTCCACTATAACGAGCGATTTACCCATATTGACTCTAACGTCCTTAATCACGATGCTTCAGCACCAACAATTTAGCTTGTGGGCTTTTACGCATGATATTCTAAATTCATTGCTTCTTTTTTTACTATTGTGCGAGATTACTAGAAGATCAACCGCTTTTTTCAAAATTGGATCTGATCGCTCGACAATTCGACGACTCATAGATAAAAGGGTCACAATATAAGAAGCTATAAAGTACTCACTAAGAATACTTGCAAGAGCCTATTCATCAGGCATTACGTCTAAACGGGCTCATACTAAGCTTGTCCGCGAATCTAACGCGAGCCCCATTCAATTATTTTTGCCGTAAATCACAAAATAAATTGTGGATGTTTGAAAAGACTCTCTTAATCGGTTGTGAAATCATTGAATTTCTAGTTCGACACCATAAACTCAACGTTATATTCAGTTATCAGAGATAAACTCATGACAAAGAAAGTAATAGCAGAATTTGATTTACTGCTTATCGCAAACCAAATTATCCAATCACATGATGACTACATTGAAGGCATGCGCGCAAACAGCGTAGTAGAAAAAGACGATGTACTCGTCTTCAAAGGTGAATACTTCTTAGACAGCAATGGAATGCCGACCGAGAATACAACCGCGGTATTTAACATGTTTAAATACTTAGCGCACCACCTTTCGAAAGAATTTACAATTCAGCAATAATTAAAAAGCTTGCCACTTAGGCAAGCTTTTTTGTTCCTAAACCTTTACATACTAAGCATTTTTATAGACTTAGCATTTTCAGCTTGTCGAAGTAATCAGGGAATGTCTTTGACGTACAACCTGGATCATTAATCGTCACAGGCGTATCGCTCAAGGCAACCAGCGAGAAACACATCGCCATACGGTGATCATCGTAAGTATCAATCGCCGCATGAGTCAGTTCAGCCACAGGGTTAACAATAATGTAATCTTCACCCTCTTCCACTTCAGCGCCGACTTTGCGTAGCTCTGTTGCCATTGCAGCCAAGCGATCTGTCTCTTTCACACGCCAGTTGTAGACATTACGGATTGCCGTTGTGCCTTTCGCAAACAATGCGGTTGTCGCGATAGTCATCGCAGCATCTGGGATATGGTTATAGTCCATATCAATGCCTTTCAGCTCGCCACAACGAGAAATAACGTAGTCGTCACCCCATTCGATTTCCGCACCCATTTTCTCAAGCGCATCAGCGAATTGGATATCACCTTGGATACTGTTTTTACCAATACCAGTGACCTTAATCTCACCACCTTTGATAGCAGCGGCTGCAAGGAAATATGACGCAGATGATGCATCACCTTCAACCAAGAAATCACCCGGTGCCGAGTAAGATTGCCCGGTAGGAATCACAAACTCTTGGTAATCATTATTGATCACGTCCACACCAAATTGCTTCATGATGTGCAGCGTAATATCGATGTAAGGTTTAGAAACCAATTCACCGTCAATTTTAATGGTCACTTCACCTTCAGCTAAAGGCGCAGCCATCAAAAATGCCGTCAAAAATTGACTAGAGATCGAACCGTCGATAGAAACCGTACCGCTCTTCAAACCGGTACCTGTGATCTTCAATGGCGGGTAGTTTTCGTTCTCTAAATATTCAACGTCGGCACCGGCTTCTCGTAGTGCTGTTACTAAGTGGCCAATTGGGCGCTCTTTCATGCGAGGCTCACCAGTAAGAACGTATTCACCGCGACCTAAACATAGTGCAGCCGCCAACGGACGCATCGCCGTACCCGCATTACCTAAGAAAAGCTCTAGGGCTTTGTCACTTGAAAATGCACCACCAACACCTGTCACTTCACAAACGGTTTTGTCTGCAGACAACTGATAATCAACACCTAACTGAGTCAATGCATTCAACATATGACGAATATCATCACTGTCTAGCAAGTTTGTTAGGCGAGTGGTTCCCGTAGAAAGTGCAGCCAAAAGAAGTGCACGGTTGGAAACGCTTTTTGAACCAGGTAGGTTAACTTCCCCGTTCACTTTTTGAATTGGTTGTAACGTAAGGCTTTCCATTAAATCTTATAGTCCTTGTACCACCCGAAGTCACTGGTGCGTATTTATTTTCGGGTGATGAATAATTCTTCGTACTTGCAGACTAACGAACTTTTCCAACGAACTCCAGAGCTAATCCGGCCCAAACCGGTGATTAATTAGCCAATCAATCGTATTTATATACTAGTACACGAGATCAACTCGAACACCATCTGAAAAATAGAGAATTCGTACATCATCGCCTCGGTTGAACAGCATCGAGTTATCGACATCTTGGATAATGTTGACTAACTTGTCGTCTTTGGTTTTGACCAATAACTCGACCAGTTTGTACTCTACTTTATATTGTGTGTTACCTCGGTTACGAGCAATACCCGCACCTGCTACTGCACCTACAGCTGTCGCCACTTCTTTACCAGTGCCGCCGCCAAACTGGTTACCAATCAAGCCACCAATCGCCGCACCTAACAAGGTTTCCCAACCATTCGCTTTCGACTCAACGATCTCTTGCTGAGTGATGTATCTGACCGTATCAATCTCACCATAAACCACCTCGTTTACTGGTCGAGCTTGGTTTCTGTTGTAAGCTGCATTTGCCAACATGGGCAAAACAAGTAAAATCCAAAGCAACTTCTTCATGGTAAAACTCCTAAAGACCTCTTGGTCAGTGATTAATCTGTAATGCGGTACTTATGACTATATACCTAACCGAACTTGATACTACTAGTATAGAGTTTCCTTCGCCTTTCGACGCGCTTGATGACCCCAACGGTCTGCTCGCCTTCGGTGGTGATTTATCACCAATGCGAATTTTAAACGCTTATAGCCAAGGTATATTTCCATGGTATGGCCCAGGTGAGCCTATACTTTGGTGGAGCCCTGCACCGCGAGCGGTATTTAATCCTAAGACATTCGAACCGTCAAAAAGTCTTAAAAAGTTTCAAAGAAAGCACAATTACCGAGTCAGCATCAACCAAGCGACGGACAGAGTAATTGGTTATTGCTCTTCACTAAGACCCGAAGAAGAAACCTGGCTAAACAGCGACATGCAGTCAGCCTACCGCAAACTCGCTTCATTAGGTTTCTGCCACTCGTTTGAGGTTTGGCAAGATGATGAACTGATCGGTGGACTTTACGGCTTACAAAGAGGCCAAGTCTTTTGCGGTGAATCGATGTTCAGCCTAAAGACCAATGCCTCTAAAATTGCGCTGTGGTACTTTTGTAAACACTTTACCCGATTCGGCGGACAACTGATTGATTGCCAAGTCATGAACCCTCACTTGGAATCCTTGGGCGCTATCGAGGTTGATAGGGATGAATTCCTAGGCTCTCTGCAATTACTCAAAGAGTTCTCCGTTGACGATGCATGCTTTAAAACCCAATGGCTAAAGGAAATGCCTTAATGAATCCAGATTTACAACAAATCAGAATTGGATTAACAGACAATCACGCTTGCAGCTACTTACCTCACTTCGAAGAGAGAGTGGCGGTCACGCTTGACGAACACATGCACACCTCAGATAACTATGAAGTTCTGCTTGCGAATGGATTTCGCCGCAGTGGTTCAACCATTTATAAGCCACATTGCGATAATTGCTCAGCATGCCAAGCGATTCGGCTTTCAATTCCTGAGGTTAAGCTTTCCAAAAGCCAACGACGGATCCTTAACAAAGGAAAATCACTACGTTGGGAACTGAAAGATGAGATGGATGACAACTGGTTTGACTTATACAGTCGCTATATCACCGCTCGTCACCGTTCGGGAACCATGTACCCACCCAAGAAAGAAGAGTTTCTACAATTCTCTAAAAATGAGTGGCTTACTACAAAGTTCATGCACATCTATGATGAGAACAAGTTGGTTGGTATCGCCGTAACCGACATCATGGCTCACTGTACGAGCGCGTTTTATACCTTCTTCGCTCCTGATATAGACATTTCGATGGGAACACTTGGCGTTCTATTTCAGATCCAACATGCCCAGAAAGAACAAAAACAATGGTTATATTTGGGTTATCAAATCGATGAATGCCCTGCGATGAACTATAAAGTACGATTTCAACGTCATCAAAGGCTAGTAAATCAGCGGTGGCAAGGGTAGAATACGCGACAACTTTACATATTTTGATTTTAACGGCACAATCAAGCCGTTGAAAACCGCCAAATTTCGAAAGAGGATTAGATGGCTAAAGAAGACGTAATCGAGATGCAAGGCACTGTCCTTGATACTCTACCAAACACAATGTTCCGTGTTGAGCTTGAAAACGGTCACGTAGTGACAGCACACATCTCTGGTAAAATGCGTAAGAACTACATCCGTATTCTTACTGGTGATAAAGTAACTGTTGAGATGACTCCATACGACCTTTCTAAAGGCCGCATCGTCTTCCGTGCTCGTTAATTTTTAATTAGCGAATACAATAAGAAGCGGAGCTTAAGGCTCCGTTTTTTATTGCCTGAGCTTTTTACTACACAAGCACATCAATCTCGCATCTCGCATCTCGCATCTCGCATCTCGCATCTCGCAAGCATAAAAAACGCACAACCGAAGTCATGCGTTTTATGTTTAAGCCCTTGAATTATCGTTCACTTCGTTAGTGCATAACCTCTTCTTTAGCACCAACATAGATGAAATCCAATTCGTCTTTTTTCAGGGATACTTTAACCGTACCGCCATCAACCAAGCTACCAAACAGTAACTCGTTAGCAAGTGGCTTCTTAAGCTTCTCTTGAATCACACGTCCCATTGGACGAGCACCCATGGTCTTGTCATAGCCTTTATCAGCCAACCAGTGACGAGCATCCTCAGAAACCTCTAAAGACACGCCACGAGCGTCCAGTTGAACCTGAAGCTCAACAATGAATTTATCAACTACTTGGCTAATCACACTTGGATCAAGGCTGTTGAACCAAATGATATTATCAAGACGGTTACGGAACTCAGGAGTAAATACCTTCTTGATTTCACCCATCGCATCTGGCGCATGATCTTGTTGGATCAGGCCGATCGATTTCTTCTCGGTTTCAGCCACACCTGCGTTGGTCGTCATCACTAGAATCACATTGCGGAAGTCCGCTTTGCGACCATTGTTGTCAGTTAGCGTGCCGTTATCCATTACCTGCAGTAGCAAGTTAAAGATATCTGGGTGAGCTTTCTCGATTTCATCCAGTAACACAACAGAGTGCGGGTTCTTGATTACGGCATCCGTTAGCAAACCACCTTGGTCGTAACCGACATAACCAGGAGGCGCACCAATCAAGCGGCTCACTGAGTGTCGCTCACCGTACTCAGACATATCAAAGCGCAGAAGCTCAATACCCATCAACTTAGACAGCTGAACAGTCACCTCTGTTTTACCGACACCAGTAGGACCAGCAAACAAGAATGAACCAACAGGTTTATTGTCTGCACCCAATCCAGCACGGGTCAGCTTAATCGCTTCACTCAATACATCGATTGCAGGGTCTTGTCCGAATACCAACATTTTCATGCGCTCATCCAGTTTCTGGAGTGTATCTTTGTCTGAAGACGATACTGACTTTTCAGGAATACGCGCCATTTTCGCAACCATTGACTCAATATCAGCCACGCTTACCGTTTTCTTACGACGGCTTGCAGGTGCCAAACGACTACGAGCGCCCGCTTCATCGATTACGTCAATGGCCTTATCAGGAAGGTGGCGTTCATTAATGTATTTAGCTGACAGTTCCACAGCGGCACGCAACGCTTTGTTGGTGTAGCGCACTTCGTGGTGAGCTTCGTATTTTGGCTTCAAGCCAATCAGGATCTTGGTCGTATCGTCTAGCGATGGTTCAATAATATCTATTTTCTGGAAGCGACGAGCTAAAGCACGCTCCTTCTCAAAAATACTGCTGTACTCTTGGTACGTTGTTGAACCGATGCAACGTAATTTGCCACTGCTTAGTAGTGGTTTAATTAAGTTTGCCGCATCAACCTGACCACCCGATGCAGCCCCGGCACCGATAATGGTGTGGATCTCATCGATGAACAGAATCGCGTCTTCTTCTTTCTCCAGTTGCTTAAGAATCGCTTTAAAACGTTTCTCAAAGTCACCACGATATTTGGTTCCGGCTAACAGTGAACCGATATCTAGAGAATAAATTACGCTGCTCTGAATGATTTCAGGCACTTGTCCTTCAACGATGCGCCATGCAAGACCTTCCGCGATGGCAGTTTTACCTACACCCGCTTCACCCACTAACAGAGGGTTGTTCTTACGACGACGACACAGAACTTGGATAGTGCGTTCTAGCTCTTTATCACGACCGATTAGTGGGTCAATATTGCCCTGCTTTGCGACTTCGTTAAGGTTAGTAGCAAAATTTTCTAAACGGTCTTCAGAGTTAGCTTCTTCAACATTTTCTGCACCACCAAATGAATCGGATGATGAAGGACTGTCGCCTTCGTTGCTCGCTTTGGTAATACCGTGTGAGATGAAGTTAACAATATCTAAGCGACTAATGTCGTTTTTCTTAAGAAGATATGCCGCGTGAGATTCTTGCTCACTAAAAATAGCCACAAGTACGTTAGCACCTGTTACTTCGCTGCGACCTGAAGATTGAACATGAAAAACAGCGCGTTGAAGTACTCGTTGGAAGCTCAACGTTGGCTGAGTTTCGCGAGTTTCGTCGCTTTCAGGGATAAGTGGGGTCGTTTGATCGATAAAAATATCGAGCTCATTGCGAAGAGCATCGAGATCAGCCTGACAAGCTTGGAGCGCTTCCTTGGCCGCATCATTTTCTAATAATGCTAGTAGGAGGTGTTCGACAGTCATGAATTCATGTCGCTTGTCTCGCGCACGAGCAAATGCGCCATTTAAACTCGTCTCTAATTCTTTATTTAGCATAAGTACCTCCTAAGGGAACAACAGTGTTGTTCGAGCAATTTATACTTGCTCCATTGTACATAGTAGCGGATGCTCATTTTCCTTTGAGTACATCGTGACCTGCGCTACCTTTGTTTCCGCTATTTCAGCACTGTATGTGCCGCATATAGCTTTACCTTCATAATGAACCTTGAGCATCACTTCCGTTGCTTTTTCGATATCTAGTGAGAAGAATCGCTCTAGGATCTCGATTACAAAGTCCATGGGCGTGTAGTCATCGTTATTCAACACAACGTTATACATCGCCGGTGGCTTTACTTTTGTTGCTTCTTTCTCCAGTAAATCTGAGCCTGGAGATGCCCATTCAAAGTTTCTGCTCATATCGCTTTGCTAAGGGTTATTTTTCGGAAGTCGTGAGTGTTTACCTAACTCAAATTTACCACATTCACGCTTTACGGTGTACTAAGAAACTGCACCGAGAAACAGTACCAAAAAATATTCCTCTATACTGAGCCTAATCCACCATTTCCATCGCTGCAAATAAAAGATCTCGATTAACAGGATTAACATATGTGATTGATTAAAAAGACACCACAACTATTGATGCTAACGATAAGATCACCGCTAAGTTACTATTTAGTTAATAGTTTGCAGTTAATCTCGAATGTGATTTGTTATTAAAATTGATCAATTTTATACCAATTTGCTATTGACTGTGCTCAATCATTAGCTACATTGGAGCTAAAAGGTTTTTTTAATACATTTTTGCAACATGAATTAAAATCAGTAACACGCTTCAAAAATTAACAATAAGGAATAATTACGCAGGGTAGCGTTAATTTCCGTAAGCAATGTACGAGATTCAAGCTATTAGCTGAAATTCTTTAGCTGGTAGGAATGATATCAATCGCACTTACAACAATTGATATAACAACGTTAGTAACAAAATGCATGAGGGATGTATAGCATGGCTACAGGTACAGTAAAATGGTTTAACAATGCCAAAGGGTTTGGCTTTATTTGTCCAGAAGGTGAAGACGGCGATATTTTCGCGCACTACTCCACAATACAAATGGAAGGTTATCGAACCTTAAAGGCTGGTCAGCAGGTCGACTATGAAGTAGAAAGTGGACCTAAAGGCTCGCATGCTAGCTCAGTTGTTCCTGTAGAAGGCAGCGCCGCAAAATAGGCGATTGCCAACTCATGTTAACCTCCAGCAGTCGTCATTAACGGCTGATAGGTAAACAGAATATTGAAACCGCTCATTTAATACCTGTAACACAGGATTACGTGAGCGGTTTTTTTCGTTTTGGGGGCTCTAAAGTTGCTCACTGGACAATGAGCTCGAAGAGCTACTCCCCTTAAGCTAGGTCTTAAGAAGTATTAGACAGAAAAAAGACGCTTTAACATTATCGTTAAAGCGTCTTTCGTTTTGACTTTATCTATAACTTAGCTATCAGCCTAAGCAACTCGTTAGCAAATCACGTTCATGAGTGACTAACGATGAGTCCAATCACTATGCATCAATAAACGCGTTTAGCGTTGAGCTTGGGCGCATTAGTGTTGAAACCAATGCATCGTCAAGTAGGTAGTAACCACCTAAGTCGCCAGCCACACCTTGAGCGTTGTTCAGCTCTGCAACGATCGCTTCTTCACTTTCAGCCAGTTGACTTGCCACACCTGCAAACTCAGCAGCAAGATCAGCGTCAGCCGTTTGCTCAGCAAGCGCCTTAGCCCAGTATGCCGCTAGATAGTAGTGGCTACCACGGTTATCAAGCTCACCTACTCGACGTGAAGGAGACTTGTTGTTATCAAGGAACTCACCCGTCGCTTTATCAAGCGCATCAGCTAGAACTTGTGCTTTAGCGTTACCTGTTACTACGCTCAGGTGCTCTAGAGATGCCGCTAGTGCCAAGAATTCACCTAGAGAATCCCAACGCAGGTGGTTTTCTTTCTCTACTTGTTGAACATGTTTAGGAGCAGAGCCGCCAGCACCTGTTTCAAACAGACCACCACCGTTCATTAGTGGAACAATCGATAGCATCTTAGCTGATGTACCAAGCTCTAAAATCGGGAACAAGTCAGTTAGGTAATCACGTAATACGTTACCAGTAACCGAAATAGTATCTAGGCCTTCTTTGATACGAACCAGTGAGTATTGAGTCGCTTCAAGTGGAGCAAGGATCTTAATTTCAAGACCATCGGTATCGTATTCAGGAAGGTATGCTTCAACTTTCTTGATAAGCTGAGCATCATGTGCGCGTGACCCATCTAGCCAAAATACCGCTGGAACACCCGATGCACGAGCACGCGTTACCGCAAGCTTAACCCAGTCTTGGATTGGTGCATCTTTAACCTGACACATACGGAAGATATCGCCTTCCTCTACGTCTTGCTCAAGAAGCACAGCGCCTGAAGCGTCAACAACTTGAACCTGACCAGCAGCTTCAAGGATGAAAGTCTTATCATGAGAACCGTACTCTTCCGCTTTTTGAGCCATCAAGCCAACGTTTGGTACGCTACCCATCGTTGTTGGATCGAACGCGCCGTTCTCTTTACAGAAATCAATAACCGCTTGGTAAATGCTCGCGTAGCTACGATCTGGGATCATTGCTTTGGTATCTTTTTGCTTACCTTCTGGATCCCACATTTGACCAGAAGAACGCAGCATTGCAGGCATAGATGCATCCACAATGATATCGCTTGGTACGTGTAGGTTAGTAATGCCACGGTCCGAATCAACCATCGCTAGTGGTGGCTGAGTCTCGTATACCGCTTGCAGGTCAGCTTCGATTGCTTCTTTCTGCTCTTGAGGAAGCGCATCAATCTTCGCGTAGACATCACCGATGCCGTTATTTACATCAACGCCTAGCTCTTCAAACAGCTGACCGTGTTTAGCAAATACGTCTTTGTAGTAAACCTTAACCGCGTGACCAAAGATCACTGGGTCAGATACTTTCATCATCGTCGCTTTCAAGTGAAGAGAAAGCAGTACACCTTGCTCTTTAGCCGATGCGATTTCTTTTTCGAAGAATGCAACCAAAGCGGCCTTATTCATCACTGACGCATCAATGATCTCTTTATCTTGCAGTGCAAAAGCTGGCTTCAATGTTTTCTTCGCACCATCTTTGCCAACGAATTCAATGCTAACTTCTGTAGCACCTTCAATGGTTACTGACTTTTCGCTACCGAAGAAGTCTTTGTCGTCCATACTTGAAACGTGCGACTTAGAATCTGCAGACCAAGCACCCATTGAGTGTGGGTTCTTCTTCGCGTAGTTTTTAACAGAAAGTGGAGCGCGGCGATCCGAGTTACCTTCACGCAATACTGGATTTACTGCACTGCCTTTGATTTTGTCGTAAGTCGCTTTTACTGCTTTCTCTTCGTCAGTGTTTGCTTCTTCTGGGTAATTAGGAAGTGCGTAACCTTTTGACTGTAGCTCTTTGATTGTTGCTTGAAGCTGAGGTACAGATGCAGAGATGTTTGGAAGCTTGATAATGTTTGCTTCTGGTGTCTTAGCCAATTCACCTAGTTCTGCTAATGCATCACCAATACGTTGCTCTTCGTTCAAATAGTCAGGGAAGTTGGCAATAATACGCCCTGCAAGTGAAATGTCGCGAGTATCAACGTTAATACCAGAAGAAGCTGTAAAAGATTGAATGATAGGCAGCAGAGAGTATGTTGCTAGCGCCGGAGCTTCGTCTGTAATGGTATAGATGATCGTTGGTTTTTCAGTAGGCATGAAATTTCCCTATAGTTCTTACAAGCTCATTTAAAGTAGTGAGCGTGTTATAAATTGACCAGTAAGCCACTCTAAGAGTGAAAACTGCTTACTCGATAGTCGTACTCTATCTTATTTTTCATACAATCTTGATGACAGCATGAACCAAATCCGTGAGTGCGTTGTTATAATAAAACACGAAGGTATAATTAAACAAATCAGGCTTAAGAGTCCATCAACTTGTTCTATTTTGTGTCTTTTAGGCGCGCAAATGATAGCTCAATTCCGTTTCAGTGAAAACTTTTCAGCACACTTCGTTTACATTTTTGCAAGGTAGTTAACATGTCTACTCGCTCACGCAGCGCATCTCGTTCAGACAAACCGGCTCGTTCTGGTGCAACATTAAAACAAAGCGGTAATAGACAAAGCCGAAGCAGTGATAAGAATAACACTGGCAATTCGCACAACAAATCTCACTCAAGCAAGCACCGATATAAAGGCAAGCCTACCAATGCAAAACCTAAGGTTGCGCTCGAAGATCGCAAAGTAATTCTGTTCAACAAGCCTTTCGATACTCTAAGCCAATTTACAGATGGCGAAGGGAGAAAAACGCTAGCGGACTTTATTCCAGTGAAAGACGTTTATGCTGCAGGTCGCCTTGACCGCGACAGCGAAGGGTTAATGGTCTTGACCAACGATGGTATTTTTCAAGCTAAGCTAACTCAACCAAACTCAAAATCCCCAAAGACTTACTGGGTACAGGTTGAAGGCGCACCTTCTGAGGAAGATTTAGATAAATTGAGAAAAGGTGTCGAACTAAAAGACGGCATGACACTGCCCGCTCAGGTTGAGGTGATGTCTGAACCTGTTGTGTGGGATAGAAATCCTCCAGTACGCTTCAGAGCCGCGATACCGACAACATGGTTGGCTATTACAATCATTGAAGGACGTAACCGTCAGGTAAGACGAATGACAGCCAATATCGGCTTCCCTACCCTGCGTCTTATCCGTTACTCAATGGGTAATATGAATGTGGGGCAGCTGCAGCCTGGTGAGTGGAAAGAGATTTAACTCATAGCAATATATTAAAGCGAGATTTACGTCTCGCTTTTTTGTACGTGAAGATTGATTACTTTTGGTCAATTAACCATTTTTGGAATGCTTTACGCTCTTCTTCATTTGCTCTTGAATACCATAGCTTAAGTTGAAGCGTATTTTCAGACTCTTGCACAGTACTGTCGCCAGCTACCGTTGCTCCAACTACTGCACCAGTTTGTACCGCCGCTAGCTCTTCTTTCAACGAACGAATCTTGCCTGAATCAAAAACTAAGCCTCTTTCTTGGTTGTAGTCTTTAACCAACTGAGGGATATCGCTGTAAGGCAGTGCACCTTGAGATGGAGGCAAAACTTCTTGCACGACTTCTGCATCATCACCGTTTACAGAGATACTGAATATAGGAAGTTCTCTGTCTACATTTTTTTCGATTTTAGCGTACTTTCTACTTAGAAGATCAATATCAACATCAGCATTTTCGGGAACATTAACTACCATAATGTAAGGAACTGTACTGATAAACTCGCGTTTGCCTTTATCGCTCAAATACCCTGTGTAATCTAAAACGAGTTGGTTTTCACCTGAGGTGAATACAGCGTCTTCCACACTTTCAACAACCTCACCGTTCAAAGTATTTAGCGAAATACCAGAAGCCAAATCAAGAGCAGCCGTTGCGTATGGTGCAGAGAATAGACAGACAAAACTCAAATACCACTTGTTCATGTACGATTCCTTAATCAATAAATGTAAAAAAGCCAGCTAATAGCTGGCTTTTGTATAGCATAGTTAACTACAGATTAGAATGTGTAGTAAACACCAGCAATAACGCCATCAGCATCTAGAGTTTGTGATGCGTATTCGAAATCAGCAGTTTGGTATTCAGCTAGGAATAGGATGTTGTCACGGAATGCGTAATCAACACCAACAACTAGGTTAGTAGAGTCGATATCAGAGATCTTAGAAGTACCCGCTGCTGTAGCGATTTCGTCAGTTGTTGCTACAGAGTATGTAGTGTATAGACGAACAGCGTCGATTTGGTAAGCAGCTGCGATACCCATAGTTTCACCGTTGCCGTAAGAACCAGCAGCGATGTCAGCTAGATCCCAGTAACCGTAACCTTGGTTGCCTTCAAATTGTGCGTATGTAACAGCTAGGTATAGGCCACCAAACTCAGCAGAAGCAGAAGCACCAGCAAGAGAGTAATCTACGTCTTTAGCAGCGTCACCAGTGATGTAAGAAGCACCGATAGAGAAGTTGCTGAATGCGTAATCTGCAGAGATACCGTAAGTATTATCTACGTCTTCTTCAGAATCAGTATTTACGTCAGCTACAATAGTGAAGCCTTCAATGAATTGGCCTTTAAATACAGCACCGTGACCAGAAGACTCTTTGTGGTGACCACCAGTAGAGCCCATGTAGTTACCTTCGTTTGTGATATCATCTTTCTGGATAGCGTCAGCAGATTCTGCTAGGTCGCCAGTTTCACCGAAAGCCATACCCCAAGTGTCAGTTTTAAAACCAGCTAGAACGTCATCGAACTTAGCGTTGCTGCCGTCAGTTTCGATTTCGAAAGATGCGAATGCTGTGAACTGGTCGTTAAGCTTCTGCTCAGCGTCTAGTTGAATTTTAGCCCAAGTAGAAATGTCAGCTTCGTTTTTAACTGTTTCAGTTAGAGTCTCGTCTACTTCAGATTGTTGTAGGTAGATATCTACCTCGCCTTTTAGGCCAACTTTAGTATCGTCGTTAGAGTAAATTTCTGCTGCGTTTACAGAAGTTGCTGTAGCTGCGATAGCTAGCGCTAATAGAGTTTTTTTCATAATAAATCCACTGCCTTTTCTAAGAATGGGAGATCCTTGCCCGGTTCCCTTTTATTTTTATGACTGGTCATTACCACTCTTTGTTGGTTAATCACCGTCACTAAATTTCGAGGTCTAGATTGCAAAAGATTATCCTGCGTGTCAAATAAACTAAAAACAAACCTAAAAAAAACACAAAGCAATCAAAATCAACCACTTACATTTTTTTTCATTGTTTTACGAGCAGCTTATCCTTAGTTTTATCAGGAAATATAATAATCCAAAAAAAGAACAGAACAGCATTTAACACCACAAACAACTTGTAAAAACGCCACATCTCAGGATTTAACACCTACAAGCAAGTCTTTTTTAATATTTATATTTCGCAACATAAATAAAATAGTTAAGTTCCTGATGGTTCAGTTTTTTTTTGTGAACAAGATCTACCTTTGATTCAAAAGCAAGCTATTTCACCGTAAATGTACCGACTAGTGATATGTGCTACTATCCTCGCTCCGTTACGTAGGTCACAGTATGCTAACTACTAAAATTCAAAAATCTATTCGCACCAGTTATCAAAACCTCCAAGATCAGTTGGACAACTTTGTACCTCGACGTGCTCAAAATTACCTTGTTGCAGAAATAGCGAAGACACTTTGTGGTCAATACCACAAAAGTAATCGCATGATTGTTGCAGAAGCGGGAACCGGGATCGGGAAATCACTGGCTTATTTAATGGCAACTATTCCTGTCGCTGTGCTCAATAACCGAAAAATAGTCATATCAACGGCGACGGTTGCGCTACAAGAACAGCTCGTCAATAAAGATCTCCCTCTATATAGAAGACTGACTGATCGAGAGTTTTCTTTCATATTAGCGAAGGGCAGACAGCGTTATTGTTGTTCCGAAAAGCTAGCCGCTGCCTGCGGGGTTGATGGCGGACAAATGGCCATGTTCGAATCTAAGCCAAAGAAGAAGGATATCGACCAACTTCAAACCATGTATCGTAGCCTAACCCAAGGTAAATGGGATGGTGACCGTGATTCGTGGCCAAAACCCATCGACAACATGATTTGGCAGATGATTGTCAGCGATAAGCACAGCTGTAACAACAGTATGCCTACGCATAGAGACTGCCCTTTCCAGAAAGCTCGCTCAGAGCTAGATAAAGCAGACGTGATTATCGCCAATCACAGTTTAGTGATGGCTGATGCAGACTTAGGCGGCGGCGTGATACTGCCTGAACCAGAAAATAGCATCTATATATTCGATGAAGCTCACCATTTACCGCATGTAGCCAGAGATCACTCTTCTGCGGCTGCGAGCTTAAAAGGCGCAGCATCGTGGTTGGAGCGTTTGAATCAATCAATCACTAAGCTTTCAGGCCTCGCTGACGAGAAACGTGTCCATCGATTTCGAAATGAGCTGCAAGACTCAGTGCAACAGCTGATCCCTACCCTGACTCAAATGAGTAAACAGTTTGACGCTAACCACTTTGAAGACGGCTTGTATCGCTTCGAACATGGCGACTTACCTGAGTGGCTTGAGAATGAATCAAAAGACCTCAAGCAACTCACACAAAAGGCGAGCCAAGCAGTTGCGAAGATTGCAGACCTGATTGCGGAACGAGTTAAAGACGGCGAGCTTTCAGCAAAGCTTGCAGAGCCGGCACTGGCAGAAATTGGCTTCTATATACAAAGAACAGAGAACCTTGCTCAAGTTTGGCGCTTAATGGCTGAACCGAAGAGAGAAAAAGGCGCTCCTTTGGCTCGTTGGCTCGAACTGAATAAAGAAAGCGAAGGCGATTTCGTTGTGAATGTTTCGCCACTAGAGGTAGGTTGGCAACTGGATCAACAAATCTGGAGCCGCTGTGTGGGTGCCGTATTAGTATCTGCGACCATGAGGGCGCTCAACTCTTTCAGTTTTTTCTGTCATCAAGCCGGTATCAGCCAAAAAGCAGAAGATGGCGTACAGTTTTTGGCTTTGGCATCACCGTTTGATTACCAGAATCAAGCTGAGCTGATCGTTCCGGCAATGAAGTACGAACCACAAGCACCTCAGTTTACCGAATATCTTATTGAAATTTTGCCTAAGGTAATAGAAGACAAAAAAGCCAATCTCGTTCTATTCTCTTCTTACTGGCAAATGAACAAAGTTGCAGAGGCTTTAACAACAGATTTCGTTAAAAAGTCGTGGGCATTGCAGGTTCAAGGCGATACTTCACGAACTGAAATTCTAAAAAAACATAAAAAGCTAATAGACCAAGGTAAAACCAGCGTTCTTTTTGGAACTGGCAGCTTTTCTGAAGGTCTTGATCTACCGGGTGAGCTTCTTGAAAACCTCGTTATTACCAAGATTCCTTTTGGTGTTCCTACCTCTCCCGTAGAGCAAGCACATTCAGAATATATTGAATCACGCGGTGGTAACCCTTTTATGCAGATTACTGTTCCAGATGCGAGTAAAAAGCTTATTCAATCTGTGGGTAGACTACTGCGTAAGGAAAGAGATTCTGGTAAAGTCACGATCCTTGATAGACGCATAGTAACGAAGCGATACGGAAAGTCCCTACTCGATTCACTACCGCCTTTTAAAAGAACAATAAAATACTAATATCCCCTGCCCTTGAGGTAGTTATGGGCCTTCATCGCTAGGCCCTTGCATTCACAACCCAACATGACTAATCCATAGATTTTTCATGTGGCTGCCCTATCAGCCGATGACGAGAACACTAGCTATTTATGGAAATGATTGAGCCAACCATGTTGGTCATACTTGCTCTGGTTGCATTTGCAGCAGGCTTTATTGATGCTGTCGCAGGTGGCGGAGGGATGTTAACCGTTCCAGCTTTGCTATCGCTTGGTTTACCGCCACACATCGCATTGGGTACTAACAAGCTTGCAGCGACTTTCGCTTCATCTACAGCTGCATTCACTTACTACCGTAAAAAGCTGTTCAAGCCTGAGTGTTGGGTCAATGCATTCATATCTACTTTAATAGGTGCGACCATCGGCACACTCACTGTTGATGCCATTAGCACCGAGTGGTTAGAGAAGGTATTGCCGTTAGTCATTCTTGCCGCAGCGGTCTATACCATTTTTCATAAGACTCCAGATGTGAGCCATAATGTGTCTCCTAAGCCATGCCCTGTGCTTAAGAGAAAACAAAAGTACCAAGGATTCATTCTTGGCTTTTATGATGGGGTTGCTGGCCCAGGAACTGGCGCGTTTTGGACGGTAAGCTCTATGGCGCTTTATCGCTTAAACATCTTACTTGCCTCTGGTCTATCCAAAGCCATGAACTTTACCAGTAACTTTACCTCTTTGGTGACCTTCGCGATTCTTGGTCATATTGATTGGGTTCTAGGTTTAACCATGGGCCTTTGTTTGATGGCCGGTGCATTTGTTGGCGCTCACTCTGCTATTCGTTTCGGTGCTACATTTATACGACCTGTGTTTGTTACCGTAGTAAGCGTACTTGCAATTAAACTGGCATATGAAGCTTGGTTTGTGAACTTATAGGCAATAGCCAACGGGGAGTGAGATGAATCAATTTTCAAAGCTAAAAAGTGTCATTGATACCTTGATTGGCCATTGCTCGCAGGTTGATAAATCTCGAGGAGCTTATCATCAAGCCTTGTTTGACCGAGCCTTATTTAAATGTGGCGCCTCTGTTTTGCTTCCCTATGCACTTGAAACTCAGGCAACGTACCGCACCATTGTACGTGAACAAACCACAAATCAACTGACCGCATCCAGAGCCAACTACCTGACAGAAAAGCTGACAAATCAGATTGCAGCAATCCAAAGAGAGTTAGCCAACCACGATTTACGCTTGGACCGAAAAAGTAAGTCAGGGAAAACCCTTAACGACCTATACAACGAACTCGCTCAGCACCAAGACTGGCAAAAGCGATTGATCGATTTAGTCCGAGTAAGAAAGTTAGCGTTTGATTCTGCGCCTCGCCACAGTAAGAAAAAAGCGGAAGAGGCTTGGCAGTTAGCAAAAGAGCGATTAGAACGCTGTGAAGACTCAATGAAAAATATTGAGAGACTGATTAACTTAGAGAACCCTAAGCGAAATGAACACTGATAACACACCATCACCACTGGATAACGCACCAGAAGAAGTTAAATTAGCTGTCGACCTGATCTATCTGCTCGAAAGCAACGAAATCGATCCAAAAGTCGCGTTAGAAGCAATCAAAATTGTCCAGCAAGATTTACAAGCCAAACTAGCATCTAGCATCTAGCATCTAGCATCTAGCATAAAAATATACAGGATTCACATGTACCAACTTAGCTTTTCTATGCCCGAGTTTCTTGAAAACTACTGGCATAAAAAACCAACCATCTTAAAGGGTGGCTTCCAAAACTTCGTCGACCCAATTTCGCCGGAAGAACTTGCTGGTTTATCGATGGAAGAAGAAGTGGATTCTCGCTTTGTCTCTAACCTCGACAATCAGTGGACTGCAGAACACGGTCCATTCTCTGAAGAAAAATTTGGCGAGTTAACCGAAACTCATTGGCAGCTGATCGTTCAAGCAGCGAACCACTGGCACCAAGGCGCAAATCAACTGACTGAGGCGTTCCAAGCGTTACCAAACTGGTTATTCGACGATCTCATGATCTGCTACTCAGCACCTGAAGGCGGCGTAGGCCCACATATTGATCAATACGATGTCTTCATCATTCAAGGTCAAGGCAAACGTCAATGGAAGGTTGGCGCTAAAGATGTTGGCCAATATAAAGAGACTGTCCAAGCTTCTGCACTTCGTCAAATTGAAGGTTTTGACCCAATCATCGATGAAACTTTAGAGCCGGGCGATATCCTTTATATCCCACCAGGTTTCCCACATGAAGGGAACACGTTAGAGCCGTCAATGAGCTACTCTATTGGCTACCGCTCGCCTAAAGAACAAGAACTGATCAGCAACTTTGCCGATTTTGTACTTGCACATGATATGGGTGACGTTCATCTTCACGATCCAGAATTCAAAACGCAAGATGGCTACGGAAAAATTCGTTCATCGGATTTAAGCAATCTCACAGACATGTTGAAATCTGCACTAGAGCAACCTGAAACCATCAGTGAATTCATGGGTTGTCTGCTAAGCCAATCACGCCACCAGCTTGATATCGTTGCTCCAGAGCCACTATGGACTCAAGAAGAGATCGCTCAACACTTAGAGTCTGAAGGTGAGATTCACCGAGTATCAGGCTTAAAGGCGCTCTACCACGAAAATGAAAGCAACACTGCTTACATCAATGGCGAAGTGGTTAAGGTGGATGAAGCGGATTCTTCGTTACTCAACATACTTTGCGATGAGACCATGATTACCTCGGCTACTGCCCTATCTCCTTCGGGCATAACTGTCGTGACTGAATTGGTCAACAAAGGCTACTGGTTTATCGAAGAGTAAGCAGCGTCAACCGCTGGTTATTGCCTAGCCTCTAAATAAACAATTAAAAAAGGGACAAATGAAATCTTCATTTGTCCCTTTTTCTATTCAAGAACTGGTTAAGGCTTAATGCTTATACCTTGAACTGATTGACCAACTTCTGTTGTTGTTGAGACAGTTGGTCAATTTCATTGCCGACTTGCTCAGAAGCCGCGGCTTGCTCCAAGATCTTCGCACTCAAATCGCGAATATTAACCACGCTTTGATTTACTTCACCGGAAACCGATTGTTGCTCTTCGGCTGCTCGAACGATCTGACTGTTCATATCACTGATCGCCTCAATAGAAGTAAAGATCGACCCCAGATCTTCAACTGCTTTCTGAACGTGTAGTGCTGTATCGTTAGCTAGGATATTGCCTTCTTGTATTGCTTCAACGACATCTTGAGTTCCAGCATGAACCTTGTCGATCACCGCTCTGATCTCACCAACCGATGACTGGGTGCGACTTGCGAGGTTTCTTACCTCATCCGCAACAACAGCAAAACCTCGACCTTGTTCGCCAGCACGAGCCGCTTCAATCGCCGCGTTCAATGCCAGTAAGTTAGTTTGCTCAGAGATCCCTTCAATCACACTTAAGATCTCGGTGATGTTTCCGTTATTTTTTGCCAATTCTTCAACAATAGGAACAGCACTCGACATACGCTCCACCAGCTTTCTCATTTCACCTGCTGAAAGTTCGATGACTTGTTGCCCTTGTTGAGCAGAACGATTCGCTTCGCACGCTGCATCAACGGCCACTTCTGCATTTTGTACCACTAAGCCCGCAGTTTGAGTCATCTCTTCGGCCGCTGTCGCGACTAGATCCACTTCTTTAAATTGAGACTCGCTGCTTTCACGAGTACTTGATGCTGATGCTTTCGCTTGGCTGGTAGTATTTGCCACTTGTTCTGTGGTGTGAATGACTTCTTTGATTGTGTGTTGCAGCTTATCTAGGAACAGGTTAAATCCTTTTGACAACTGACCGATTTCATCTTGAGACTTCACTTCCAAGCGCTGCGTCAAATCACCTTCACCTGAAGCGATGTCATTCAACCTTTCCACAACCTGACGAATCGGCTTCACAATAGACAACGAGGCAAACGCGATAATGGCTAAGCCAAAGATAATAAACACTGTACCGGCGATCACTTCTGTTTTGATGCCTTCACTTAGCTTAGTGCTAATGATGGAATCCAATTTATTTGCGTCAGCGACGACACTGTCTCTTGGGATCTCAAACAACACCCCCCAAGTTTGGTTAGCTGCAACAACAGGTGCAAAGGCAAGTAACCACTCACCGTTCTCGCTCCATTGCGTTGTCACTTCACCACCAAAGATAAAGTCGGTCATTAAATCACTGTTTGTATTGCCACTTTGGAAAGTTGAACCGACTGCAATGCTTGAATCATCAGAAGCGATGACCGAACCATCTAGACTAACCACGTAAGCTTTACCCGCACCGTTAAACAAGCTCTGGTCAGATTGAGTAATCACACTGGTTAAACCATCAAGTCTTAGATCAATACCAAGAAAACCAATAGCAACGTCGTCAACCAAAATAGGGACTGAAATAGAGGACGTAAGTAGTGCTACACCACCACTGTTCACGACTCTCGGCGTACTAATACACGTTTGCCCTGAAGACAAAGGACAGTAAAAACGTTCGCTATTGCTGTCATCATTCAAGATAGATTCTGAAAGAACGTTCGCTAGAACATTTTCACCGTTATCTGCCACCTTCCAGTAAGGAGCAAAACGACCTTTTTCGTTAGAACCAACATAATCAGCATCGACATAATTCGCATCTTCACTATCGAGCAAGTCAGGCTTGAAAACTAGATACGCTCCTTGAATAGAGTCGAAGTTTAAAACCGAGCGACGAACCATTTCATCCAAGGCGGTACGAAGCTCTTCACTTGGTGTAAAGTTTTCGTCTGCATTGTTTTTTAGAAACTGAGCACTGGCCGCAAGCATCTCTGCGCGGTAAATAGCTTCGTCTACATAACGTTGAGTTTCTTGAGCGTTTAGCTGAGAAACAGACGCCAGCAACTGCTGAGTTTTATTGATAACTGATTCTGAACTTTGAGATTTGATGACTTGTTGATTGCTCGTCGCGTTGTAGATCGAGAAACCAATAAGAGACAGTGACGTAATGATTAAACAACAACCTGCTAAGAGGGTTATTTTCCACTGTACCGATAGAGAGCGCATTTAATATCCTTATTTAAGCCAAAAGACTTCCATAACCATAACTATCACATCGACAACGAATTGCTGTACACAATGTAAATGAGTTAGACGAATAGCTTAGCGGATAATTACAGCACAAATTGCTTACATATAAAACGAAAGTTTATACAAATGTTAATAGAGCGTGTTTTCTTCCTTTTTTCTGTGATTTCAAATGATGTACTCATATAATCATTAGCTGTGTTGCTTAGGTTTTAGCGCTTTGGACATAGCCAGAACATCGATATTTAAAGGAAGCCCACTCCACCCTCTCCCTCTTTAAAATGCAGTAACTTCGGATTAGTTTTTATAATCCAAGTTATAGATTTTTATCTTGATCAACTTCACACTTTTTGATTGCTAAGCCCGCAATCAAGCTCTAATATCTCACGCCTAGATTCCCTGAACACTTTATTCATTTGGCTCTCCTTTAATGGAGCGCTAAGGCTTTTTACGTCTTAATTTTTGGAGAGATACGCAAATGTCCGCCTCGTTTCCATTAGCGAAACTTACCTTTTTAATCGCTATTCTGACTGCCGTAGGTCAAATGACTCAAACGATGTACGTGCCTTCTATCGGTCATATGGCAGGTGAGTTCTTAGTTTCGGCATCTTCACTGCAGGCAGTGATGGCGTGTTACTTGATCCCTTATGGTCTGTCGCAATTTGTTTACGGCCCACTTTCAGATCGCCTAGGTCGTAAACCGATCATCGTGATTGGTTTGATCATCTACATCATCGGTACTTTGGTAGCATTGTTCGCTCACGAATATGAATGGTTCTTAGCGGGCAGCTTTATCCAAGGTTTGGGCATCGGTTGTGGTGGTGCGATGTCTCGTACATTGACTCGCGACTGTTTTGAAGGCGCAGAGCTGCACCGTGCAAACAGCTTGATTAGCATGTGTGTGATTTTCTCACCATTGATGGCTCCTGTACTGGGTGGTTACCTAACAGAAGTTTTCGGCTGGCGTTCTAGCTACTTATTCCTTGCGCTGTTTGGTATTGCTGTTGTGATCACTATGATGACGAGCATGATGGAAACACTGCCGAAAGAACGACGCAAGCATGAATCGGTTGCCAACAGCTACAAGTTCGTTCTGTCTGATAAACGTTTCCAAGGTTTCTTATTGGTATTAGTCGCAACCTTTGCTGGTGTAGCCGTATTTGAAGCAGCGGCAGGTGTGTTGCTTGGTGGCGTACTTGGCTTACCGGCAACCACAGTAAGCTTGCTGTTTGTCTTGCCTATTCCAGGTTACTTAGTCGGTGCAGGCTTATCTAGTTACATCGCACAACGTCGCTCTGAGCGCCGTGCATTGAATGTTGGTCTGGTTGCGATATTGGTAGGCTCAACAGTGGTATTGATACCGGGTCTGTTTGGTCAAACAACAGCATTAACTTTGATTGGCGGTGCCACAATTTACTTCTTGGGCGCTGGCATATTATTCCCAGCAGCAACAACAGGGGCACTTTCGCCATTCCCGTACCACGCTGGTACTGGAGGTGCGATTTTAGGTGGTATGCAAAATCTAGGTGCTGGCATCGCAACACTATTGGCATCGTTCTTCCCAGCTCAAGACCAACTGCCACTCGGTTGCTTGATGATTGCAATGTCATTCATCGCTATGCTTGGTTTACGTTGGGTTAATCGTAAACCTGACCACTCAAATGAAATGTCATTGGCTATTTAACGTAAAGCGCGAATCCTGCCCAAACAAAGGAAAGGGACGTACTGAAAAGTGTGTCCCTTTTTGTTGCACATTTATTCCTTCCACTCTCACGTATCAGTAATTTCATTTAACATTACTTTGATTTTTTGAAAACAATAACAGACACTTACGATGAAGGTGCATATCCAGAATCCAATTATAAATAATATCACTGGAAGATACCCAACCAACAAAGGATGCTGGCATCAAAAAGAGTAAGGTGCACACTAGGGATATATAGATGCGTATCGCTTTAACCACATTAGTCGTATCAATAGCGCTTGTCGCCGGATGCAGCAATCAAGGAATATCAACCATGAACCACTACTCTCAATCACAGCTCGTCGCTCAGCAAACCCAAGCACCCGTTGCTAAGAAAGTCCCTCACGCAATGACGATTCATGGTGACTCCCGAATCGATGATTACTACTGGATGCGCGATGATGCACGCCAAGATCCAGAGATTTTGCAACAGCTTGAGCAAGAGAATCAGTACGCAGATACAGTGTTAAAACATACAGAAGCAGCACAAAAACAATTATTTCAAGAGATCAAAGGCCGAATCGCAAAAGACGACAATTCGGTACCGGTTCGCAAAGGCAGTTACTACTACTCGAATAAGGTCACAGGTGACAACGAATACCCAGTTCACCTGCGTGAAAAAAACTTTTTAGGCACAGACAAGCAAGTCATCTTAGATGTTAACGAGCTAGCAAAAGAACATGAATTCTTCAGTATTGGTGGCTTAACGATCAGCCCAGACGAAAACTTGTTGGCCTATGGCGAAGATACGCTAAGCCGCCGCATTTACACCATCAAGATCAAAGACCTCACAACAGGTGAATACCTAAAAGATGAAATTGAAGGCGCTTCGAGTGCAATCGCATGGCAAAACGACAACCAAGCCTTCTACTACATCAAAAAAGATCCACAAACATTGCTGGGTTATCAAGTTTACCGCCACGTATTAGGCACAGATCAAGCAAGCGATGAGTTAATCTACGAAGAGACCGATAGCGCTTACTACACCTCTTTGAGCAAAAGCAAAGATGGTGAACAGGTCTACATTTGGCACTCGAGCACAGAAACCAGCGGTGTTTCAGTCATCGATGCCAACAACCCAAAGGCTACAGCTGAGGCTTTCTACCCAAAAGAGACCGGCATAGAGTACAGCATCGCTAAGCTAGGTGATTGGTATTACATCTACACCAACTACCAAGCGGTCAATTTCCGTTTAATGAAAGTCACAGCTGAAGAGATGCATGATCGCTCAAAATGGGTCGATGTCATCCCAGCAGACGATAATACTCAGCTTGTAGATTTCGAGTTGTTTGATGACCATCTTGTTTACGAACAACGCGCGGATGGCTTGTCTACAGTGAAAGTTCGCCAACTCTCAACAGGCAACGAGTTCCCACTTGAATTTAGCGACACCGCATTTGCCGCTTACCTAACGCGTAACTATGAATTAGATAACGCAAAAGTTCGTATCTATTACAGCAGCTTAACCACGCCAGGTACTTACTATGATTTCGACCTAAGTACAGGTGAATCCGAACTCATGAAGCAAACACCCGTATTAGGTGATTTCGAAGCGGATAACTACCAATCAGAGCGAATCATGATTACGGCTCGCGATGGTAAGCAAGTTCCTGTCTCTTTGGTTTATCGTAAAGACTTATTTAAGAAAGACGGCACTAACCCAATCTACCAATACGGCTATGGGTCTTACGGCTCTACGATTGAACCTACCTTCAGCTCAACTCGCCTAAGCCTACTGGATAGAGGTTTTGTTTATGCCATCGCACATGTCCGCGGTTCAGAAATGCTTGGTCGCCCTTGGTATGAAGATGGCAAAAAACTGACCAAACAAAACACGTTCAACGACTTTATTGATGTAACCAAAGAGCTTGTTGAAGAAGGCTACGGCGCGAAAGATAAAGTGTTCGCCGTTGGGGGGTCTGCTGGCGGTCTATTGATGGGAGCAATCATCAACCAAGCACCAGAACTGTACCGTGGTATTGGTGCACATGTTCCGTTTGTAGACATTGTGACAACCATGCTCGATGAATCGATCCCTCTAACCACCAATGAGTATGACGAATGGGGTAACCCGAACGATAAAGCCTACTACGATTACATGCTGGGGTACTCACCGTACGACAACATTAAGGTACAAAACTACCCGAACATGTTGGTAACGACAGGCCTGCATGACTCACAGGTGCAGTACTTTGAGCCAATGAAATGGGTTGCGAAGCTGCGAGAAATGAAAACAGACAACAACGTATTGCTGTTCAAAACCGATATGGAAGCCGGTCACGGTGGCGCTTCTGGCCGATTTAAACGATTAAAAGAAGACGCACTTGAATACGCGTTCTTTTTGGATTTACTTAAGACTCAATAGATTCTACGTAACTGTAAGTATTCACATCATTTAATGTCGCCATTTTGTCTCTACAAAGTGGCGACAGAAATTATTAAGCATGGTTAAATACGATGAACCATGAAATCCACCAAATCAAAAACCTTTAAAAACAAGCAGTGACAAAGGTTTACGAGAGGTATAAAAACAAATGAAAGTAATTAGCTTCAACATCAACGGTCTTAGAGCCCGCCTTCACCAACTGCAAGCTATTATCGACAAACACCAACCCGACGTGATTGGTCTGCAAGAGATAAAAGTGCACGATGAAGCCTTCCCAATTGCTGATGTTGAAGCAATGGGCTATAAGGTTTACTTCCACGGTCAAAAAGCCCACTACGGTGTGGCAATGTTGTGTAAGCAAGAGCCTATCTCTGTGCAGAAGGGTTTCCCAACAGATAATGAAGACCATCAAAAACGCATGATCATGGCGACGTTTGAAGATGAAAATGGTGAAAAGGTTACCGTGCTAAATGGCTACTTCCCTCAAGGGGATAACATCAAGCATGAAACAAAATACCCGTACAAACGCCAGTTCTATAAAGACTTAATGACTTACTTAAACGATTATCACAACAAAGATGAGCAAGTGATTGTGATGGGCGACATTAATATCAGCCCTATCGACGCAGACATCGGCATTGGTGAACCTAATGCGAAACGTTGGTTAAAAACTGGTAAATGTTCTTTCCAACCAGAAGAGCGCGAATGGTTGAAAACATTGATGGATTGGGGCTTTGTAGACAGCTTCCGCTTGCTGCACCCTGAAGTGAATGATCAATACTCGTGGTTTGATTACCGCTCAAAAGGCTTCGTAGACAACCGCGGCCTGCGTATTGATGTAGTCCTAGCGACTCAAAAGCTTGCTGATAAGTGTACTGAAGCTGGCATCGATTACGAGCTACGTGGTATCGAAAAACCGTCTGATCACGCGCCAATTTGGTCGACGTTTAAGTAATCAACAGCAACAGAATCTGCTCATAAAAAACGGCGCTATAGAAGCGCCGTTTTGTTAATTATGATGTGTAATTAGCTAAGTGGTCTTAGGTAAGCAAGGAAACGTTTCTCTGCGAATTTGAAAATCGCGATGATGATGAACGTTAACGCCATGTAGAACAGACCTGCCGTTAGGAAAGACTCGAATGGAGCGTAGTAACGTGAGTTAACCAAACGTGCTGCACCGGTTAAGTCCATAATGGTTACGATACCCGCTACCGCAGAGCCGTGAAGCATGAAGATGACTTCGTTACTGTAAGCCGGTAATGCACGACGTAGAGCACTTGGTAAGATGATACGACGGTAAGTCTTAGGTGTGCTCATGCCGTAAGCTTTTGCTGCTTCCACTTCACCTTTCGGTAAGCCATTAATCGCACCGCGAATGATCTCAGCAGTATAAGCTGACGTGTTAAGAACGAATGCCACTAAAGCACAGAACCATGCGTTTTCCCATAATGTGTCTTTCACTGGGAAGAATTGGTCCATACCGTAGTAAATCAGGTACAGCTGAACCAGTAATGGCGTACCACGGAAGAAATAGATGAATGACCAAGCCGGAGCATTAATCAGCATATTTGGACTGTTACGAGCGATAGCTAGTGGTATGGCGACGAATAAGCCAATGATCAAAGCAACGCAAACCATCCAAGTCGTTGTCCATAAACCACCAAGGTAAATCGGCAGGCTTTCAATTATCAATGAAAAGTCCATAACTACCTCGCGTGGATACTGAATTTACGTTCAACCAGCTTAAGTAAGCCCGTTGAAACACTGGTGAAGAATAAGAAGATAATCGCCACAGTCATGTAGAAAGTGAATGGCATTTTGGTTGAACCCGCCGCCAGTGCACTAACACGTACCATGTCTTCTAGGCCAATAATCGAAACCAGCGCAGTGGTTTTAAGTAATACCAGCCAGTTATTCCCAAAACCCGGTAATGCGTGACGAATCATCTGCGGTAGCAGTATGCGGTGAAATGCCTTTACAGGGCTCATACCATAAGCTTTTGCCGCTTCCATTTCACCGCTGTCGACAGCCATGATGGCACCACGGAACGTTTCTGCCATATAGGCACCGAAAATAAAGCCTATGGTTAATACACCAGCAACAAATGGGCTGACATCAATATAATCAGGTAAGTAAGCGGTCCATTCGTGGTTAGGATCACTGGATGCAAACCACTCGTTGAGCCACTCGTTGATGGAATACAAACTGTTGTTTAAAAGGATTTGTCCACCAAAGAAAATCAGCATCATCAGTACGAGATCTGGAATGCCTCGAATGACGGTTGTGTAGAGGGTTGCAATAGCACGAGCCCAGCGATAAGGCGCGAGTTTTGCTAAGGCACCTAGCATACCAAGAACCATAGCTAAAATTAGCGACAGTAAGGCAACTTCGATTGTGAGCACCGCCCCTTTCAGGATCGACGCTTCATATCCTTGTAAATCAAACATAATGGATTCCAACAGAACTGCGAAAAAGTTGGTAAGACAGGGAGAGGAGAACCTCTCCCTTAAGAATTGACGCTAAAGATTACTGACCGTATACGTCGTAGTTGAAGTATTTAGCCGCGATATCTTGGTAGATGCCTTTTTCACGTAGTGAAAGGATTGCCGCATCTAATTGCTTAGTCAGATCTTTGTCTTGCTTACGAACAGCAATACCCATACCTTCACCGAACCACTTAGGATCCGTTAGAGAGGGGCCAACAAACTCGTAGTCTTCACCACCAGCTTTGTTCAGCACGCCTTCTTCTAGAGCAGATGCATCACCTAGTACAGCAGCAACACGACCGTTTGCTAGATCAAGGTAAGCTTCGTCGAATGAACCGTAACGAACGATCTCTACTGTATCGCCGTAGTTGTCTGTTAGGTATTTATCGTGAGTTGTTGCACGTTGAACTGCAATCTTTTGACCGCTTAGATCATCAAAGTTAAGGCCTGCACCTTTCTTAGCGATGAACTTGTTTGGGATAAGTGCGTATTTACCAGTGAAGTCGATTTTTTTCTTACGCTCTTCCGTGATAGACATTGCCGCAATGATCGCATCATATTTACGAGCAAGTAGAGAAGGAATGATACCATCCCAGTCTTGTGCAACGATCTTACACTGCACCTGCATTTCAGTACAAAGTGCGTTAGCCATATCGACATCGAAGCCTTTCAGTGACCCGTCAGCTTCTGTCCAGCTAAATGGAGGGTAAGCACCTTCAATACCAAAGCGTACTGTTTTCCATTCTTTTGCTTGAGCTACGCCCGTTGCAGCAGTTGCAGCAAGTGCCGCGACTAATAACCACTTTTTCATATCCCTACTCCTGTGATTTAGGTTTCTATGTTTTGCTAGTTTTAATATTGTGTTTGTTGTTGCTTATTAACTTACTTGTTGTGTTTTATTGTTCACACCGTCGCTGTTTACCGTTGGCAACGGCGTTTCAATTCTGATTAGTAAATCGATGAGATAAATTGTTGTAAACGTTCAGATTCAGGTTCCGTAAACAGTTTAGCTGGATCGCCCTGTTCTTCCACTAGACCTTGGTGCAGGAACATCACATGGTTTGATACGTCACGAGCAAAAGCCATTTCATGTGTTACCACAAGCATGGTTCTTCCTTCTTCTGCTAGATCTCGCATTACACCGAGTACTTCGCCTACTAACTCAGGGTCAAGTGCTGATGTTGGCTCATCAAACAGCATCACTTCCGGATCAACCGCTAACGCTCGAGCAATTGCCGCTCGTTGTTGTTGTCCACCGGATAAATGACCTGGGTAGTAATCTTTGCGCTCATACAAGCCTACTTTTTTAAGTAGTAGTTCTGCATTTTCAATCGCTTGAGCTTTAGGTACACCTAATACGTGAACGGGTGCTTCGATAACATTTTCGAGAACGGTCAGGTGAGACCAAAGATTGAAGCCTTGAAAAACCATCGCTAAGCGTGAACGGATACGCTGTACTTGTTTTTCGTTGGCAGGAACAGATACGCCTTGGCGGTTGTTTTTCATTTGAATTAATTCGCCATTAACCCAAATCTCGCCTGCAGTTGGTGTCTCTAAAAGGTTGATACATCTAAGGAAAGTACTTTTACCCGACCCTGAAGATCCGATAATCGATACAACATCGCCTTTATGCGCAGAAAGTGAAATTCCCTTTAAAACTTCATTTTGGCCAAACGTTTTGTGTAGATCCTTTATGTCCAGCGCTGGTACATCTTTCATGCGCTTTCTCTCCCAAGTTTGTGAAAATGCAAGGTACTCCGACCTTTTCATGCGATACAAACTAGCACCACACGAAACAACATGCAACAAATTATTAACCTGATAAATTGGAATAAATAGCGATTCACTCTGACTTATTATGCAAAAGGTAGCGTTTTCGCCTCAATTTAATGAATGAGTTCTATCAATAAGCTGCAATTACACCCCTTACATTGTTTAAATAAAGTTAATCAAAATGAGATTCTCGTAGTTGGATGTCTCACAAGAAAAACACGTTTTGTGAACTTATAAACATTACTGTCGACAAAATATAGCGCACACATTCAGCACACTGCCCTCACCATAAAGCACAATTATTTTAAGGTTATTACATTGTAAGCATTTCACTCGGAACAGTTGGGAAGCAAGTAATAGTGAAATAACTCAGTAAGAATTGAGTATTGAACTCGAGCCATGACGACAAAGGCTCGAAGAAGATAGGTAAACGTCAATTTGTGAAAACTAATTACACGATTCATCAATGGGAAGTTAATGAATCGCTGCGTTTTGTAGCTTTCTTTCACATATACTCATAAAGTGATCAAGATCAATCACCCTAAAGGGTAAGCTTGTTAGACTCCTCAGCAAAGAATAAGGCATTAAAAATGCCAAACATTTCTTTTAACTTAGCTGCATAAAGCACAGTAAAACCGTGCAACATAATGTTAATGAGTTATAACTAAGAAATAACGCAATTACGCGAACTTATAGAATTCAATTTTAGAATTACTAACAAAAAATATGAGGAATCTATGTCAGACGTTGTCAATAATGCGAACTCTGAAGTAGAAGAGAAAAGCTATAAAGAGCTACACCGTCCTGCTTCTGAATTTGAGAGCCGCTCAGATTATCTAGATCACGAACTTCAAATCATGAAGCCTCGCCGCTTCGGTTTAAACCTTCCAGGTCGTGACTTCCGCTTTGAACTTGAAGATCTTGTTCCTGCACTTGCTGGTACTATTGGTATCATTGCGATGTACTCTGCAGTAATGATGTCGTGGGCTGATGGCCTAACTCAAGCTTGGGATCACGTAAACCTAGGTAAAGACTTCGCAATTGAAGTCGCTCGTGTAGAAATGCTTATTCCTGCACTACTGTTTTGTATCCTTGCTTCTGGTTTCTTTAACCCTAAAGCAAACCTTGCCGGTAACCACGGCCCAATGATCCCTCTTATCGGTACCATCGCTCTCGCTGGTGCTCACCCTCTTGCATTGGCCATCCTGATCGGTGTGTTCGGTCTCATCCTAAGTTTCCTAAAAGGCGGATCTAAACTTGTTAACCTAACTTCTGAAGGTACAGCAGGTGGCTTGCTCATATTCTTAGGCTTAACCGGTACCATGAGCCAAATCAACTCAATTCAAGAGTGGGCGGTTGGTCTTCAATCTTCTACCGTTGAAGCGGGCAGCATGGGTTACGTTGGTTTAATCGTTCTTGCTATTACTATTGCTATCTACGCTTTCTTAGCAAAAGTGAACAAGCGTTGGTTAGCTATCCCTGTTTGTGCATTCACAGGCCTTGCTATTGCATTAGTTCTAGGTGCTGGTTTCGACATCGTATTCGAAACTGAAATGGGTATTCCAAACCTAAACCCAGTTTACTGGTGGGGTTCTACTTCTGAAGGTTGGATGCTTGGCTTGCCAAACGTTGAACACTTCATCGCATCTCTACCATTTGCAATCCTTGCTGTAGCAATGTGGTCTCCTGACTTCCTAGGTCACCGTATCTTCCAAGAACTGAACTACCCTAAACGCTCTGAAAAAGTTCTGATGGATGTTGATGACACAATGACTATGTGTTCTGTTCGTCAAATGGTAGGTACTGCAGTTGGTGGTGGTAACATCACATCTTCTTGGGGTACTTACATGATCCCAGCAGCAATCGCGAAACGTCCAATTCCTGGCGGCGCAATCTTGCTTGGTTCTCTATGTATTATTGTTGCGATTCTTGGTTTCCCGATGGACGTAGCAGTATGGCCACCAGTGATGCGTGTTGCGCTACTTGTAGGTGTATCTCTACCTCTACTTGAAGCAGGTATGCAAATGGTTAAGGATTCAAAAGATTCTCAAGCGGCTGGTATCTGTATCTTTGGTTCAGCGGTTGTTAACCCAGTATTAGCATGGGCACTAACTATGCTTCTTGATAATAATGGTCTAATTGGTGATAAAGAGCGTGCAAAGCGTCTATCATTTGTAGATAAGATTGTTATCCCTGTTGGCGTTTTAGTTATCTGTCTAGTGGCAATGCTTGCAGTTGGTATGCTAGAAGGTCAGTATGGTCTAAAAGCTTGGCTATAATAGTCCTTACTACACAAAAGTAGTATTAGGATTAAAAAAAAGTTTGGGTGGCAACCCCTGCCACTCAAATTTTTTCAACTTTTTTTGGCATTTATTGATTTAGTTTAAGGTTTGCAGAAATTTTTTAGCGTAGTCTTGAATACATAGAGTAAAGACAACATATAAAAGGTAGTGACAATATATATAACCATATGATGCTTATATGCTCATATATATTGTTATTAATAAGAGTGTACTACCCTTACGAGGGGCGCTGGCTCAACAGTGTTAATGTACGTATTTTTTCTACTAAAAAGGTAGGTATGTCATGGCAGAGCAATTTGCTAAAGCTTGGGAAGATTTTGCTGCAGGTGAGTGGCAAAGCGAAGTAAACGTTCGTGATTTCATTCAAAAGAACTACACGCCGTATGAAGGCGACGAGTCTTTCCTAGTTTCTGAGGGTACTGAAGCAACTAACAAGCTTTGGTCTTCGGTAATGGAAGGTATCAAACAGGAAAACGCAACTAAAGCACCTGTAGATTTCGATACTTCTGTTATCTCTACCATTACTGCTCACGATGCAGGTTACATTGAGAAAGATCTTGAGACTATCGTTGGTCTACAAACTGAGAAGCCACTAAAACGTGCAATCATCCCTAACGGTGGTGTACGTATGGTTGAAGGTTCTTGTAAAGCATACGGTGAAACTCTTGACCCAATGGTTTCAAAAATCTACTCAGAATACCGCAAAACACACAATGCTGGCGTTTTCGATATCTACACTCCTGATATCCTAAAATGTCGTAAGTCTGGTGTTCTGACTGGTCTTCCTGATGCTTACGGCCGTGGTCGTATCATTGGTGACTACCGTCGTGTTGCACTTTACGGTATTGATTTCCTAATGAAAGACAAGCAAGCTCAATTTGCTTCTCTTCAAGAGCAATTCGAAAACGGTGAAAACCTAGCAGAAACAATGCAACTGCGTGAAGAGATCTCTGAGCAACATCGTGCTCTAGGTCAAATCAAGCAAATGGCTGAGAAGTACGGTTTCGATATCTCTGAGCCAGCTCAAACAGCTCAAGAAGCTATCCAGTGGACTTACTTCGGCTACCTAGCTGCTGTTAAATCTCAAAACGGTGCTGCAATGTCTCTAGGTCGTACTTCGACTTTCCTAGACATCTACATCGAGCGTGATATCGCTGCTGGCAAGATCACTGAAGAACAAGCACAAGAAATGATCGACCACTTCGTAATGAAACTGCGTATGGTTCGTTTCCTACGTACTCCTGAGTACGATGAGCTGTTCTCTGGCGACCCAATCTGGGCAACAGAGTCTATGGGTGGTATGGGTATCGACGGTCGTACGCTAGTAACGCGTTCGAACTTCCGTTTCCTAAACTCTCTATACACTATGGGTCCTTCTCCAGAGCCAAACATCACTGTTCTTTGGTCTGAGCAACTACCTGACGGCTTCAAGCGTTTCTGTGCGAAGGTATCTATCGATACTTCTTCTATCCAGTACGAAAATGATGACCTAATGCGTCCTGACCTAGAGTCTGATGATTACGCTATCGCTTGTTGTGTATCTCCAATGATCGTTGGTAAGCAAATGCAGTTCTTCGGTGCTCGTGCTAACCTTGCGAAAACAATGCTTTACGCAATCAACGGCGGTGTGGACGAGAAACTTAAGATGCAAGTTGGTCCTGTTTCAGACAAGATCACTGACGAAGTTCTTAACTACGATGACGTAATGGGTCGCCTAGACACATTCATGGACTGGTTAGCTAAGCAATACGTGACTGCACTAAACAGCATTCACTACATGCACGACAAGTACAGCTACGAAGCGTCTCTAATGGCTCTTCATGACCGTGATGTTCGTCGTACTATGGCTTGTGGTATCGCTGGTCTATCTGTTGCAGCTGACTCACTGTCTGCAATTAAGTTTGCTAAAGTGAAGCCAATCCGTGACGAAGACGGTATCGCAACTGACTTCGAAATCGAAGGCGATTACCCTAAATACGGTAACAACGACTCTCGTGTAGATGATATTGCTTGTGAACTAGTTTCTACGTTCATGAACAAGATCCGTAAGCTTAAGACTTACCGTAACTCTATCCCTACACAGTCAGTTCTTACTATCACGTCTAACGTTGTATACGGTAAGAAAACAGGTAACACTCCAGACGGTCGTCGTGCTGGCGCTCCTTTCGCTCCTGGTGCAAACCCAATGCACGGTCGTGATGAGAAAGGCGCTGTAGCTTCACTAACGTCTGTAGGTAAACTACCGTTTGCTGACGCACAAGATGGTATCTCTTACACGTTCTCTATCGTGCCAAACGCACTAGGTAAAGAACAAGACAGCCAACGTGCTAACCTTGCAGGCCTAATGGATGGTTACTTCCACCACGAAGCTGGCATTGAAGGTGGTCAACACCTTAACGTTAACGTTCTTAACCGCGAAACTCTTGAAGACGCAGTTAAGCACCCTGAGAAATACCCTCAGCTAACAATCCGTGTATCTGGTTACGCTGTTCGCTTTAACTCTCTAACTGCAGAGCAACAAGCTGACGTAATCGCACGTACATTTACTGAGTCTCTATAAGCTCACGCTCAATAGACAGTAAATAATATTAGCCTCGCCAATGTGCGGGGCTTTTTTATATCTGAAATAAATCGCACTACACTCACCTATCCCGCGAAATGTTAGGTTGAGCAAAAAAGCACCCTGCCATTCACTTTTTTTCCACAAATTCTGTCAAATTACGGTAATATCGCGGTTCATAATTTAAGAGTAACTGCTCCATGAAATACCTGCGTTGTTTACCCCTGATTCTTCTCTCTTTCTCATCTTTAGCCTCTGAGCGTTCTACGTTAACTTTTGCTTTAGATAATGATGGTATTTTTGGTGTCGACCAAGACTATACCAACGGCTTATTTCTGGGTTACACATCATCAAGTATTACGCCATATAACTGGGTAAAACCATTGAGTCTTTCCTACCGGGGCGCAAGCTCTCTAGACAAGTGGGAAATCACCATTGGCCACAAGATGTATACGCCTTCTGACATTGAGTTAGAAACGCCATCGCCTAATGATCGCCCATACGCAGGTTACCTTCACACTGAATTCAATTACATCAGCTTAAACCCACAGCAAGCCCAGCGTTTTAATATCACGTTTGGTACTACGGGCGAACGTGCACTGTCTGAAAATGCTCAAAAGCTGGTTCACTCAATCACTAAGTCGGATGAGCCGATGGGTTGGGAATACCAAGTCGATGATGAATGGGCGGGAAGCGTTGGTTACCTAAGCCATTTCAACCTAATGCGTAATCAAGCTCTTGCGAATACTGACTACGAAATCTCTAACGTTTCTGAAATCAACGTCGGTAACTTTAGAAGTGACATTTCAACGGGCTTCATGTTTCGTTGGGGTACAGACTTAGGCGGTAACTTTGGTGCAGCTAACATCACCACAGAAAACCCATTCAAACCGGGCATGATCGGCGCATCAAACGCTGGTTGGTTTACCTATGCAGGCCTCGAAGGTCGCTACCGATTCAACGACCTGACTATCGAAGGCGATCGCTCAGGTGTTGATGAGTACGCTAATAAAAACAACGAAGATCCAGCGATCTACGATGTGACTTTAGAGAACATTCAAGCAACTGCTGTATTGGGTGTCGCTTGGTATAACCGATACGTTGGTGCCTCTTTAGCGCTAACCGCAAAAACACCGGATTACGAAGAAGCGAAAGAGTCAGTGTACACCACTGGCGGTATCACAATGTTTGCTTTCTTCTAGCCACCAGTAAGGGCTTTCGTCCTTTACTTTTCAAGTTTAATAAAGGCAATCATCTTCACAGGTGGTTGCCTTTATTTTTAAAGGTCTCGTTACCATTTGACCCTATTTTATGTACCGTTTTTGTAATAAAATAAACGGTATAAATTCCTCTACGAGAATAGCTCATGTCTACAACTGGTCGCATTCACTCATTCGAATCTTGTGGTACTGTCGATGGCCCTGGTATCCGCTTTATTGTGTTTCTTCAAGGCTGCTTAATGCGTTGTATGTACTGTCATAACCGTGATACATGGGATCTTCATGACGGAAAGGAAGTAACGGTCGAAGAGATCATCAACGAAGCAAAATCATACCGTCATTTCATGAAAGCATCGGGCGGTGGTATCACCTGTTCTGGTGGTGAAGCGATGCTACAACCTGAGTTTGTTCGTGACTTTTTCCGCGCAGCTCAAGCTGAAGGCATCCACACTTGTCTTGATACTAATGGCTACATTCGTAAGCACACTGAAGTGGTTGATGAAGTCCTAGAAGCCTCTGATCTAGTTATGTTGGATCTTAAGCACATGCGAGATGAGATTCACCACGATTTCATTGGTGTATCAAACAGACGTACTCTGGATTTTGCGCGCTACCTACACAAAATCGGTAAGAAGACGTGGATTCGTTATGTGATTGTCCCTGGCTACACGGACACGCCTGAAGATGCTCATCTGCTAGGTGAATTCATCAAAGACATGGATAACATCGAGAAAGTAGAACTGCTTCCATACCATAAGCTTGGTGCACATAAGTGGGAAGCACTTGGTTTTGACTACCCTCTTGAAGGTACAAACCCGCCAAGCAAAGAGAAAATGGACGAGATTGTTGCGGTTCTTAGCCAGTACCATTCAAACGTAAAATACTAATCTAGACTTACGTTCATAGTGATTTCAAACGCCTCAATTTCGATTGGGGCGTTTTCTTTTATGATTATACCAACCGTAGTAAATAACTGGTCATCCTAGCTGGTTAAAACGCTCAATAACTGCGTTAGAAATTTTGATTGTAGAATAACTACTTATCGAAAATGTCTGCCTTGTTCTTAAACCTTTTTCCTGCGCTATTTATGAGCACTTACTTACTGTGATTGGTATCAAAACAATCCTTTCACTTTTCTTTACAACTTTTGTTTATCAATTCAAAAAATCATATTAAATCCGTGTTGAGATCATGTTTCCACTCGTAGGAATGCTGTTACTCTTACTGCAACAAAAGAATACAACATTTAGTTTTTTAGTGAGGCTCCTCCCATGGAAATGACCAATGCTCAGCGTCTAATTCTATCAAATCAATACTACCTAATGTCTCAAATGGATCCTGAGAACTCAGCTAAATACCAACGTCTACAAACGATTGTAGAACGTGGTTACGAACTCCAAATGCGTGAGCTTAACAAAGAGTTTGGTTGTTTGACTGAAGCAGAATGTCGCGAAATTATCGACATCATGGAGATGTACCATGCAATGCAAGAGTCGAACAAAATGCTTGCAGAACAAGAGCGTGCTGAAGTAGACCAACGTCGCCTGCAGTTCTTAGGTTTTGATATCGCTTCTGAAGCGCAGATCGTACACTACGTGCGTTTCCTTGTTGATTCTGAAGGTCTTTACCCTCAATTCGACAAAGCCGATCACCACTTCAATAGCCAAATGCCAATGCTAGAGAAGTACCGTCGCATGCTAACAACATGGCGCAACTGTCCTCGTCAGTACCACCTATGTGCGACAGAGCTATCTCAAATCTTTAGCGCTTAATACGTTAATAGATCAGCGATAACTTTTTAAAAAGTTTCAAGAAAAAGGGTTACTCATCGTGAGTAACCCTTTTTTAATGTTCGCACACAAAGAGAAAAACCAAAGCAACTAGAAAACGTAAGCAACACCAACGTTCGCGGCCATGTTGATACCACTTTCAAGTATTGGGCTATTCTCTATATCACCTTCAAGGTTGGTATAACGAACGCCACCAGTTACTCGAACATTTGGCGTAACATGCAGATAGCCACTATTTTGAACCCATTATTCTTCACTACATCTACCTATTTATTGAGCAATTTTTGATAACTTCGCGCATTATATGGTACTCCATTCCAAAAATCAATAGAGCCCAGTTATACATCTAATGCACATAAATCCATTGTGAGTATTGTTAAGCGACCTAAAATCTCAAAACAAACGGCCAGATCCCCTCGAATGTAAAATAATTTGATTCTACGCGCCTCAAGTTGCCTATTGCGCTCGCCACGTTTTTCACACGCAAAATTGTAAATAAATACATAATTGTTAAGCAAAATTGTGGAAGCGGGTCTAACCTTAAAATGTAGGGAGAGCCTATTTTTCAATCGCTCGTCAGTTTTGACTGGTTAACAAGGGGAATGTGACTATGAGTATCTTTGACCACTATCAATCACGTTATGAAGCAGCCAAGGAAGAAGAGCTGACATTGCAGGAGTTCTTAGGGCTGTGTAAAGACGATAAAAGTGCTTACGCTAATGCTGCCGAGCGCTTATTACTAGCCATTGGCGAACCAGAGGTTATTGACACTGCTCAAGACCCTCAACTGAGTCGTATTTTCTCGAACCGTGTCATCTCACGCTACAGCGAATTTAAAGATTTCTACGGTATGGAAGATGCGATTGAACAGATTGTTTCTTACTTAAAACATGCTGCGCAAGGTTTAGAAGAACGTAAACAAATCCTTTACCTACTTGGCCCTGTGGGCGGTGGTAAATCTTCTCTCGCTGAAAAACTCAAAGCCCTGATGCAGAAACTACCAATCTATGTATTGTCTGCTGACGGTGAACGAAGCCCAGTAAACGATCACCCATTCTGTCTATTCGACGTTAACGAAGACGGCGACTTATTGAAGAATGAATATGGCATTGAGAAACGCTATCTTCGCTCAATTATGTCTCCGTGGGCAGCGAAACGTCTGCACGATTTTGGCGGTGATATTTCCAAATTCAAAGTCATCAAACTGCGCCCTTCTATTCTCGATCAAGTTGCGATCGCGAAAACGGAGCCAGGTGATGAAAACAACCAAGATATCTCGTCTCTGGTTGGTAAAGTTGATATTCGTAAACTTGAACACTTCTCTCAAGATGATCCTGATGCCTACAGCTACTCTGGTGCGCTTTGTAAAGCCAACCAAGGTGTGATGGAATTCGTGGAGATGTTCAAAGCGCCAATCAAAGTATTACACCCTCTACTTACGGCAACACAAGAAGGTAACTTCAACGGTACCGAAGGGCTTTCTGCACTGCCATTTGACGGTATGATTCTCGCTCACTCGAACGAATCTGAGTGGCAGACCTTCCGTAACAACAAAAACAACGAAGCATTCCTCGACCGTGTGTACATTGTAAAAGTCCCTTACTGTCTGCGTGTGTCTGAAGAAGTTAAGATCTACAAGAAACTGCTTGAGCACAGTGAGCTATCCCAAGCGCCTTGCTCACCAAGCACACTCGATCTGCTATCGCAATTCAGCATTCTTTCGAGACTAAAAGAGCCTGAAAACTCTTCTCTGTTCTCAAAAATGCGCGTTTACGATGGCGAAACTCTAAAAGACACCGATCCAAAAGCGAAGAGCTACCAAGAGTACCGAGATTATGCTGGCGTTGACGAAGGCATGTCTGGGCTATCAACGCGTTTCGCCTTTAAGATCCTGTCTCGTGTGTTTAACTTCGACCAAGCCGAAGTGGCCGCGAACCCAGTGCACCTGTTCTACGTTATTGAGCAGCAAATCGAACGGGAGCAGTTCCCTCAAGAGACCGCCGAGAAGTACCTAGAGTTCTTGAAAGGATACCTAGTGCCACGCTACGTAGAGTTCATCGGTAAAGAAATTCAAACCGCTTATCTAGAGTCTTACTCTGAGTACGGTCAGAATATCTTCGACCGCTATGTCACCTACGCAGATTTCTGGATTCAAGACCAAGAGTACCGCGACCCAGAAACAGGCCAACTATTTGACCGTGCTTCTCTGAATGGTGAACTAGAGAAAATCGAGAAGACAGCCGGTATCAGTAACCCTAAAGACTTCCGAAATGAGATTGTGAACTTTGTGCTTCGTGCCAAAGCCAACAATAACGGTCAAAACCCAGTGTGGACGAGCTACGAGAAACTGCGCACTGTGATTGAGAAGAAAATGTTCTCTAACACAGAAGAGCTACTTCCTGTTATTTCGTTCAATGCTAAGACCTCAACGGATGATCAGAAAAAACATGACGACTTCGTTGCTCGTATGATGGAAAAAGGCTACACCGAGAAGCAAGTGAGACTGCTATCCGAGTGGTACCTAAGAGTTCGTAAATCCTCATAACCAAACCGTACTGAGCTGCTCAAGTGAGCAGCTCGTACAAACCAATAACTTTATACCCTAATAAACGAATAGCTCTAGTAAACCAATAACTCTTATACCCGAATAAAAAGTAGGATCGCGACATCAGCTGAGAGGGAGTTCTTATGGCACAATTTATCGATCGGAGGCTCAATGGCAAAAATAAGAGTGCTGTGAATAGACAGCGTTTCTTACGACGCCATAAAGAGCAAATCAAAGAATCTGTGGCCGATGCAGTTAACCGACGCTCAATCACCAATACAGAAACAGGTGAAGACGTCACTATTCCCCATAAAGACATCAAAGAGCCGAACTTTCACCAAGGTCAAGGCGGCGTAAGAGAGCGCGTTCACCCAGGTAATGATCAGTTCATCACTGGCGATAAAATCGAACGCCCTAAAGGTGGTGGTCAAGGTGGTGGCTCAGGCCAAGGCGACGCAAGCCCTGATGGCGAAGGCCAAGATGAATTTACCTTCCAAATTTCAAAAGATGAGTATCTTGATATTCTCTTTGAAGATTTAGCTCTACCTAATCTAGAGAAAAATCAGGTCAACAAAATCACCGAATGGAAAACTCACCGCTCTGGTTACCAAAGCGCGGGGATTCCATCCAACATCGCTATCGTTCGTTCACTACAGCAATCTCTAGCTCGTAGAACCGCGATGACAGCAGGTAAAAAGCGCGAGCTTAACCTACTGATGGAACAACTTGACCAAGTTAAAATGACGGAACCGGCACAACCCTTTGAAGAGAGTCGCTTAAAAGAAGAGATTGCCGAGCTACGCAAAAAAATTGAAAACGTGCCGTTCATTGACACCTTCGACTTACGTTTTAAAAACTATGAGAAGCGCCCTATTCCATCTAGCCAAGCGGTCATGTTCTGCTTGATGGATGTGTCCGGCTCAATGGACCAAGCGACTAAAGACATCGCAAAACGTTTCTACGTACTGCTTTATTTGTTCCTCAATCGTACCTACGAAAACGTCGATGTGGTGTTTATTCGTCACCATACTCAGGCTAAAGAGGTCGACGAACATGAGTTTTTCTACTCACAAGAAACGGGTGGCACCATTGTTTCAAGCGCACTGAAACTGATGAAGGAAATTGTCGCAGACCGCTACCCTGCTAATGAGTGGAACATCTATGCAGCACAAGCCTCTGATGGCGATAACTGGGCTGATGACTCTCCTCGCTGTAAAGAGTTACTGGTCAATACGCTCCTGCCAACTTGCCAATATTACTCTTACATCGAAATAACACGCCGCTCTCATCAAACACTTTGGCACGAATACGAAAAACTCGAGAGTAGCTTTGACAACTTCGCCATGAAAAACATTAAAACGGTGGATGATATTTTTCCTGTGTTTAGAGAACTGTTCCAGAAAGAGACAGCGTAAGGGAGTTTGCCATGACAGCGAAATCAAACGTTGCAGAGAAAAACAAAGCTGCAAAAAAGAAAAACGACAAGATGCTGCCTGATGGTCCAGATTGGACGTTCAACCTCTTGGAGAAATACCACGTAGAAATCAAACGTGTTGCGCAGCATTACCGTTTAGATACTTACCCAAACCAGATTGAAGTGATTACTTCAGAACAGATGATGGATGCCTACTCGAGCATTGGTATGCCTATCAATTACAACCACTGGTCTTTTGGTAAGAAATTCATTCAAACCGAGCAAAACTACAAGCATGGCCAAATGGGCTTGGCATACGAAATCGTAATCAACTCCGATCCTTGTATCGCTTACCTGATGGAAGAGAACACGGTCACAATGCAGGCGCTGGTAATGGCTCACGCTTGTTATGGCCACAACTCTTTCTTTAAAGGCAACTACCTGTTCCAAACATGGACCGATGCCAGTTCCATCATCGATTACTTGTTGTTTGCTAAGAAGTACATCAGTGGTTGTGAAGAGAAATATGGTGTTGCTGAAGTCGAGCAGCTCCTTGATTCTTGTCACGCACTGATGAATTACGGCGTAGACCGATACAAACGCCCTGAGAAGATTTCCATTGCAGAAGAGACAGCAAGACAAGAAGAACGCGAAGCTTATCTGCAATCTCAAGTGAATGAGCTATGGCGAACCGTTCCTCAAAATAAAAGTAAGGAAGAAGAGACCAAGATCCGCTTTCCTAGCGAGCCTCAAGAAAACATTCTCTACTTTATCGAGAAGAACGCACCACTGCTTGAACCTTGGCAACGAGAGTGTGTTCGCATCGTTCGCAAAGTGAGCCAATACTTCTACCCTCAAAAACAAACTCAAGTGATGAACGAAGGCTGGGCAACCTTCTGGCATTACACCATTCTTAACCACCTTTACGACGAAGGCTTGGTGAGTGATAAGTTCATCTTAGAATTCCTACACAGCCATACCAGTGTCGTCGCACAACCTGCCTACAACAGTCCTTATTTCAGCGGGATAAACCCTTATGCGCTTGGCTTTGCGATGTTTAGAGACATCCGACGCATCTGTGAAGAGCCAACCGATGAAGATAGAGAGTGGTTCCCTGAGTTAGCCGGAAGTGATTGGTTAGAAGCGGTGCACTTTGCGATGCACAACTTCAAAGATGAAAGTTTCATCAGCCAATACCTTTCTCCAAAAATCATTCGAGACTTTAAGCTGTTCTCTGTACTCGACGACGACCGTAAAAATACCATTGAGGTGAGTGCTATTCATGATGATCCGGGCTATCGCCTGATTCGTGAGAAGCTTGCGGCGCAATACAACCTAAGTAACCTTGAACCAAACATTCAGGTGTTTAATGTCGATGTTCGTGGTGACCGCTCAATGACACTGCAATATGTGCCTCACGACCGCATCCCGCTTGATAAAGGCTACGACGAAGTGATGAAGCATCTCTATCGCTTGTGGGGCTTTGATGTGATTTTGGAAGAGCTCAAAGATACGGGTCATAGAGAGATTCTGACTACTTGTCCAAAACGTAATGATTATGGAGCCAAGATTTAATATCAATCACAGTAAGTCAGTGTTTGGTATAAAACTCCGCTCCCCCTACAACATAGTGGTCACCCGCTCGGAAGTGGAGCAATAAAAAAGCGCATAAGTCTGATGACTTATGCGCTTTCTTTTTAAGGCTCGAACTAAATAAGCTTAAACAATCGGCTTTTGACCGCGTTCAATCAGCTTCATCAGCACGCTGTCTGCAGATTTACCTGCCACGCCAGCTAGCTTGTCTGACAGCTTTTTCTTCTGTACATAGTGAATCGCTAGAACCGTCTTGTCTTTGCATGCTTCAACAACTAAGTCATCAGAAGTACGGATCTCATCCACCAGCCCAAGTTCATGTGCTTGTGTACCAAACCAGTGCTCACCCGTTGCAACCTTATCAAGGTCTAGCGCTGGACGATGGTCACGAATGAAGTCTTTGAATAAGCCGTGTGTCTCTTCTAGCTCTTCTTTGAACTTCTCACGTGCTTTATCGCTGTTCTCACCAAACATAGTCAGTGTGCGCTTGTACTCACCCGCAGTTAGCTGTTCAAACTCAATGTCGTGCTTTTTAAGCAGTTTATTGAAGTTTGGTAGTTGAGCAATCACGCCAATAGAACCAACGATAGCAAAAGGTGCTGATACGATTTTGTCTGCGATACATGCCATCATGTAACCACCGCTTGCTGCTACTTTGTCTACCGAGATAATCAAAGGCAGGCCAGCCGCTTTGATACGATCAAGTTGAGAAGACGCCAGACCATAGCCATGAACCATGCCACCGCCAGACTCAAGTTTCAGCAATACTTCATCACCTTCACGAGCCACAGCCAGAACCGCCGTTACCTCTTCACGTAATGAAGCCACTTCTTTCGCATCAATGCTGCCGTTAAAATCAAGAACGAATAGATGTGGTTCACGCTTGCTATCAAGCTCACCCTCTTTCGCTGCTTTCTTCACTTCTTTACCGCGTGATTTTACTTTCTCTTTTTCCGCTTTCTTTTCTGCTTTATCACGGGCTTTGATGAAAGCATCATCGTGTAGATGGTGCTCTAGTTGTTCAATCGTCTGTTTATGGTGTTCAGATAGGTTCGTGATTTCCAGCTCACCTTTAATCGCGCTTGATTTTCCACCCACAGATTTAGCAATGACTAAAATTGCAATGATGGCGATTACAACGGTCGCAATCTTGGCTAAAAACAAGCCGTAGTCCAACAAAAATTCCAATGTCATATCCCCTATTGTATGAATTAGTGTATTGTAACCATCTTGTCACGATTACCAAGAATTTCTCATCATTCCTGCGGTTATCTGTGTGATTAAACATCAATGGAATGACGAACATAATAAAAGAAAGAAGGATAAGCACAGTGGATTACCCAATCTCTACAGATGCCCTCAAAGATAAAGTAATTTTGGTTACAGGTGCCGGTGCTGGCATTGGTCGCCAAGCAGCACTAAGCTTCGCTCAACATGGTGCAACTGTCATTCTGTTAGGCCGCAATGTTAAAAACCTTGAATTCATTTACGATGAAATCGAAAGCGCTGGTTACCCACAACCTGCGATTATCCCATTGGATTTAAAAGGTGCGACAAAGCAGAACTACGTTGATATGGCTGAAACCATTGAATCACAGTTCGGTCGTTTAGACGGTCTACTGCATAATGCTGGCGTTCTTGGCACTCTAAGCCCGTTTGAGCAGATTGATGAAGAAACCTTTGATGATGTTATGCAGATCAATGTGAAATCTGAGTTCTTGATGACTCAAGCTCTGCTACCTGCACTTAAAAAAGCAGAAGCGGGTCGCATCGTATTTACCTCTTCAACGGTTGGTCACTCTGGCCGCGCATTCTGGGGCACTTACGCGATTTCTAAGTTTGCTACCGAAGGTATGATGCAAATCTTAGCGGACGAGCTTGAAGACACGAACATCCGTGTTAACGCAATCAACCCGGGCGGCACTCAAACACGCATGCGTGCAAAAGCGTACCCAGGAGAAGATGCGAATAAGCTAAAAACGCCACTCGACATCATCCCACTGTACCTACATTTAATGAACCCAAGCGTGACAGATATTAATGGCCAATGTATCGATGCTCAACCTAAGTAACTGATATCATTAACCAACAGTAAAAAGTCGCTTCCATAGCGACTTTTTTTGTATCTAAATCAACCATCTAATACTTACTGCCGCTAATTTTCATCATTTCTCTTTGCATCTTTTTCATTGTTAAATATACTGTATAAATATACAGGTATTTAATTATGCATGAACTAATAAAAAACTTACAAGACCGCCAGCTAATCTGGAAAGGGTTACAATCAACAACGCAAGGAAGCACCACTTCAACAGGCTATCCTCAACTGGATAAACAGCTTGATGGCGGCTTCCCGACGCACGGCGTTATTGAAGTTGAATCACAACAAGGGATCGGCGAGCTTCGCCTACTGACGCCCTATTTATCTCAACAAAACTCGCAAAAACTGGCCATATTCATTAACCCGCCAGGGAAGATCTGTGCTGAGTTTTTTAACAGCCAAGGCATTGAATTAGAAAACATTCTCGTTATCCAGCCTCAACGCGATCTCGATGCGTTGTGGGCAGCTGAGCAGTGCCTCAAAAGCGGCGCTTGTCACTCTGTATTGCTATGGGGAGCCGATCTAGAAATACACCAAACAAAGCGCCTACAAGCAGCCAGTGAAACCGGTAAGTGCCTGCAGTTTCACTTTAAAGCCACCAGCCATAATCAATTATCCCTGCCCGTTTCCTTAAGCATGAAACTCTCTTCTCACGCGCAGGGATTAAAGGTTGAAGTGACTAAGAGAAAAGGCAGCTGGTCGTATGGCAGCTTTATTCTAGACATGACACACTACTGGCCGTTACTCACAGAGAAAGTCGTTTATGAAGACAATTCAGACCGCGCTTTGTCTGGTAACACTGTGCTGGCTTTTCCTATTGCGAAGCAAGGCTAACGTATGTTGTGGCTTTATCTGCACTTTCCATCTCTGCAGTTGGATACCTTGTTTAACTCTAATGAATTGGGTTCGAGCGAAGACTCACGCGAACAACCTATTATCATCGTGGATGAAAAAGATCACCATGTACTGCAAGCAAACCCAGCTGCGCTGCAATCGGGAATTTCGCTTGGTATGGGCTTAGGGTCTGCAGCAGCTTTGTGCCACAACTTACACGTCCACCCTTACAGTATTGAACTGGAGAAAAGTAAGCTTAAAGAGATCGCTCAATGGGCGTATTTGGTCACTTCCGACATGGCGTTATTGCCACCTAATGGTTTGTTGATTAAAGCCTCTAACATGCTGTCACTTTACGACGGGCTAGATAACTACTGGCATGAGCTCAAAAGCCACTTAGAAACGCTCAATATCCAGTTCAGCTTCGCTACGGGTTATTCGCCGCTTTCTGCGATCCTTTTGGGTAAGCAAGCGATCAACCAAGCAACAAACAATATTGAGCAGATGAAAACTTGGGTCAATCAACAAGCATTGAATTCCAGTGAGCTACCGACCAAGCAAGTTGAACGCCTGAACCGTGTCGGTATCAACATCGTTGAAGATCTATTAAAGCTGCCTTTGCAAGAGGTCGCACGCCGCTTTGATATCGACTTGGTCAATTATGTCGGTCGCCTAAACGGCCAGTTCAAGCACCCAATTGATTTCTATCACCCACCAGAGAATTTCCAGCAATATTTGGAGCTGTTGTTTGATATTGAAAACATCCTATTTATCGAAAAGCCGTTGCTGAAATTACTGAATCAACTCGAGTGTTTTTTGAAGCTACGTGACAGAGTCGCGTTTGAGCTAACACTGACTCTGCACCTTAGAGATAAAGACGATCACCCGGTCTCTTTTTATTCAGCACAAGGTGATTACCTTGCAGAAAAATGGGCGAACCTTACTCATCTCACCTTAGAGTCACTCAAGCTCACAGCACCGGTTCAAGGGCTGACCCTCAGCTTGGTTCGTCATGGAGAACCCCAAATGGCCTACCATGATCTTTTTGATGGTAATACCGGAACACTTGCCGCGTTAGATTTGCTCTCATTACTGCAAGCAAAGCTTGGGCAGGCCTGTATTAAAACACCGAAAATACAGCACGACCCAAGGCCAGAAAAGGCCAATCAGTATTCGCTCCCAACACTGAGTAAATCTGTGGCAAAAAGGCAAACGCCCCCAGAGAGCGAGCAACAAACCATAGCTCTTAGCGTCGATCAACAACGACTCCGGCCCAGTATTTTACTGCCAGAGCCCGAAGCCTTAACCGAAAGCGTCACCTTGTCTCAAGGCCCTGAACGTATTGTGTCTGGCTGGTGGGACGGAGAGAAGATCATTCGTGACTACTTTATTGCTCACAGTGAAAACGGTCGGTGGTTATGGGTCTTTAGAACGCCAGATAAGCAGTGGTTTTTGCACGGCTTATTTAGCTAGTCGGTAAGAACGTAAGTCAGCAAGAAACTTTGTTAGCTCCTCCGTTCTACTTATTCAATTTCAGCGTCCCTTTTCAATCATGTTCACTCGCAATGGTTAAGTGAGATTACGTTATGTCTCAGCAATACTCAGAGCTATTTTGCCAAAGCAATTACTCCTTCCTTAAGGGAGCCTCACACGCAGAGGAGCTTGTTTTACAGGCCGATTTCTTGCGTTACAAAGCACTCGCGGTTACTGATGAGTGCTCAGTCGCGGGCATCGTTAAGGTTCACTCTGCGATCAAGCAACATAAACTGTCGCTCAAGCAAATTGTCGGGAGCATGTTTTGGCTAAATGAAGAGTGCCAAGTGGTCTTGATATGCCCAAACAGACAAGCCTACGCCGAGCTGTGCCGTATAATTACCAACGCGAGACGTCGTAGCAGCAAGGGACATTATCAGCTCTCTGAGTGGGACATCATGTCAGCTAAGCACTGCTTTATTCTTTGGCTTCCTCAACAGAAAAATGAAGACGCACACTGGGGGCAATGGCTCTCCCAGCATCATTCAGGTCGGTTGTGGATTGGCTTACAAAGACACCTAAAGCAAACCGACCAGCAATACACAGATTACTGCGTTGAGCTGTCACAACATCATCAACTGCCGATAACAGCTTGTGGTGGCGTGCTAATGCACAATGCTAACCGCTTACCCTTACAGCACTCACTCACTGCGATAAAGTACCAAAAGCCCATTACCGAAGTGGGCAGTCACTTACTCGCTAATGCCGAGCGCTGTTTACGGAGTATCAATAAGCTCTCTCATATCTTCAAAGCGGAGTGGCTAGAAGAGAGCAACCGTATCGCTGAGCTGTGTGAATTTGATTTAAATAGCTTGCGATACGAATATCCCAGTGAGCTGATTCCTCAAGGGGAGACGCCCATGAGTTATCTGCGCATGTTGGTCGAAAAAGGAAAACGAGCTCGCTTCCCACAAGGTGTACCTGACGACATCCAACAAATCATAGATAAAGAATTGGGATTAATTGACGAGCTTGACTACCCTTTCTTTTTTCTCACCATTCACGACATCGTGATGTTTGCCAAAAGCCAAGGCATTCTTTACCAAGGTCGAGGTTCAGCGGCCAATTCCGTGGTGTGTTATTGCTTAGAAATCACCTCTGTCGACCCAAGACAGATCTCGGTGCTGTTTGAGCGTTTCATCAGTAAAGAGCGCGATGAGCCGCCTGATATTGATGTCGATTTTGAACACGAACGTCGTGAAGAAGTCATCCAATACATCTATAAAAAATACGGTAGAGAAAGGGCTGCACTTGCTGCAACAGTCATCTCTTATCGCTTCAAAAGTGCGGTGAGAGATGTGGGGAAAGCATTAGGGCTACAAGAAACTCAGCTCGACTACTTCATCAAGAACACCAATCGCAGGGACAAAAGCTTAGGTTGGCAGGCTCAGCTCACTCAATTAGGGCTACAACCTGATTCTTTGAAGGGGCAGCAGTTTATCCACTTGGTGAATGAGATTATCGGCTTCCCACGTCACTTATCTCAACATGTCGGTGGCTTTGTCATATCCTCAGGGCCTTTGTATGAGCTGGTTCCCGTCGAAAATGCAGCGATGCACGATCGAACCATTATCCAATGGGATAAGGATGATCTAGAAACCTTAGGCTTGCTGAAAGTTGATGTGCTCGCGTTGGGTATGCTCTCTGCGATTCGTAAATGTTTCGACCTGATCAAACGTATTCACGGGCGATCACTGACCATTGCTGAGATCACTCGCCTTAAGGACGATCCTCAGGTTTACGGCATGATTCAGCGAGCAGACACAGTCGGGATATTCCAAATTGAGTCACGCGCACAAATGAGCATGCTGCCAAGGCTTAAACCGAAGACTTATTACGACTTGGTGATTCAAATCGCTATCGTACGCCCAGGCCCTATTCAGGGTGATATGGTGCATCCGTTTCTCAAGCGTCGAGATGGCATTGAGCCAATCAGTTATCCATCTAAAGACGTGGAATCAGTACTGTCGCGCACCTTAGGTGTACCGATATTCCAAGAGCAAGTGATCAAACTCGCGATGGTCGCTGCAGGGTTCACAGGCGGAGAAGCAGATCAACTCAGACGGGCAATGGCCGCTTGGAAGAAAAATGGCAACGTCTTTAAGTTTAAAAACAAACTCATCGAAGGAATGCAAAAGCGCGGCTATGAGACAGAGTTTGCTGAGCAGATCTTTAAACAGATATGCGGCTTTGGCGAGTACGGTTTTCCTGAAAGCCACTCCGCTTCGTTTGCGGTGTTAGCGTATTGCTCCGCTTGGTTGAAATGCTACTACCCAGAGTGCTTCTACGCTTCTCTGTTGAATAGCCAACCGATGGGGTTTTATAGCCCTTCACAGTTGGTACAAGACGCACAACGACACAATGTGGTGATACTTCCGGTATGTGTGAACGCTTCTCAAAACGACCACACGGTTGCCCCTCATCAGAACGGTCTAGCGATTCGCTTAGGGCTGCGACAAATCAAAGGATTCAGCGAGCATGGAATTCAAAGCGTGCTCGCCAATCGTCCACCATCCGGTTATCGCCACCCTAGTCAGGTGAAACAGTTATCGATGAATAAGAAAGATATCGAGCTACTGGCATCGGCCAATGCGCTACATAACGTTTCTGGAGACCGCTTCCAGACTCGCTGGGCGATCATGGACTCGGCGTCGGATTTACCTCTGTTTAGCCAAGTCTATGACGATGCTGAGGCAGGACATGACGAACATGTACTGCACAAGCCCAATGAGATGCAAGATCTACTCGAAGACTTCACCAGTGTCGGAATTTCATTGAACAAGCACCCCATCACTTTGCTCGAAGAAGCAGGACGATTAGGTCGATTCACACACATGAAAGATTTAATACAACAAAGACACAAATCTATGGTCACCGTTGTCGGATTAGTCACAGGCAAACAATCTCCCGGAACCGCGACAGGTGTCACCTTTGTCACGCTAGAAGATAGCACTGGCAATATTAATGTCGTGGTATGGGGAGCAACCGCGCGCGCTCAACAACAAGCTTATCTCACAGCCAAGGCGTTAAAAGTACAAGGGATATTAGAAAAAGAAGGAGAAGTTGTGCATGTTATCGCGGGGAAACTTATCGATATTACCGATGAAATTGTTGGTTTGAAAACCAAATCTCGGGATTTTCATTAGCGAAGTACCAACTGTTCTCAATCGATCATTGGCTAAAGAAAAGAGAGAAAGAAAAACGAAAAAGGGAAGCATCCGCTTCCCTTCAATTCCAGTTGTTGAGTTATGACTCAACGTCAGCTTCCGTACGTCTTTTCTTAAATTCCCTATACAGTAATAAGCTCAAAGTCATGACGACTTTAGACGTTAACCATATCATTAAGAGGAACTACCTTAGATTGTGTGTGAAAAATTACGCTAGTAGTTGAGCATATTTCGTTAAGAAAAATATGCTGCGTGAATATTAGCAAGCGTTTTCTATAGGGTCACTCAAAACAAACCGTACAGCAGCGTTAATTATAAAATCTGACGCATTCGCTCTTGAGTCACTTCAACCAAGAGGTCTGGCTGGAACTTAGAAATAAAGCGGTTACACCCTACTTTCTCAACCATAGCTTCATTAAAACTTCCACTTAATGAAGTATTTAGCGTGATGAATAGGTCATGCATTCTTGGGTCAGTACGTACTTCGTGTGTCAGCTTGTAGCCGTCCATTTCAGGCATTTCAGCATCGGTGATCATCAACAATATTTCTTGATTGATGTCTTTGCCTTCATCACACCAGCCCTTAAGTAAGGTCAGTGCTTCTAAGCCATCACAACACTCAATAATGTTCAAACCCAACTGCGACAAGGTGCCTTTGATCTGGTTACGCGCTGTTGAAGAGTCATCAACGATAAGCACATTGCGTCCTATCATCTCCTGAGCTAATTGTTCATCTAAAACGCCTTCAGAGATCGAGACATCGTAATCAATGATCTCAGCCAACACTTTCTCAACATCGATGATCTCGACGATCTTGTGCTGCTCTTCTTCTTGAATATGCGTAATAGCGGTTAGGTAGTTTGCACGGCCTGTTGTCTTTGGCGGCGGCTGGATTTCTGTCCATGTCGTGTTCACGATATTACGAACTTGCCCAACCAAGAAACCTTGTACGGTTCGGTTGTATTCCGTAATAATCAGGTTGCTCTCTTGAGACTCCGCACGAGATGGCGGAAAGCCAATGGCACTGCGTAAATCGATAACAGGCACCGATTCACCACGTAAAGACGCAACACCCGTAATATGATGATGAGAGCCCGGTAAGCGAGTGAGTACTGGCACTTTGAGGACTTCTTTCACTTTAAATACGTTAATCGCAAATAGTTGACGACTATTTAAGCTGAATAACAAGAGTTCCAGACGGTTTTCACCGACCAGTTTGGTTCTCTGATCAACCGAATTTAAAACGCCAGACATACAACACCTTAGTGACAAATAATAACTGTGGCTACAATAGCCTACTTCAATAGGTTAAAGCAAAGCGCCAATGCACAGAATGCTTAAACTAAGTACAACAAATGATGTTATACAAAGCTTAAGTACATGGAAAGGTTCAAGGTAAGGCTACAAGACGAGAAAAAGGGGTTAACCTTCAATAACTTTCATTAACAGTTGGCCATCGTATAAGGCCTGCTTGATGAGCGCGGCACCTGGCATGGTTGCCTGCTTATAAAAACGAGATTCCACCAGCTCTAAGTCTTTATGGTAAACCGATAGACTCTGCTCTTCGATACACTTTTGAATCGCCGGGTATAACACGCTCTTCGCCTGATTGATAACACCACCCACCAAGATTTTCTCTGGGTTGAACAGGTTAATCACAATCGCAATCGCAGAACCTAGATAACGGCCTAACTGTTCAATCACTTCGACAGCCAGCGGATCCCCATTAGCAGCGGCAGCACAGATCTGTTCAATAGTGACGTCTTCAAACACCGTTAGCGTTGATTCTTCACCATTTACCAATCGCTCTTTGACTTGCTCACGGATTGCCTGAGAACTCGCCACCGTTTCTAAACAGCCTCGATTACCACAGTGGCAAAGCTTGCCTTCTTTATCGATCTGGATATGCCCCAACTCACCGATGTTACCGTGACGTCCTTGCAGAACGCGACCATCAAGAATGATCCCGGCACCTAAACCGTGGTGAATCGAGATAAGAACAGAGTTGTCGTTGTCTTGTGAGTTACCAAACAGCTTTTCTGCTAATGCCCACGCTCGGGTATCATTGGCAATAAAAACTGGCAAACCGGTTTCTTTGTAGATCTCCGGCCCCAACGCTAAGTTTTCAACGTTATAGTGCGGCATCTGCAACACAATACCTTGCTCTGAATTCACCAGACCTGGCAGTGTGATAGCGATACCCGTCACCCTGTCGAGTTGCTCGGCATAGGTTTGGAAGAACTCATCGATTTCATGGAGAAGACGCGCAAGCACATCGTCTTGATCACGTTCATGGATATCAATCTTGGTATCGATAAGCACGTCGCCGCCCAATTCATGGAGCGCGATCGTCAAGTATCCGCGACCAAGACGCATCGACAAAAATTGCCAACCTTCGTTATTGGTTTGCAGACCGACAGCAGGACGCCCACGAGTCGTGGCTTCTTGAACCGTCGTTTCGTGAATAAGGTGAGCTTCAATGAGTTCACGGGTAATTTTAGTAATACTCGCCGGAGCCAACTCACTTTGCTTGGACAGATCGATACGAGAAATAGGACCTTTAAGGTCAATTAGTTTATATACACGACCAGCATTGACCTGTTTGATATGATCAATATGGCCCGGTTGAGCCATGTACATTTTACGCTCCAGAAATCATCAACGAGGTAATTTTTTTACTTTGCGAAGTAATTGTGAAGTCACTTGGTATATCGCCGTGACCAGTATCACGTATATACATAAATCTTTGTGTATCGAGTCAAATAGTTCGAGGAAAATTAACACCCACATCGATAATTTGCGACTTAATTTTCAGAATAAAACATCGCGTTTGAGCCCTGAATTCAATAATTAAAGGCAAATCAAGAAATATCCTCCTAGCTCCCAATAAATTATCAATTAATGCATATACTTAATTCAGTCTTTTAAAAGATTACTTGGCCTCACTCTAGGAGTATTCATGACAGCCGAATTAAGAAAAACGAAAATCGTCACAACGCTAGGCCCTTCTACTGATAAAGGTAACGTGCTTGAAGAGATCATCAAAGCCGGTGCCAATATAGTCCGTATGAACTTCTCTCACGGCACCAGCGACGACCATATACAACGCGCAGAAAAAGTCAGAGCAATAGCAAAAAGACACGGTACTCAAATCGCCATTCTCGGAGACTTACAAGGTCCCAAGATTCGTGTGTCGACATTCAAAGATGGCAAAATTCAACTTGCCGTAGGTGACCTATTTACTCTCGACAGCAGCCTAGGTTTAGGTGAAGGCAATCAAAAAGCCGTTGGCCTTGATTACAAAGAACTGCCTAACGACGTATCCGCCGGCGATATACTGTTGCTTGACGATGGTCGTGTTCAACTCAAAGTAACCAAAGTGGAAGGCTGTCGCGTTCATACCGAAGTCATCATTGGCGGCCCACTCTCAAATAACAAAGGCATCAACAAAAAAGGGGGTGGCCTTTCCGCAGAAGCGCTAACAGAAAAAGACAAGCGCGACATCGTCACCGCCGCACAAATCAAAGTGGATTACCTCGCGGTGTCTTTCCCTCGTAATGGTGAAGACATGCATTATGCTCGTCAGCTTGCACGAGAAGCCGGCTTAGAAGCTCACCTCGTCGCAAAAGTGGAGCGAGCAGAGACAGTAGCTACAGTTGAGAACATGGATGACATCATAATGGCCTCAGATGTGGTCATGGTGGCTCGTGGTGACCTCGGAGTGGAAATTGGCGACCCTGAGTTAGTCGGAGTACAAAAACAGCTTATACGCCGTGCCAGAGCGCTTAACCGAACTGTCATCACCGCAACTCAGATGATGGAATCAATGATTTCTGCGCCAATGCCAACCCGTGCCGAAGTTATGGATGTTGCCAACGCCGTACTCGATGGCACCGATGCTGTGATGCTGTCTGGTGAAACTGCAGCTGGTGACTACCCAGTCGAGACCGTAAAATCGATGGCTGAAGTCTGTATTGGTGCGGAAAAAATGGCAGGCATTAATAACCAATCCAATTACCGTATTGACCGCACCTTTGTTACTGCCGAAGAAACCGTTTCGATGGCGACCATCTACTCTGCAAACCATATGGAAGGCATTAAAGGCGTTGTCACTCTCACCGAGTCAGGCCGCACCGCACTGATGATGTCTCGCCTGAGTGCCGACATGCCGATCTACGCGCTGTCTCGTAACGAAGGAACGCTTAATCGCTGTACCTTATACCGAGGTGTGACACCAATCTACTTCGAGACAGAAGCCGAAGACAGCTTTGACATTGCACTATCTACACTCACTTGCTTGAAAGAGAAAGGACACCTTAAGTTTGGTGACCTAGTGATCGTCACTCAAGGCGACATTATGGATGTAGCAGGGTCAACCAACTGTATGAGAATCTTGCCTGTCACCTAATATTTGACCTTAAGGCGAAACGATTCGCCTAATCTCAAAAACTTAAAAGGGTTATCGAACCAAGTTCAATAACCCTTTTTCATTTCAGAACACGACTCACTACAATCTGCTTAAACAGCATAACGAGCTCACAGCATGCTAGCTCATCAACTTCGGGAATTAGTTACCCGCAGCAATGGTGGCTAACTGTGGCATATGCGAGTTGCGAGCGTTTTCCGTTGAGGTATAGGTCTCCACAAATCGGTAACCGGCTTCTAAACCCAATTCGTAATCATGCAGTAAATCATCTTTATGACTCATTAATGAGCTCGATTTAAGCGTTTGACTAGGTGCTATCTGAACCACAAACGCGTCGTCTGGTGGCGAATTCAAAAAATCCTGAGTCAATGAGTAGGTCTGATAATGCACCATCAGCATGTCAGCCAACCCTGAATCAAACTTATCTCCGATTAAATGACTTAAGCGATAAATATCATCTGCACCAAATAGCCAGCGACCACCGTTCAGCAGGTCTAAATGCCCACGGTCACGCTTCTGCTCTTTTGAGCGCATAATTTGTTGTTGGAAGAAAGAGGTCCAGTCGGTTTTCCACTGTTCCACTTTCTGTTGCCAATGGCCTTGAACACTGTCAAAAGATTCGCGGAACCATTCCAGTTCTTCGGCAGAGATTGGTTTAGGCGCTTTGACTGAAGATCCCTTGACTGGAGCTTCAACCAAATGGTTATTGCCTTCCTCCACCACTGGCTCAGTACGAATCACCACAATAGAACGAGCTTGTCTTCGCCAGGCTTCCTGAACTGGGATACACGCCGATACACCACCGTCCACATAAGCACTGTCACCAATAAAGACTTCGTCATTGTACAAGCGAGGAATAGCACAGGTCGCAATCATCACCTTGTACCAATCTTCGCCCAATAATGGGAAGTAGTGGTCTCGTAAGTCTTTGGAATCCGTTACAGCCGCATAGAAGTGGCGATCGCCTAGCGTTTGTCGCCCTAAATCCAGATCGAGCTTATATGGGTAAGCCATAATTTGTTCTAGCGCCCATTCTAATCCTAGGTTCTTTCTATGTCGTATATAGGAAAAGAGATTGAAGAACTCTGGTGAGGTTGTGAGGTCGAGAACAAAAGAACGTCCAAGGCCTTTATCACGGCACAGATAAGCACATAAGTTGAGAGCACCTGCTGAGGTACCAAAAAATTCGTCGAAGGGGTCAAAATTTGAGAGAAGAAAGGCATCCAGCACTCCAGAAGTAAAAATACTTCTCTGTCCGCCACCTTGAGCGACCAGTGCTGTTTTTCCAGCAATAAACTTAGCGTAATAATCCAAGTCTATTGCTGTATCAATATTGGTTATAATCCCACTATTCATTATTCCCTGAGTATCAAAACTCAGCCTCGCAATAGATGGTATTAACTACCAATCGCAATAAAGCCAAATGAAAGAATGATCATGTAGATAAACACGGTAATTTGTAGGGCATTTTTCAGATTATGGTCCATAGACACCTCTGGTTTATTATTAATTTGTCGAGTCTCTATTTAAGTACTATCAGGTGTGTGAAGTATCTTCAAGAATCGTCGAAATTAGTCGCACAATATTGATGTAACCATCACAATTAGTAAGTGTATGGATAAGGATATACTCATGAATAACAAAGCAAATATGATGGCACTGATTACGCTTCTCTCCGTTTCAAGCGCGTATGCTTCGCCGGAGATCATCATTACACCTATGGTAGGTTATACCGGCGGTGGCAGTGTCGAAGACCAGGACGGTAAAACCTATGACATGAAAGGCTCTGAAAATTACACCTTTGCCATTGAAACGCCACTTGAAAAAGGACGCATCGGCTTCTTCTACTCCAATCAGAGCTCGGAATTAGAAACGCTTAACCTAAGCTCCTCCATCCAATACCTGCACCTTCAAAGCAGCATCTACTACCCTGCTTCGCCTGTGTTGTCGGGTTATCTAGGGCTAGGCCTGGGGGCTTCTTACGTCGATGTAGACTGGGCAAAAGATAAGTATGGATTCTCAACTTCTATCTTTGGTGGCTTAGAGTACAAATTTAGTGACCGACTAGCGTTGAACACACAAGTACGTTGGTTAGGCACGGTTGTCGACAACGATACCTCCGGTGTTTGTAATATCCCAAATAACGGGCAAGAGTGCATCATTCGCTTTGATACCGACTGGATGAACCAATTCCAAGCCAATGTCGGACTGAGTTTTACTTTCTAAGCGGCTCAATGAAGCAAAAATATAAGATCGGCCCAAACTAAAAAACCAGCTAAATGCTGGTTTTTTCATTATTAAAACGGTTTTAGTTCAGGTTAGAACTTATAGGTAACACCTAAAGCGCCGCCCACTTGCAACTCAACACCTTTATACATATCGAGTTCAGGGTGAACTTGAGCGTAAGCATTCCAACCTTCGTAGAAATTCACTTTCACGCCTAACGGCAAGCGTAAGCCAAAGTCGTCATTCCATTCAGCCCAAGCACCAGCACCGACGTACCAGCTCAACGGAGCTTCAGTCTCGAACTGACCACGCTTCAAAATGTAATCAAAGGCAGCGCCGTCATTGCCAATCGTAGCACGGTATTTCTGATCAAATTCCACAACGACACTCAGGTCTTGGTCAATGGCAAGTCCAACTTCCAAAGCTGGAGCTTCAGAAGCGTGAGCAAACGAGGCTCCGCTGCAGCACATAAGGCCGATCAAGTAACGATGTTTCATAATATTCTCAGACTGTATTTAAAAAACGGAAGTCTACTGGAATCTCAGCAAAAGGTGTCATCGCTGGGTAAAAGATAAAAGACACGAAAAATTTAAGAGCAACCATCAACTGATCGAGTTGAATGATAAGTATCTGAGTTAATGGAGATTAAGCACAATAGATCTTTCATAGAGCAGAAAACAAAAAAGGAGGCCTTTCGGCCTCCTTTCAATTTATTAAATCAGAGAATTAACCGTTGTTACGGATCCACTCATCCATGTCTGTCTTAAGGTTGTCAGACTTAGTACCGAAGATAGCTTGTACGCCACCCGCTACTACTACAACACCTGCAGCGCCTAGTTTCTTCAGCTTGTCTTGGTCAACAAGAGCTGTATCAGCTACTGCAACACGTAGACGAGTAATACAAGCGTCAAGACCAGTGATGTTCGCTTTACCACCGAATGCAGCAACTAGCTCACCAGCAAGTTCAGAACCAGTCGCAACTGACTCTTCTTCAGTCTCGTCTTCACGGCCTGGAGTTTTAAGGTCTAGAGCTTTAATCACAGTGCGGAATACGATGTAGTAAATTGCAGCGTAAGCAATACCACATACAACCATTAGGCCCATCTTAGACGCGTTGCCAGATAGAACTAGGAAGTCGATTAGACCGTGTGAGAAAGATGTACCGTGTACAAAACCTAGAGTGTTCGCAAGAACGTATGCAGAACCAGCTAGTAGAGCGTGGATTGCGTACAGTACTGGAGCAACGAATAGGAAAGAGAATTCGATTGGTTCAGTGATACCCGTTAGGAATGAAGTCAACGCAGCAGAAGCCATGATGCCCATTACTTTAGCGCGGTTTTCAGGCTTAGCTGAGTGTGCAATCGCGATTGCAGCAGCAGGTAGACCGAACATCTTGAACATGTAACCACCAGCTAGCTGACCGAAGCCATTGCCCGCTGCACGAGATGCGTCATCAGCAACTAAGTAACAAGTAAGAACACCGTTTTGAGTTTCGCCAGCAGCGTTTACACAAGTACCAGCTTCAAAGAAGAAAGGTACGTTCCAAACGTGGTGAAGACCAAATGGAATTAGAGAACGCTCAACGATACCGTAGATACCAAACGCCACTTGTGGGTTTTGGTGAGCAGCCCAATCAGAGAACGCAGAGATAGCGCCGCCAACTGGTGGCCATACTACAGATAGTAGGATTGCTAGACCAATCGCAGAGAAACCTGTGATGATTGGCACAGCACGCTTACCAGCGAAGAAGCCAAGGTACTCTGGTAGTTGAATACGGAAGAAACGGTTGAATGCCCAAGCAGCAACACCACCGACTAGGATACCACCTAGTACACCAGTATCGATTTTATCAACGCCCATTACACCAGCCATTACGCCAAGTGTAGCAGTCATGATGCCGTAACCAACGATAGCAGCTAGACCCGCTACACCATCGTTGTTAGTAAAGCCAAGTGCAACACCTACTGCGAACAGTAGTGCCATTTGACCGAATACTGAACCACCAGCTTGTTCCATTAAGTTTGAAACGATTTCTGGAATGAAAGGAAGATCTGCTGCACCGACACCTAGCAAAATACCCGCAACTGGTAAAACTGATACTGGAAGCATCAGAGACTTACCAACTTTCTGCAGGCTAGCAAAAAGGTTCTTAAACATGTTTATGCTCCTGATAAAGATAAAATAATTATATTGGGTTCTAACGGCACACCCCCGTAGCCTATATGTTAGCACCCTGCGAAAATGTAACCATGTATTGCATTATATTTTCTGCCGCTAAATATATATTGATGGGGAACTAACTTTCTAGTCACTTACGAAATTTAGTTCCAAAACACGTCTTGGATCACATGTCAAATCTAGAAATGCAATGCTTTACAAGTGTTTAATGCATTGAAATATATAAGTATTTTTCAAGAGCCCTATTATTTTACTGGGTAAATAAAATAGGAGCGAATGTTATTTTTAGTAACAAAATTACAAATGTTATAATTAGCGCTCTCAAGTTCAACATAATTCGTAAACATTAAAAAAAAACGTATTTTTGGTGTTCAAAAACACAAAAAGGGAGCTTTTGCTCCCTTTTATTTGTTTACTTAGATTTTTATCGCAAAAAAAGTTTTTGGTAATTTTTGGTCGTTTGTTCGGCAACCTCTTTCATCGACACACCTTTTAATTGCGCAATGTAGGCCGCCACTTCGACGACATATGCAGGCTGATTCTGCTTTCCACGATATGGAATGGGCGCCAAGTATGGAGAATCCGTCTCGATCAGCAACCTGTTTAGCGGTAGGTTTTTAACAACTTCTTTAAGTTCTGTAGCCTGCTTAAAGGTCACAATGCCTGAAATTGAGATATAGAAACCTAGTTCCATTGCTGCTTCTGCGAATGCTTGATCTTCGGTAAAGCAGTGAATCACACCGCCACACTTCTCAGCTCCGCCATCACGTAAAATAGCTAATGTGTCTTCACGTGCGTTACGAGTGTGAATGATCAAAGGTTTATTCAGCTCAACGGCTAACTCAACATGCTGCTTAAATCGTAGCTGTTGCAGCTCCGCCGTCTCTGGTTGGTAGTGATAATCTAAACCTGTCTCTCCAATCGCCACAACCTTAGGGTTGCTCGCGTATTCACGCATTGTCTCTAGGCTGAAATCACTTTCAACATCGAGAGGGTGAACGCCACAAGAGGCTTTAACGTTATCAAACGGCGAGATCATCTCGAGCATATTTTCAAACGAATCGAGTGTCACACCGACAGAAAGCAATTGGTCTACATTAGCAGCCTTCGCCTTGTTAACCACATCTTCTACGCTGGTGTGTAAATCTTGGTAATCCAGTTTGTCTAAATGACAGTGGGAATCTACGAACATGTTTCCTCGCAAGTGGCTATCAGCCAATTCATTATGAGTAGCTCCGTATTGAGCCCAGGGTGTTGCTTTAACTGCTCAATCAATGTCAGCAGTTTATTCGATGCTGCATAAGCACTTTGATAAGACATCGCCTCACACAGTGCTTTCGCACTCGGAGTGAAAGCCTGATTCGCCAAACCAAAATGCAGCTTCTGTACATCTGACAATAGATGCCAAAGCCAGCCAAGTTGAATCAAAGGGTCTTTGCTAAGCTCTGTAGAGAACTTTAGCATGTCAGGTTGAGTGCCTTTTATCACATTCACAAAGCCATCGAGCGCTTTTGTTGAAGCTTCAACGCCACCTTGCTCAAACATCGCTTTTGCTTTTAAAGGCGCGTTGTCATTGAGTGCTAAAATATACTGCGGTACCGCTTTGCCCACTTCACCATCTAACCACGCTGATGCTGTCTCTAACTGCGGACTAACCACATTGAATTGCTGACAACGGCTAATAATAGTCGGCATTAAGCGATTACTGTTACGAGTAGACAGAATGAAGATGCACTTGCTTGATGGCTCTTCCAGAGTTTTCAATAGTGCGTTGGAAGCCGATTCGTTCATTGCTTCAGCAGGGTTAAGCAAAATAACGCGCAAACCACCTAACTGAGAAGACTCTTGAGCCCAGCGGTTACTGGCACGCACTTGATCAACCGTGATCGACTTACCTTCTTTCTCGGGTGAGATCACATGAAAATCAGGATGACTGCCCGACTTCATTAACTCACAGCTGTGGCAAAACCCGCACGACTCGCTTTCATAGTTCGTGCACATCAATGCGTCGGTAAGTTGGCTAATCAAAGCATCAACGCCGAGCCCTTCCGGTGCATTAACAATCACAGAGTTAGGAAAACGCTCCGCATCGAGACTTTTTTTCCACTCACTCCATACCGGTGTGAGCCAAGAATACACTTCAGCCATGACTACCTACTGTTTGTCGAGCCAAGCACCAAGCGCTTGCTTAATATCAGCAGCCACTTGATCGATCTCTTGTTGCGCGTTAATCACAAGAACCGTGTCGTCTTGTGCAGCAATTTCAAGGTAACGCTCACGTGTACGGTCGAAGAATGAGATATCCATCTTTTCGATTCTATCTAGCTCACCACGACCACGTGCGCGCTCAAGCCCTACTCTAGGGTCTAAGTCCAAGTATAGGGTTAGATCTGGCTTAAAATCGCCTAGCGTGGTTGCTTTCAATGATTCCATCGTAGTGCGTGCGATTTGACGACCGCCCCCTTGATAAGCCTGAGAAGACATATCATGGCGATCACCCAATACCCACTTACCACTGTCTAGTGCAGGCTTAATCACGTTTTCTACTAATTGAACGCGTGCAGCGTACATCAGCAGTAACTCAGTCATGTCTTGAAGCTTTTCGCCTTCGTGTTCTTCTTTAACCAGTGAACGCATCTTTTCTGCCAACACGGTACCGCCCGGTTCACGAGTGTTGACGAGTTCTTCTACACCAGATGCTTTCAATGTTTCTACGATGGCATTGATTGCAGTGCTTTTACCTGCGCCTTCAAGGCCTTCAACCACGATAAATTTCGACTGATTCATAATTCTTTCTTTATTTGTTTTTTCTTAATTGCTTTAAGTAAGCTCGTACTGCACGGTTGTGCTCAGCCAAACTCTTTGAAAATACGTGACCGCCTGTTCCGCTCGCAACGAAATACAGGTAGTTGCTGTTCTCTGGGTTCAGAGCTGCATTAATTGACGCTCGACCCGCCATAGCGATCGGCGTAGGTGGCAAACCGCTCATTGTGTATGTGTTGTACGGCGTTGGTGTGCGCAGATCTTTCTTACGGATATTGCCTTTGTAGCTGTCACCCATGCCATAGATAACCGTTGGGTCAGTTTGCAAACGCATACGCTTGTTCAAACGGTTAACGAATACAGAAGACACACGCTCGCGCTCTGAAGCAACGGCGGTTTCTTTCTCAATGATAGACGCAAGAATCAGAGCTTCATAAGGTGACTTAAGAGGCAGTTTATCCGCTCTGTTTTCCCATTCATCGTTCACAACGTTCATTAGGTCACGATGGGCGCGTTTCAACAAATCTAAATCGGTTGTGCCGTAGGTGTAGTGATAGGTTTCCGCTAAGAAAAGACCTTCTAGCTTCTCATTTTCGATGCCCAGCTTTTCAGCGATCTCTTTTTCAGAAACACCATCCAACGTCTGTTGAATGAATTCGTTGTCTTTTAGCTGCACAAGCCATTCATCAAAGCGACTACCTTCAACGAAGGTAATCGTGAATTGGTGTTCTTTGCCCTCAACAAGTACTTGTAGTGCCTGCTCTAGAGTCAAACCCGGCTCTAGCAAAAATGTACCCGCTTTTACGTCAACCAGCTCAGGATGCAACTTACGGATTAATTTCTCGTAAGGAGATGCCTCAAACAGCCCCTCGTTAATCAACTGGGCTAGAACGCGGTTAAAGCTGCTACCTGAAGCAACAGTCACGACTTGTGGTTTTTCTAATTGAATAACTTGTTTCAGGTTATCTTGCGCTTGGTTGTAAACATAAAAACCAGCAGCACCGGCTGCAATTAAGCACAAGATAATAAAAATAAATAACTTTTTGATCACGAGTTTAGTTGTCCTTGAAGGCTACGAGTAATGGTTCCAATGTTAAATTGGGTATCACTAATACGGGTAACTGGGGCAACCCCTAAAATGGAGTTTGTCATGAAAACCTCATCAGCTTGCATGAGTTGAGATAAGCAGTAGTCACTAATTGTAACGGAAAGTTCAGCCTGATTCAGCGCGGTTAACACTTGCTTACGCATAACCCCCGCGACACCACTTTGAGTGAGTTGAGGTGTGTATATCGACTGACCTTTGCGCCAGAACAGATTGGCCATGGTGGTTTCAATCACATTGCCCGATATATCAAGAACCACGCCATCCACTTCATTAGCTTGATCCATTTCATCTTTCATCAAAATCTGCTCAAGGCGATTATTGTGCTTATGGCCAGCCAGTAGTGGGCTCAAACCTAGCGCTTGATGGCAGATACCGAGTTCAACACCGGAGTCTTGCCACGCTGAATAATGGCTTGGGTAATCAAAGGTACTGATGGTGATTGTCGGCTTGGCGATATTCTTGGTACTGTAGCCACGCCCACCCGCTCCACGACTAACGTGCAGCTTGATCACTGCTTTTTGATTATGAGGCTTGTTGGCGTTATGGAGCTTCTTTGAACCATCAAGGCTCTTTGTGCCATGAAGAGCGTTATGTTGGATGTGTTGAAGCGCAGTATCGAGCCAAAGACTAACAACATCCCAATCAAGAGCAGAAATGCGTAGCGCTTTAAGGCACTCGTCGACACGGTGCTGATGCTCGTGAAGATGTTGTATCTCACCATCACTCACGAGCATTGTCGTAAAACAGCCGTCTCCGTACTGAAACGAGCGATCCAAAATATCGATAGTTTGCTGGCTTTCTCCATCAACCCAAAACATGTTTTTCCCCATAAAAAGAAACGGCTCAATGCTAAAGCATCAAGCCGTTTAAAAACAAGTCTAATTGTGACTATCTACGAGTGTTTACGTCTTTAATAAGATGATTAAATCTTTTTGAAGATCAAACAGCCGTTTGTACCACCGAAACCGAATGAGTTACATGCAGCATATTCCATGTTGCTAACTTCACGCGCAGTGTGAGGTACTAAGTCAATATCTAAGCCTTCTTCAGGATCATCTAGGTTGATTGTTGGTGGAACAATTTGGTCAACCAGAGACATAGCCGTGATGATAGCTTCAGCAGAACCAGCAGCACCTAGAAGGTGGCCTGTCATTGATTTCGTAGAAGAAACCAATACTTGCTTGCTGCCTGCTTCGCCAAGAGCACGCTTGATGCCCTTAACTTCCGCTACGTCACCAGCAGGAGTCGAAGTACCGTGTGCGTTTACATAACCGATTTGTTCACCAGTAATGCCAGCATCACGCATAGCCGCTTCCATTGCTAGTGCGCCACCTGAGCCATCTTCACTTGGAGATGTCATGTGGTAAGCGTCACCCGACATACCGAAGCCAACTAGCTCACAGTAAATCTTAGCGCCACGAGCTTTCGCATGTTCGTACTCTTCAAGAACCATCATGCCTGCACCGTCGCCAAGAACGAAGCCATCACGGCCTTTGTCCCATGGACGAGAAGCTTTTTGAGGCTCATCATTACGAGTAGAAAGTGCTTTAGCCGCACCAAAACCGCCCATACCTAGTGGAGTTGATGCTTTTTCAGCACCACCCGCTAGCATTGCGTCTGCATCGCCGTATGCAATCATACGAGCCGCGTGACCAATGTTATGTAGGCCAGTCGTACATGCAGTAGAAATCGCGATGTTTGGACCGCGTAGGCCACGCATGATAGACATGTGACCAGCAATCATATTCACGATCGTCGACGGTACGAAGAACGGGCTGATCTTACGAGGGCCTTTTTCAGTTAGAGCTTGGTGACCGGCTTCGATCAAACCAAGACCACCAATACCAGAACCGATAGCAACACCCACACGTGGAGCGTTTTCTTCAGTAATAGTTAGGGCTGAATCATCTAAAGCTTGAATACCTGCTGCGACGCCGTACTGGATGAACAAGTCCATCTTACGAGCATCTTTTTTAGTCATATACTCTTCGCAGTTAAAGTCTTTAACTAGACCTGCAAAACGAGTTGAGAAATTGGTTGCATCAAAATGATCGATATTAACGATACCACTTTGACCAGCTAGCAGGGCTTTCCAAGAAGATTCTACAGTGTTGCCTACCGGTGACAACATACCCATGCCAGTGACAACTACACGACGCTTGGACACGATTTTACACTCCGGGGATTGAGGTGATTTAAGATGAGGATAGATGAGTTAGATAAAACACAGGCGGTCGAGGTGACCGCCTGGGAGAGATTATTACTGAGCGCTAGTTACGTAATCGATAGCTGCTTGAACAGTAGTAATTTTCTCAGCTTCTTCATCTGGGATTTCAGTGTCAAATTCTTCTTCTAGAGCCATTACTAGCTCTACTGTGTCTAGAGAATCTGCACCTAGGTCATCAACGAAAGAAGCTTCGTTTTTAACTTCAGCTTCGTCTACACCTAGCTGTTCAACAATGATTTTCTTTACGCGTTCTTCGAGGTTGCTCATTTTTTCTTTTCCTTTACAGAGTTCGCTTTATGCGATGTTTTCCGTAGTTTATTCAATCTATTGAAAGTTGCAAGGTCAACTTTTCTGGTCAAACCACAATTTTCACGATTTTAACCGAAATTACGTATGATCTTGACTTAAATCATGCACAAATGTTGCACATAATTTACACCATGTACATACCGCCATTGACGTGAAGTGTTTCACCTGTGATATAAGCTGCCGCAGGCGACGCCAAAAATACCACAGCTTCAGCGATTTCGCGAGGGTCACCTAGTCGACCTGCTGGTACATTCGCCAAAGTTGCTGCACGTTGGTCATCATTTAGCGCTTTAGTCATGTCAGTTTCGATGAAACCAGGAGCTACAGTGTTCACTGTAACGCCACGAGACGCAACTTCACGAGCCATTGATTTAGTAAAACCAATTACGCCTGCTTTTGCAGCTGCGTAGTTAGCTTGACCAGCGTTACCCATTGTACCTACTACAGAACCAACGTTTACTATACGACCTTGACGCTTCTTCATCATGCCACGCAATACAGCTTTAGACATGCGGAAGATAGGAGTTAGGTTAGTATCGATGATGTCATTCCATTCGTCGTCTTTCATACGCATCAGTAGGTTATCACGAGTGATACCTGCGTTGTTAACTAGAATGTCAATCGCACCGAATTCATCGTTGATGGTTTTCAGTGTAGCAGCAATTGAGTCAGTATCCGTTACATTAAGAGCAAGACCTTTACCGTTCTCACCAAGGTACTCGCTGATTGCAGCTGCGCCGCCTTCAGATGTCGCAGTACCGATAACTTTAGCACCACGCTCAACTAAAAGTTCAGCGATTGCACGACCGATGCCACGGCTTGCGCCTGTAACTAGTGCAACTTTGCCTTCTAAATTCATCATAACTTCTCTATTAAGTGGTTATTTACTTAGCAGCTTCTAGTGATGCAGTATCATTAACTGCAGCAGCTGTCATAGTTTTTACGATTCGTTTTGTTAGACCAGTAAGAACTTTACCAGGGCCTAATTCAAGTAGCTTCTCAACGCCTTGCTCATTCATCGCTTGTACGCCTTCAGTCCAACGAACTGGGCTGTACAGCTGACGAACAAGTGCGTCTTTAATTTTTGCAGGATCTGTTTCAGCGATAACATCAACGTTATTGATAACAGGCAATGCTGGCGTGTTGAACTCTAGAGCTTCTAGAGCCACCGCTAGCTTGTCTGCTGCTGGCTTCATCAGTGCACAGTGAGACGGCACAGAAACAGGTAGCGGAAGTGCACGCTTAGCGCCCGCTTCTTTACAAAGTGCACCAGCACGCTCTACTGCCGCTTTGTTACCCGCGATAACAACTTGGCCAGGAGAGTTAAAGTTAACTGGAGACACAACTTCGTCTTGCGCAGCTTCTTCACACGCTTTAGCAATCGCTTCATCGTCTAGACCGATGATTGCGTACATTGCACCAACACCTGCAGGAACCGCTTCTTGCATCAGTTGACCACGTAGTTCAACCAGCTTGATCGCTTCTTTAAAGTCGATAACGCCGGCACATACAAGTGCAGAATATTCACCTAGGCTGTGACCTGCTAGATTTACAGGTTGCTCTAGGCCAAGCTCTTGCCATACACGCCAAATTGCAACAGACGCTGTTAATAGAGCCGGTTGAGTGCGAAAAGTTTCATTTAGATTTTCTACAGGACCATCTTGAACCAATGCCCATAGATCGTAACCAAGTGCTTCTGAAGCTTCAGCAAATGTCTTTTTAACAACATCATACTGTTCGCCTAGGTCAGCAAGCATACCGATAGCTTGAGAGCCTTGGCCTGGGAATACGATAGCAAATTTGCTCATTGTAATTTTCCTTTAAGCAAAGCAAAAAATTGAATAAGGCACATAAGTTATGTGCCTTGTTTGTTGATTATCGCTTGGGGTTAGAATTTAACTAACGCAGAACCCCAAGTGAAGCCGCCGCCAAATGCTTCAAGTAGAAGCGTTTGACCACGTTTAATTCGCCCGTCGCGAACAGCCTCATCAAGGGCCGTTGGTACGGTAGCTGCCGACGTATTGCCATGCTTATCAAGAGTAATCACAACTTGGTCAAGCGACATCGTCAGCTTTTTAGCGGTTGCCGAGATAATACGGTAATTCGCTTGGTGTGGAACTAACCAATCAAGCTCTGACTTATCCATATTGTTCGCCGCTAATGTGTCTTTAACTAGCTTAGAAAGCTGAGTTACCGCCACTTTAAATACTTCGTTGCCCGCCATGTGCAGCCATTTGTCTGCATCACCGCCACGCTCTGGTACTTCTAAGCTTAGAAGCTCACCGTATTTACCGTCAGAGTAAATATGAGTAGACAAAATACCTGGCTCTTCGCTTGCGCCTACAACCACCGCGCCTGCTGCATCACCAAATAGGATGATAGTAGAGCGGTCAGTCGGATCACAGGTTTTTGACAGTGCATCCGCACCAATTACCAAAACGTTCTTACACATGCCAGTCTTGATGTGTTGATCAGCAACAGACAGTGCGTAGACAAAACCAGAACACGCTGCAGCCAAATCAAACGCAGGGCAGCCTTTGATACCAAGCTTGCCTTGTACCTGACATGCCGAAGACGGGAATGTGTGGCTACTGCTGGTTGTCGCAACGATGATTAAATCAATCTCTTCTTTGTCGATACCTGCCATTTCAATGGCATTTTCAGCAGCGTAAAACGCCATATCAGCAACGGTTTCGTTTTCCGCTGAAATACGACGCTCTTTAATACCCGTTCTAGCAACGATCCACTCATCGCTAGTCTCTACCATTTTCTCTAAGTCTGCGTTAGTACGCACCTGAGATGGCAAGTAGCTGCCAGTACCTAAAATTTTGCTATACATGAAGACTAATAATGCCTCTCGAGTAAAACCGCTTCCAAACGATCGCTAATGCGGCTGGGGACTTGTCGTTTGACCTCGTGTACTGCTTCACCAATCGCGTTGACGACTGCAGACACATCAGCACTTCCATGACTTTTAATGACAATGCCGCGCAATCCTAACAAACTTGCGCCGTTATACTGGTCGGGGTTCAAGGTTTTTAATTCAGTAAATAGCTCAGAAAACAGCATTCTGGCTATCCAACCCTTTATTGTTGAAGCCATCATGCGCGTTTTTAGCTTATCAATAAAGAGCTGAGCCGTACCTTCGCACGTTTTTAAGCAGACATTGCCCACAAAACCATCACATACGACGACATCAGCAGCATCTTGAAGTAATTGATTACCTTCAATATAGCCTATGAAGTTCACAGACTGGGTATTAGACAACATTTCAGCGCATCGTTTTACAAGGTCATTGCCTTTAATTTCTTCTGCACCGATATTCAAGATAGCGACACGTGGTGCGCGACCTAAATGTTGTTCTGCTAATGCACTGCCCATGACAGCAAACTGAAACAGTGAATCTGCGTCACTAGAAACGTTCGCCCCTAAATCAAGCATCCATGTGCGATTTCCGGATGCAGTAGGCAAAGCTGAAACCAATGCAGGCCTATCAATACCGGGAAGAAGCTTGAGTCTGAAACGGGATAAAGCCATCAATGCGCCAGTGTTACCACCACTCACACAAGCATCAGCCTGTGATTCGGCAACCAGATCGATAGCGGCACGCATAGAGCTACCCTGACTATTACGTAAGGCTAGTGAAGGTTTTTCAGAATTGGAAATGACTCGATCACAATGCTGGATACTCAAACGAGAATCAGGCATTCGACCTAATGAAGATAATTGAGATGTGATCGCGTTTCGATCACCTATTAGAATGACTTTTAGCTCTGGGAAATACGACAGTGCCTGCACGGCGGCAGGCACTGTTACACGAGGACCGAAGTCCCCGCCCATTGCATCAAGCGCAACGGTTAGATTTTGCAAAGGTCAACCTTACTTGTTGATAACCTTTTTGCCGCGGTAGAAACCTTCGGCAGTCACGTTGTGACGTAGGTGAGTTTCACCTGAAGTTGCGTCTACAGAAAGTGCAGCTGTAGTTAGCGCATCGTGTGAACGACGCATGCCACGCATTGAACGTGATTTCTTGCTCTTTTGTACGGCCATTGACCCTACTCCTATGTAAATTCTTAAAGAAGCAATTACTTCTTTAAGCTTTTTAAAACATCAAATGGATTCGGCTTTTTGTCTTCCTCAATTTCTTCAGGAAGTTCACCAAACACCAAGTTATTTGAGTTAACGCTACATTTCGCATCGTCGTGCATTGCTATTTGTGGCAATCCAAGGATGAACTCGTCTTCAACTAATTGAATCAGGTCTAACTCACCGTACTCGTTCAGATCTACCAAATCGTACTCTTCCGGTGCTTCCTCTTCACTTTTCTCACTGTAAACAGGAGTATAAGTAAATTGGACATCGCACTCATGTGCGAAAACCTCATTACAACGTTGACACTCTAAATCGACTTCGACGTTAGCTTTACCAGAGATAACGACTAATCGTTGTTCATCAAGCCCAAATGACATTGAGACTTGCGCGTCACGTTTTACGCCTTCAGTTGCTTCAGTTAAACGCTTCAAAAGACTGACCTGAATGATACCATCCATATCGAGTCGTTTTTGAGCCGTTCTTGCCGGATCAACTGTACGCGGTATTTTTTCCTTTTGCATAGGGCGCGAATCTTATCTTCCAAATCGTGTTTAGTCAAAGGAAATGGCAAAAAAAATGTACTTTCCTGCCTTTCCTATTCAGAGCATTATGAATAGCAGGACAAGTTACGTTATCCTGAGATAAATGCTTCCTTGAATTGTAAATTAAAATGAGAAATTACCAACTAGTTTTAGCCTCTACATCACCATTTAGGCAAGAGATCCTCAAAAAACTACAGTTAAGCTTCATTACAGCCAAGCCAGACTGCGATGAAACGCCGCTTCCTGAAGAGACGCCTCAACAGCTGGTGATGCGCCTTGCTGAGACCAAAGCTAAGTCTTGTTCATTGGAGCAACCTAGCTTAGTCATCGGTTCTGATCAGGTTTGTGTGATTGATGGAGAGATCATAGGTAAGCCTCACACTCGAGAAAAAGCGATCGAGCAGTTATCTCGTCAAAGCGGCAAGAGCATTACTTTTTATACTGGGCTTTCGGTTTGGAACAACGAGACCAATGAAGCTGACACGCGTCTCGACACCTTTGTTGTGCATTTCCGCGATTTAACTAAGCAACAGATCATGAGTTATGTCGAGAAAGAACAGCCTTATTACTGCGCAGGCAGTTTTATGTGTGAAGGGTTAGGTATCGCGCTATTTAAACAGATGGAAGGTAAGGACCCGAATACCTTGATCGGTCTACCTCTGATCGATCTGGTTGATATGTTAGAAGCGCAAGGAATGAGCGTACTATAACGGATACCCTCTCTTTGTTAGAGATTCCCTACTCCTTCCTTCGTCAGTCTAGGGAAGGACGAAGATAGCTACATTATCCAATCAGCTCATGATGTAGAACCTTACTTTAAAAAGTCGTCATCCTCATGAACGAGGAACGAGCGAGTTGGGGATCTTCTACAACAGATGAAAACAAAAAAGGTTGACGAATTTCGTCAACCTTTTTGTTAGTAGATAGGTAAGGCTAGAAACAGCTAACCCTTTCGTATCTTGTATCTTCTTAAAGCTTACGTAGACCAGTGAGTGCTCTCTCTAGCCTTTTTTCCATTGGAGCCGAGATATCCATCTTCTCTTCGCTACCTGGGTGGGTAAACTTAATATTGGCAGCATGTAAGAACAAACGATTCAATCCTACTTTACCCGTGTAAGCATCAAAACGACGATCACCGTAACGGTCATCCCAAGCAATTGGGTGACCAGTATACTGGGCGTGTACTCGAATTTGGTGCGTACGGCCGGTAATTGGGCTTGCCTGAACTAACGTCGCATCTTGGAATTTTTCCAAAACCTTAAAACGAGTTTCAGAAGCCTTACCATTCGGGTTAACGCGAACAATGCTGTTTACTTCATTTTTCAATAAAGGGGCATTAACCACTTTACAGCTGTTCTTCCATTCGCCCATCACTAAAGCGAAGTAGTATTTTTGAACCGTTTTTTCACGGAACTGTGCTTGAAGGTGTCTTAGCGCTGAGCGCTTCTTAGCAACAAGCAAAATGCCAGACGTATCTCTATCAATACGGTGCACTAATTCAAGAAAACGAGCATCAGGGCGAAGTGCACGCAATGCTTCAATCGCGCCAAACTTTAGCCCGCTACCACCATGAACCGCAGTTCCTGATGGTTTATTCAGAATTAGCATGTGATCATCTTCATAAATGATGCACTGTTCTAATTCAGAAACCTTATTGAGTTTCGTGCTTGGCACGTTCTCTTCTGTTTTCTCTTCAATAGTGACTGGCGGGATACGAACTAAATCACCTGCTTTTAGTTTGTATTCAGCCTTGATGCGTTTTTTGTTTACGCGGACTTCGCCTTTACGCACGATTCGGTAAATCATGCTTTTCGGGATGTTTTTTAATTGGTTGCGTAAGAAGTTATCAATACGCTGACCAGCCATATCTTCGTCAATGTCGACAAATTGGACTTGGGTTCTAATTTCGCTCATTGGGCCATTGTATCACTGTCACTTTTGATAATTGAGATTTTCTTAACCCTATTCTGAACTTATTTATCTATAATCCCTGCCGATCTATCCCTAAAAGGTCATTGAAGTTCTATATTTCTTTGATTCTTCGAACAAAAAAGCACCAAGCTTCCTGCAAATTAAAATATCAATTGATAAATTATTTATAGACAGTGAGTTAGAGCTATCAAAACCCAAACAAAAACTGTTTTTTTTTCCGCATTACGACAAAGCAGATTGCTGTGTTTACCGACCACTGCTATAGTTCACAGCTGCTATCAATGGATTGACTAATATTTAAACAGCTAACCATTCATAAGCAAGTAAATGAGTAGATGACTCAGATTAGACAGTGCTGCAATCGGCGTAAGACACGGTCAACTGAGTTCCTTATCGCTCTACTCACGTACACTCATGTTGAGTATTCACCGCCACATCGCGGATCATAGGCTAACTCCCTATGATGACTGACGTGCCCCAGAGCATCCCTACTCCAGCCGGGAGGCTGCACCGATAAAGCCATGGGATCTGGCACCATGAGAAACGAATAAAGCGATAAGACCAATGATGAAAATAAGAAAAGACAATGAGAATTTCTAAATGAAAAGAATGTTAATTAACGCAACTCAAAAAGAAGAGTTGCGTGTCGCTTTGGTTGATGGCCAGCGACTGTTCGATCTAGATATCGAAAGTCCAGGTCACGAGTCAAAGAAAGCGAATATCTACAAAGGACGTATTACCCGTATTGAACCAAGCCTAGAAGCGGCATTCGTTGATTACGGCGCAGAACGTCACGGTTTCCTCCCTCTTAAAGAAATTGCCCGCGAATACTTCCCTGAAGGTTATACATACCAAGGCCGTCCTAGCATTAAAGAAGTGCTAAAAGAAGGCCAAGAAGTAATCGTACAAGTAGAGAAAGAAGAACGTGGTAGCAAAGGTGCTGCACTGACAACTTTCATCTCTTTGGCTGGTAGTTACTTAGTTCTTATGCCTAATAACCCTCGTGCTGGCGGTATTTCTCGTCGTATCGAAGGTGATGAACGCACTCAACTGAAAGCAGCATTAAGCACTCTTGAGCTTCCTCAAGGTATGGGCTTAATCGTGCGTACAGCGGGTGTTGGCAAAAGCGCAGAAGAGCTAGAGTGGGACCTGAATGTTCTATTGAACCATTGGGGCGCTATCAAGCAAGCTTCTGATTCAAATGCAGCTCCTTTCCTAATTCACCAAGAGAGTAACGTTATTGTTCGCGCAATTCGTGACTACCTACGTCGTGATATTGGCGAGATTCTAATCGACAGCAATACTATTTTTGAACGTGCACAAGCGCACATTCAATTAATACGCCCAGATTTCATGAATCGCGTTAAGAAATACGATGGTGAAGTGCCACTATTCAGCCATTACCAGATTGAAAGCCAGATCGAATCTGCTTTCCAACGTGAAGTTCGTCTTCCATCTGGTGGTTCTATCGTAATCGACCCAACAGAAGCACTGACTTCTATCGATATCAACTCTGCTCGTGCAACAAAGGGCGGCGATATTGAAGAAACAGCACTTAACACTAACCTAGAAGCTGCCGATGAAATTGCACGTCAATTACGTCTACGTGACCTAGGTGGTCTTGTTGTAATCGACTTTATCGATATGACCCCGGTTCGCCACCAACGCGAAGTAGAAAGCCGTCTACGTGATGCCGTTCGTTTAGATCGCGCACGTGTTCAGATTGGTCGTATTTCTCGCTTTGGTCTTCTAGAGATGTCTCGTCAACGTTTGAGCCCATCACTAGCAGAAGCAAGCCACCACATTTGTCCTCGTTGTACAGGTACTGGTGTTGTTCGTGATAACGAATCTCTAGCACTTTCTGTTCTACGTTTGATTGAAGAAGAAGCTCTAAAAGACAACACAGCACAAGTACTTGCTGTTGTGCCTGTTCCAATCGCTTCTTACCTTCTGAACGAAAAACGTCGCTCAGTAAACCACATCGAGAAGAACCAAGAAGTTAAGATCACTGTTGTTCCTAACTCAGACATGGAAACGCCGCATTTTGAGGTTATCCGTGTTCGTGAAGGTGAAGAGTTCGATCTACTATCTTACTTGCTGCCTAACAAGCTAGAAGCTCTAAAAGAAGCGGAAAGCAAAGAGCCTGCTGAACAGACTATTCGTCCTAAGAAGATCGAAGAACCTGCTCTGAAAGGCTTCGCAGCTCCTGCTCAATCAGCACCAACTCCTGCTCCAGCACCTAAAGCTGTAGAAGAGAAGAAAGCTGAACCAGCATCGACTCAAGAACCAGGCCTAATTGGTCGTTTCTTCAAAGCTATCGGTAGCTTCTTATTTGGCTCTTCAACTCAAGAAGAGAAAAAAGAAGAAGAGAAGAAAGAAGAAGAAAAACCTAAAAACAATCGTAACAACGGCAACCGTCAACGCCGTGATCGTAACGATAACCGTCGTCGTAACCAACGTGGTGAGCGTGGCGAACAGCGTAACGACCGTGGTGAACGTGGTGACAATCGTAACGAAAACCGTGACAACAAACGCCGCCGTAAGCCAGCTCGTGATGAGAAGCCTGAAGAGCAAAAAGAAGCAGCTCCACAGCAAACTCGTCAGCCTCGCAAGCCTAAGCAAGACCGTCGCAACAAGCCACGTGATGAGCAGAAGCAACGCGAAGAGCAAGCACCATCTAAATTAGCAGAAGAAGGTCTACAGCTAGCAGCAGAAGCACAAGCTGGTAAACCGGAAGCGCCTAAGGCTAAACCTGAAGCGAAAGCAGCTAAGATTAAAGAGCGTCGTCAGCGTCGTAAACTGAACAAGCAAGTTCGTGTTAAAGACCAACAAGCTCAAGCTGAAGATAACGCTTCAAAAGAGCAGGTTGCTGCTAAAGAACTATCTGTTTCAAAAGAACAGTCAGTAGCTCAAGAGCAAAAAGTTGCGGAACAAGTAGAAGCAACTCAAGCGAATGCAGAGCAAACTGAACAGGAAGAGCCGAAACAACGTCGTAACCGTCGTTCTCCACGTCACCTACGTGCAAGTGGTCAACGTCGTCGTCGCGGTCGTGATCGTCGCCCTAACCCATTCCGCCTACGTAAAGGTGGTGTAGCTTCTCCAGAGATGGCTATGGGTAAAGTGATGCCTCGCTTCATTCCAAAACCTCACCACAAGCAGGCAAAGCCTGAAGTGGCTGAAGTTCAAGTAGCAGCTGAAGCTCAAACATCTGTTCAAGAGCAGAATGTTGCTCTAGAGACGGCACCACAAAGCAACGTAGCAATGACTGGCGGCTTCGCATGTCCAGAGCTTGCAATGGGTAAAGTTATCATCCGTCGTGAAGATGCTGCTGTTGAAGCTCAAGTAGCTGAGACTCCTGCTGTAGTTGAAGCTCCTGCAGTCGTTGAAGAAGCACCAGTGGTTGTTGAAACCGCGAAAGTTGAAGCTCCAGTGATTGCAGAAGCGACGAAAGTTGAAGCGCCTGTTGTAGCAGAAGCTGTGCAAGCAGAAGCAACACCAGTTGTTGAAGCTGAAGCGCCTAAAGCTGAAAGTGCAAAAGTTGAAGAAGCACCTGTTGTTAAAGCAGAAGCTCCTAAAGCGGCACCAAAGGCAACTGTTGCTAAGAAGCAAGCCGGTTCACCAATGACTAAAGCTCCTGGTCCTCAAGAGATCAAAGAGATTGAAGTGATTGCAGCTCCGTTCCGCACTGAACGTTTTGTATCGAAAGGTGCAGGCAGTCAGGCAGCGTCGAACAAAGCTGGCGCGGCGATGACTAAGCCAAACTACTAGTGATTACTGATAGGTAATCGCGAGTAAATAGAATCAAAGGCTGCTTATTAAAGCAGCCTTTTTCATATCTACTAATCGAATAAAAATTAACAGATATATTACTCAAAGTTAGGTTCAACCTTGAACTTAATCACATTTTTGGGTAGCATTCGCGCACTTATCTTTTCGACACTTCGCTATTGCCGCTCTTTTCCATCACTGTTTGGCTACGCAATACACCCGTGTCGGTAAATCCATCTTAAGCATAGCTGAGCAAACATGTTCGAATTCCCACAATTTTCAAAGCACTCTGTAAAGAATGACGTGCTTTCAGGTCTTACAGTAGCCCTGGCTCTGGTACCTGAAGCTGTAGCATTCGCCTTTGTTGCTGGCGTTGACCCAATGGTTGGTCTTTATGCAGCATTCATCGTAGGTTTAATCACTTCTGTCTTTGGCGGCCGTCCAGGTATGATTTCTGGCGCAACCGGTGCAATGGCCGTTGTAATGGTGAGCCTAGTGGCAACCCATGGTGTTCAATACCTATTCGCAGCCGTTATGCTGGCTGGCCTTCTGCAAATTGCAGCAGGTGTATTTAAACTAGGTAAATTTATCCGTATCGTTCCACACCCAGTAATGATTGGTTTCGTGAACGGCTTGGCCATTGTTATCTTCCTAGCTCAACTTGGTCAATTTAAAGCGCCAGACGTAACAGGTGCGTTGACTTGGTTACCAAGCGGTCAAATGACACTAATGCTAGGTCTAGTAGCCCTTACAATGGCTATCATCCACTTCCTACCTAAGCTAACAACAGCAGTACCATCTTCATTAGTTGCTATTGTTACAGTAACGGCTTTGGTTGTGGGTCTTGACCTTGAAACTCGAACTGTTGTCGACTTCCTACGTACAATGTCTGGTGACGAAGCTGCAACGCTAGCGGGTTCTCTACCAACGTTCTCTATTCCTGCTGTTCCGTTTTCTTTTGAGACACTACAGATCATCCTACCGTACGCAATTATCCTTGCGGCTATCGGCCTGATCGAGTCTCTACTGACACTGACAGTACTAGATGAAATGACAAACACTCGTGGTCAATCTAACCGTGAATGTGTTGGTCAAGGTATGGCTAACGTAACGTGTTCTGTATTCGGTGCGATGGGTGGTTGTGCGATGATCGGTCAATCGATGATCAACGTAAACTCAGGTGGTCGTGGTCGTCTTTCAGGTATCGTCGCCGCAGTTGCACTACTGATGTTCATCCTGTTCGGTTCTGCACTGATTGAAATGATTCCTCTAGCAGCACTTGTGGGCGTAATGTTCATGGTTGTTATCGGCACATTTGAATGGGCAACCTTCAAGCTTGCGCGTCGCGTTCCTAAACAAGACTTCTTCGTTATCGTTCTTGTTACCGTAGTAACAGTACTGACTGATCTTGCTGTGGCAGTAGGTGTTGGTGTTGTCGCTTCTGCGCTAATGTTTGCTTGGCAACATGCTAAACACATCTACGCAGATACATCAGTAAACGCTGAAGGCTCAAAAGAGTACAAAGTTAACGGCCCAATCTTCTTTGGTTCAACGGCTAACTTCCTAGAGTTGTTTGACGCATACAACGATCCACAAGATGTAATCGTTGATTTCGCAAACTCACGCGTGACTGACCACTCTGCAATTGAAGCGATCGACACGATTGCTGACCGTTACGCGGCGCTAGGTAAAACACTTCACCTTCGCCACCTAAGCCAAGACTGTGTTGCTATGCTGCACAAAGCAGGTAGCTTAGTTGAAGCGAACGTTGCAGAAGACCCAATCTACAAAGTAATGTCTAAGTAATCTTAGCTGTAGCTTTAAGTTAGATTTAGAGACGCCGACATTCAATGTCGGCCTTTTTTATACCTATCGGTCAGCCCTTACGCTGATAACAAAACGACGTACATTGTTCCTACACTACATCGAACGCAGTATCGCTTCGCTAGACTCTTCGATTAAATCCAACACCAATTCAAAACCATTTCCCTCACCATAATACGGATCGGGGATCTCTTGATATTGTGACTCTCCAAAACTCAAAAATAATGCGAGCTTGTATTGGAGGTGAACTGGGCATTGACTCATTAAGTCGTCTAAATTCGCCCTATCGGCCGCGAGTATCAGGTCAAATTCTTCGAAGTCATTATCTACCACTTTACGAGAAGTAATCCCCTTAAAGCTGTAGCCTCGCTTCTCTCCTGCAGATTTGGATCGCGAGTCTGGCGGGTTGCCTTGATGAAAACCAATCGTCCCCGCAGAGTCGACCACAACATCAATATCCAGCTGTTGCGCTTTCTTCCTTAGCACCGCTTCACCTGTTGGCGAGCGGCAAATATTCCCCATACAAACTACGAGTATCTTTTTCATCCCTAATCACCTGTTCTTCCGATGGTTTTTGCTATCGTTAAGTTAGGCTATGATAGACGCAATCACAACTTAAAAGGATTTGTTATGTCGACTGAAGACAACAAAGAACAACGCCACAAAGCAAGACAACAGAAAGTAAAAGAACAAGTCGATGCACGTGTCGCTGCAGCACAAGAAGTAAAAGGCCTATTGCTGGTCATCACGGGTAACGGTAAAGGTAAATCAACATCCGGTTTTGGTACGATTACACGTGCAGTTGGTCATGGTAAGAAATGCGCCGTTGCTCAGTTTGTTAAAGGTACCTGGGATAACGGCGAAAAAAACGTTCTGCAAAAGCTTGATGTCGAGTTCCAAGTCATGGGCACAGGCTTTACTTGGGAAACTCAGAACAAAGCGCAAGATATTGAAGCTGCGCAGCGTGTATGGAAAGAGTGCCAACGCATGCTGGCTGATGAGTCGATCGATGTGATTCTGTTTGATGAACTGACTTACATGGTTAGCTACGGTTACATCGAACTCGATGAAGTGGTTGAGGCGTTGAATAACCGCCCGAAGATGCAGTCTGTCATCATTACAGGTCGTGGCGCGCACCGTACTCTTACTGAGATAGCAGATACAGTATCTGAAGTTCGCAATGTGAAACACGCTTTTGAATCTGGTGTTAAAGCGCTACAAGGCGTTGACTGGTAATCACCTTCAACCAGAGATCCCCGACTCGGTCATTCTTCCCTCTCGAGGATGACGACCACTAGGCCGTTACGCTCTTGAACAAAGGACGACGGCCTATCGTCATTCCCTAGAGCGAGGGACGAGTGTCATAGGGAATCTCTCTTGAGTATTATCGAGCCAAAAATAAAAAGCGCCATTCCTACAACAGGAGTGGCGCTTTGTTCATTTTTAAATGAGATGAAGACTAGTTAAACAAACCTTTTAGTAGACCGTTTACTGCGTCTCTTGTTTTCTCATCTTTGATCTTGTCACCGTACTTTTCGTCTAACTTTTCTAAACCACGATCAATTTCTTTCTGTGCTTTCTGTTTCAATACATCATCAAAAACAAGTGCAAATTTCGGGGCTGCCCACTGACCTGTTACCTTAATTGGGATAGTCACATCTTTCAGGTCGTCGATGCTCTTACCGCCCTGACCTTCAAGTGAACCCACAATTGATGTACGCACAAGGAAGTCGACCGTTTCATTGATGAAGTTTGCTTTACCTTGACCTGTCACACGTAACAGTGGCGACTGTGCTGATAAGTCGTTAGTTGAAACCCAACCTTTATCCACTTTCAGCGTCGCTTTCATTGCACTGAAGTCCGTTTTTTGAGCTTCATTTGTGCTTTCAACTTTCTCGCCCTTGATCTTAGCGTAGTTTTCTCGAATCAGTTGAGCTACGTTGATGCCGTTAACTGCACCATCTTCAAAGTTAATCGCGATAGTACCGACTAGGTTTTTCTTGATACCCGTCGGAGTTAGACTCTTACCTTTCACGTTGACATCAATATTACCGGTACCTTCCAGCATATCGTTATCTGCAACATCAACCAGTAACGGTTGTACTTTCACGCCTTTGATTTTCTTCTTAGCCGTGTAAGTCGCTGGTGTTTTACGAGCGTCTAACTTTGCAGTAGCAGAAATAGAACCTTGGTAAAGATTCGAGGTGAATGAGGTTAGCTCTGCGATACCACGGTTAACCGAAAATGCGGTTTTAACATTCTGCATCTTCGCGTTGTTCGCCTTGAACTTATCAATCGTGATGTCACCTTTCACGTCTAACGTTTTCAGAGCCGACAGATCAGGTTCCACTTCTTTAGCTGGTTCTGAACTACCAGAACTTGACGTTGAACCACCAGCAGAACCAGAAGGCGCTGTGCTCGCTGTTTCTGTTGTATTGCCTAAGCCTAAGAATTCATCTAAATCAATATTCGGGCTATGAAGAGAGAAACGAACCTTTGGTATTTCAGATAGGATTACGTCTGCTTTACCGTCTAATGCAATAGCGTTAGCTTGTAGCTTCTCTAACACAAAGCTCAGGTGGCTCTTGTTAAGATCGAAGCTTAAGTCAGACAGCATGTCGACTTTCATTGGAGACTGAGGAAGCGTGTCGCCTTTGAATGTTGAGTCTAACGTTAACTTGTTCAGCGTTACTTTTGAAATCGCGCTATCAACAGTAAGTTCACCGCCACCTTTAAGATCAAGGTCAAGGCCAGCTGCATTACCGATTACAGCGTAAGTCAGTTGGTTTACCTTATCGAACTCAAACGTATTCAAGCCAATTTTTGCTGACTCAATCGACGTCGCTGGATCATTGAACTTAGCGTTTAAGTCGATATTACGAAGTGCGTAACTTGCAAAGCCTTCAGCTAATTTGAATTCTGCACTGCCTTGTGCAGAGAACTTCTGTTGATTGTTCTCACCAGAAGCCGCAAATGTCGCGGTTGTCCATGTATCAACGGCAAACTCAGAAAGATTCAAAGACACATCGTATAGCTTAGTGAATGAACCCGCTTGCTTGTCGTCCATTTCAAACAATGCGTTTGATACAGTTACGCCTGCAAGGTTGATCGTCCAACCCGATGCGTCTGTGGTAGTTTGCTCTTGAGGGGCAGGCGCTGATTCAGAACTTGTGCCTGCTGCAGGCTCAGATTCTTGAGGCGCTGACGCTTGCGTTAGTGCATCAATGTTCTTGCGACCATCTTTAAGCGTTTCTAAATAGAATTCTGCACCATCTAGAGTAATGTTGCCGATCTCTAGTTGGTTGCTAAATAGCGGAGTAACCGAAACGTCAACGCCAACGGTATCAACCTTAAATAGGTTAGGTTGCGTAAAACCTTCAGGGTTGCGTAATTCAGTTTGACCAAGTTCAAAGCCAATGGATGGGAAGAATTGCCAGCTGATATCACCCTCGATCACTAGCTCTAGGCCTGTGTGTTTTTGGGCTTGTTCGACAATTAATGGCTTAAATTGGTTGGGATTCACTAACAGCACTAGTGCCAGAATTGCTGCAACGACAACAAACACTGGTACAGCTATGAAAATGAGTAGTTTCTTCATCCGCATATTCCTTGCTTAGATTCCAAAAGAAAGTGGCACTATAAAAGTGCCACTGATTCGGTAAAAAATAAAGCTAAGTGAGTCACTTAGGCAAAATTTTATTCGATTAAGACTTCAACAACTTCGCAATGTGCGCTTTTAGCACATCAATCGCAATACGGTTTTTACCACCACGAGGAACGATGATGTCTGCATGTTGTTTTGAAGGCTCGATAAACTGCATGAACATTGGACGTACTGTTTCTTGGTATTGCTTAAGTACAGTGTCCATTGTACGACCACGCTCTTCTACATCACGCTTAACACGGCGTAATAGACAGATGTCTAATGGTGTATCCATAAACACACTTGCGTGCATTAGTTTACGAAGACGCGGGTCTGTTAGAAGCAGAATACCCTCTAAAATGATCACTTTCTTTGGAGTAAGTGTAGTCGTTTCAGAAGTACGTGTGTGCTCTGTGTAGCTGTATTCAGGAACTTCTACGGCGTTGCCACTCATTAGCTGCTGTAGATGTTCACATAAAAGATCATGATCTAGTGCATTTGGGTGATCGTAGTTAGTTTTAACACGCTCTTCCATACTCAAGTGGCTTTGGTCGCTGTAATAGCAATCTTCCGTGATAACACCAATTTGATGGTCGCCTACTTTTTCGCGCAATTCATTATAAATTGTACTAGCAATCAGACTTTTTCCTGAAGCTGAAGCGCCAGCGATACCTACGATGACACATTGATTATTATCAGACATTAATTTTGCACCCGATATGGTTTGGTGGTGGGAAGAGATAAACCGCCTGATTATAGGGGCTAAAGCACATAGATTCTAGTCGCCATTTTAGCTAATTGCAGTCAAATTGATGATATCAATGCATTTAATGAATGCAATCGTTTGCTTTCAAATAACTTGCCTACAACTATTTGCACAAGCCCAATGGATATTGACTTAAATCCACCGCTGTTTATCTAATCCAAACTATATTTAAACGACTTTGTGATTAACTTGCGCTATTCAACCATAGATTCGTTATTCAACCATAGAGAAGTTAATCGCTTCTGGTCTCGCCTTGCCGGTCCAGAACATCTTCGCAGCCACATTCTCTGCAAGCTCTAAGTAGTGACGTGTATGTTCACTATCTGGACGACGAATCACCGTCGGGCAACCTGCATCGATATCTTCTCGCACATCAATATGAAGAGGGATCTGTGCCAAAATATCGAGGTAAAACTCTTCTGACATAGCTTCGGCACCACCAACACCAAAGATATGCTCTTTCTCACCACAGTGACTACAAATATGATAGCTCATGTTTTCAACTAAGCCTGCGACTGGCACACTCACCTTATCAAACATCGCTACGCCTTTACGTGCATCCGCTAGCGCCAAATCTTGAGGAGTGGTCACCACTACAGCCCCGGTCACTGGGATCTGTTGCGATAACGTCAGCTGAATATCGCCCGTGCCCGGTGGCATATCAATAACTAGATAATCCAACTCTGGCCATACGGTTTCGTTAACAAGCTGACCTAAAGCCTTGGCCGCCATTGGACCGCGCCAAATCGCAGCGTCATCTTTCGACACAAGATAACCGATAGAGTGAGTGAAAATACCGTGCGCTTCGATTGGCATCATCCACTTGTTATTCTGGACTTCTGGTTTCGCATCTAATTGGCCAAGCATCATAGGTACAGAAGGACCATAGATATCCGCATCCAACAAACCCACTTTTGAACCAGACTTAGATAAAGCCAAAGCAAGGTTGACTGAAGTGGTCGATTTACCCACCCCACCCTTTGCAGATGTCACGGCGATGATGTTCTTCACCCCCTTCAATGGTGTCGCAACCGTGGTTTCTAACGCAGACGGCTTCACCTTCACTTCAAACTGAAAAGCGCTAACAAGCTGTTGTTCAATCTGAGAGTGAATCCACTGTTCCAATTCAACCGCAAGCTGATTAGCGGCAAAAGGTAAGGTGATAACAAATGATCCACGCGGATCAACCGATACAATATTTTGGTGTAGCGCCCACTCTGGGATGAGGATTGGTGACTCGAACTCATTCAACCATGAACAGAAATCTTGCTTAGAAGTAAAGTTACGCATTGGGACTCCTTTTTTTATTTATGCTATCACCCACGAGATGAAGACTGAACCCCTAAAAAACTAGGGGAATCCTTAGTCTGATACCTTGGCGTATCACACGTTATAAAGTAGTATTACCTCTCAAATTTATACCTATCAAAAAAGCGAATTATTAAGTATGGCAACTGATCCAAGACAACTTTTGGTAACTTGTGCGCTTCCGTACGCTAACGGCTCTATTCACCTTGGCCATATGCTTGAGCATATCCAAGCTGATATCTGGGTTCGATACCAGCGTCTACGTGGCAACACTGTAAACTTCATCTGTGCTGACGATGCTCACGGCACGCCAATTATGCTTAAAGCTCAACAGATGGGTATCACGCCAGAAGAGATGATCGCTGCTGTTAGTGAAGAGCACCAAAAAGACTTCGCTGGCTTTGATATCAGCTTTGATAACTACCACAGCACACACAGCGAAGAGAACCGTGAACTGGCTTCTCACATCTACTTAGAACTTAAAAAGAACGGCTTCATTTCTAGCCGCACTATTTCTCAGCTTTTCGATCCTGAGAAAGAGATGTTCCTACCAGACCGCTTCGTAAAAGGTACTTGCCCTAAGTGTAAGTCAGAAGACCAGTATGGTGATAACTGTGATAACTGTGGTGAGACATACAGCCCAACTGAGCTAATTAACCCTAAATCAGCGGTTTCTGGCGCAACTCCAGTAATGAAAGACTCTGAGCACTTCTTCTTCGACCTACCTCAGTTCGAAAGCATGCTTAAAGAGTGGACTCGTTCTGGCTCTCTACAGAATGAAACTGCAAACAAAATGCAGGAATGGTTTGAGTCTGGTCTGCAACAGTGGGATATCTCACGTGATGCACCTTACTTCGGCTTTGAAATCCCAGGCGAAAAAGACAAGTTCTTCTACGTATGGCTAGACGCACCTGTTGGCTACATGGCTTCTTTCAAGAACCTATGTGACAAACGTGACGATCTAAACTTCGATGAATACTGGAAGAAAGACAGCACAACTGAGCTTTACCACTTCATCGGTAAAGACATTGTTTACTTCCACAGCCTATTCTGGCCAGCAATGCTAGACGGCGCAGGTTTCCGTAAGCCAAACAACGTATTCGTACACGGCTACGTAACAGTGAACGGTGCGAAGATGTCTAAGTCGAAAGGCACATTCATCAAAGCAAGCACGTACCTAAACCACCTAGACCCTGAGTGTCTACGTTACTACTACGCTGCGAAACTAAACAGCCGCATCGATGACTTAGATCTTAACCTTGAAGACTTCACTCAACGTGTAAACGCTGACGTAGTAAACAAGATTGTTAACCTAGCTTCTCGTAACGCTGGCTTCATTACTAAGCGTTTTGAAGGCAAGCTAGCTGCTGAATTTGCAGAGCCTGAGCTATACAACGAATTCGTTGCTGCTGCTGAGCGTATCGGTGAGCTATACGAAACTCGTGAATTCAGCCGTGCTATCCGTGAAATCACTGCACTAGCGGATAAAGCTAACCAGTACATCGACGAAAAAGCACCTTGGGTTCTTGCTAAAGAAGAAGGCAAAGAAGCTGAGCTTCAGCAAGTTTCTTCTGTAGGTATTAACCTATTCCGCGTACTGATGGCTTACCTGAAACCAGTGATGCCAGAGCTTGCAGCTCGCACTGAAGCTTTCCTAAACGAAGAGCTAACGTGGGAAGCGATTGCTACTCCGCTAACTGATCACGAGATCACTAAGTTCAAAGCGCTATTCAACCGCATTGACCCTAAGAAAGTGGAAGCAATGGTTGAGTCTTCTAAAGAAGATGCAGCCGCTGAAGCAGCAGCGAAAGAAAAAGCAGAAGCTGAAAAAGAGCAAGCAAGCCAAACTGAGCTAGACAAAGAGCCAATCGCAGACGAGATTGAGTTCGATGCCTTTGCAGCAGTAGACATGCGTATCGCTCGTATCATCTCTTGTGAAGAAGTACCAAAAGCGAACAAACTACTGAAGTTCCAACTAGACATCGGTGGTGAGACTCGCCAAGTATTCTCTGGTATCAAATCAGCATACAAACCTGAAGAGCTAGAAGGCAAGCTAACTGTAATGGTAGCAAACCTAAAACCTCGTAAGATGAAGTTTGGTATGTCTGAAGGCATGATCCTAGCAGCGGGCCCTGGCGGCAGCGACCTATGGATCCTTGAGCCACACGAAGGTGCTCAACCTGGTATGCGTGTAATGTAATTCTGACTCCAGTCAGATAACAAGCACCCATCACTAAATCCCTAATGCATTTTTGACTTGAAAGAGTTAATCAGCATTGGGGATTTTTTATATCTACCGAAAATTAGCGTTCTCTGTTAGAGTCGCCGTCAACTATGCTATGTAGAGTAGAAATTGGTTCGTCGACAAAAATAGGCTAAACCAACACCTCTTTACTCTAAAACCCTTTTTAGGAATCCCCAGTGACTAACAACGAAATCTTGCGTCGTATTCAACACGCACTAAACCTTAAAAATGCACAAATCATCAAAGCTATCGAACAAGCTGATGTGACTGTTGCTCATGACCAAGTGATTAACTGGCTAAAAGATGACAACGACAAGTCATGCTCTAAGATGAAAGATAAAGAGTTAGCGGTATTCCTAAATGGTTTCATCAACCTTAAGCGTGGCAAAAAAGAAGGCGAGCAACCTAAACCTGAAGTTGCACTGACGAACAACATGATCTTCATGAAGCTTCGTATCGCATTGAACATGAAAGCAGAAGATGTTTTGGACGTACTAGAAGTGGTTGGCATTAGCTTGAGCAAGTACGAAATCGGCGCTTACTTCCGCAAGCCAGAAAACAAAAACTACAAAGTGTGTGAAGACCAACTACTTTGCGATTTTCTAAATGGTGTGCAATTTACCAACCGTCCAGACTCAGAAGAATTTACGGGTTAAGTTACTACTCCTAGATAAATTTTAAGTTGCTACACATAGATAAATTACTCGTCATAGGTAAGTAACTGACCCACTGATAATTTTCTAGTAACGACAGATAAATAAAAAGCGGCGAGATAATTGAATTATCTCGCCGCTTTTTCGTTTTCTTTACGTCACTGACTAAACAGGAACAACAATAGTAAACCTATGGCTTAGCTGTCGTCTTCAGTGAAGTTCGTCGGCAATGTCGTTTTCATTTCATTCCAAACTTGTGCACTTGCGATACCGTAGTTACGAATCACTAATGGCAAAGTTTCGCGCTCGCCACTTTCACAGATAATGAACAACTCTTTATAAAAGTCCATCGCTAAACGTCGTGCTTCTGGGTTAGAGAAGTAGTAGCTACCGATACGGTCATAAAATTTACGCACACCGTTAAAGATCAGGCCGTAAATCTGGTTGCCTGAGTGGAATGCCAAACGTTGGAAAAGCATGTAATCATAGAAGTTGAAAGTCTTCGCGATTAAGATCGTCTGACGTTTCGCTTCATCTTTTTCTGAATCTTCTTTTACCGCTTGTTTGATCTTGTCAGCGTATGGCGACGATTCTAGGAACTCATCCCAAGTTGGTGCCGCAAGTAGCGCTTCACAAGATTCAATCACGTTACTGATAGTACGCTCTGAAGCTTCTTTGTTTGCTTTGAATGCATAACGCATAAAGATCGGGCTGATATTAGTACGAGCAGCAAGCAGGTCTTCTACCATTTTGCTTGCGTTATCAACGTCCAACGTCATTAGCGTATCAAGGATATGAAGACCTGAGGTTTCCATAAACTGGTTAACTTTAGTTGGTTTGCCATGTTGGATTGTCAACCAACCATCACGAGCAAGACGTTGTAGTACTTCACGAAGCGTAGTACGTGTAACACCAATCAGCTCAGAAAGCTCACGCTCTGCGGGCAAGATAGAACCTGGAGGGAAACGGCCATTCCAAATACTTTCAATGATATACTTCTCTGCAAATCCTGCCGGGCTCTTCGCCTTAATGACCATCTACACTTCAATCCAATTTAATTATTCTGTTCTAATTTACTCATCATACCACTAGTTCACACCTAGCGGAAACACCCTCAAAAATTTTACTCACCCTAAACACCGTTAGAGTTATAACTCTAAAGTTCAGCACACGTTTGCACCTCAGGTTTGTAAAGCAAGCGACTCTAAACCACCATTTAAACAAACCGTTAACACAACAATTTTTCTTTAAAATCAATGGGATTGGTCATATTTTTAAAGCGATTAATTTGCAATATTAAGTTGTAATAATCATATATAAGCCGTCGTTATTCTGTAACTTTCAATCATTTCGCTGAAATATTGATTCTAGTCGGTTTTTATCACATTTTAAGTGGTATGCTTGCGCTACTTTGATCGCGTTTCTCAACAAAAAAGAGGTATTTTTAGGGCTACAGGGCTTTTCCTGTTGACTAAATGTTATCTAAGAGTAAAGTTGCGCTCAAAAATAAGCAGTGCTTGAGTTTCTAAGGGAGTGACTTGGCAAGACCACAGAACATTACATGGAATGTAGTTTTTCTAAGTCACTGTTAGTTATAGTTTTTAACAATTTCTATAACTCGATTCTCAAAATGTTGTATTGCTTGTCTATTCATAATCAACATAAAAGAGTATTAACATGCCGATGTCTCTCGGAAACGCTTTTATCAAGAACTTCCTTGGTAAAGCTCCTGATTGGTATAAACTTGCCATCATTTCCTTTTTAATCATCAACCCGTTTGTTTTCTTCCTAGTTGACCCATTTGTTGCGGGCTGGCTGTTGGTGGTTGAGTTTATTTTCACTCTAGCTATGGCTCTAAAGTGCTACCCTCTTCAACCGGGTGGCTTATTGGCAATTCAAGCCGTCGCCATTGGCATGACCAAACCAGAAATGGTTTATCACGAGCTACAAGCAAACCTTCCAGTATTACTCTTACTTGTATTCATGGTTGCTGGTATCTACTTCATGAAAGAACTACTTCTGTTCATTTTCACGAAGATCTTGCTTGGCATCCAATCTAAAATTTTACTCTCCGTTGCCTTCTGTGTTGCTGCCGCTTTCTTATCAGCATTCCTAGATGCACTAACAGTAATCGCCGTAGTTATTAGCGTTGCGGTCGGCTTCTACTCTATCTACCACAAAGTTGCATCGGGCAAAGGCACAACATCTGCGCACGATCATACTCATGATGAAGAGATCTCTGAGCTAACTCGTGATGACCTAGAAAACTACCGTGCTTTCCTACGCTCACTACTTATGCACGCCGGTGTTGGTACTGCACTGGGTGGCGTAATGACCATGGTAGGTGAACCACAAAACTTAGTAATTGCTAAGCAAGCGGGTTGGGAGTTCGGTGAATTTATCATCCGTATGCTGCCAGTAACACTGCCTGTTTTCTTCTGCGGTATTCTAACTTGCACACTTGTCGAAAAATTCAAAGTGTTTGGTTACGGTGCAGAACTGCCAACGAATGTTCGCCAAATCTTAGTTGAGTTTGACAACAAAGAACGTGCAAACCGTACAAAGCAAGACGTAGCAAAACTATGGGTTCAGAGTGCAATCGCAGTTTGGCTGATTGTTGGCCTTGCGCTTCACGTCGCTGAAGTAGGTTTGATTGGCCTTTCAGTGATCATCTTGGCAACGGCATTTACTGGCGTTATCGAAGAGCACTCAATGGGTAAAGCCTTTGAAGAAGCACTGCCATTTACCGCACTTCTTGCCGTCTTTTTCGCGGTTGTTGCTGTAATCATCGACCAAGCTCTATTTAAGCCAGTAATCGATGCTGTACTTCACGTTGAAGATAAAGGCGCACAGCTCGCACTCTTCTATGTTGCCAACGGTATCTTGTCGATGGTTTCAGATAACGTATTCGTAGGTACGGTTTACATCAACGAAGTGAAAACTGCACTGGTTGAAGGCATTATCACTCGTGACCAGTTTGACCTACTTGCTGTTGCTATCAACACTGGTACTAACCTACCTTCTGTTGCTACACCAAATGGCCAAGCTGCATTCCTATTCCTATTAACATCAGCACTTGCTCCGTTAATTCGATTGTCTTACGGTCGCATGGTTATCATGGCGCTGCCATACACCATCGTATTGGCACTGGTTGGCCTAGCAAGCATTGTGTTCATCGTAGAGCCAATGACAGCATGGTTCTACGATGCTGGTTGGATCATTCAACGCACTGGTGAAGTCGTCGCTCCAGTTATCTCTGGTGGTCACTAAGCTAAACACTGTGTCGCAAACCACAATAACTATAACTAACTAATCAAAAATATTAGTTGATTAGGAAACTTATCCAAGATAAAAAGCTCTGAGTAATCAGGGCTTTTTTATTTTATAGACGGGATTAAATTCGTGAACTTTTTTGCAATGCTTAAAGACTTCTCTAAGGGACGTTTATCTTGGCTTTTACTGCTGGCTTTTATTGTCTTTTTTGAAGCGTGCGCTCTCTTCTTCCAACACGTGATGATGCTTGGTCCTTGCGTGATGTGTATCTATGAGCGCGTTGCTATGCTCGCTATCGGTGTTGCCGCCATGATTGGTGCGATTGCCCCGAATAACCCAATATCACGCTGGTTAGGCCTTGCTAGCTGGGGATTTGGCGCATACAAAGGTTTGATGCTTGCTCTAGAGCACGTCGATTACCAGTTCAATCCGTCCCCTTTCGCAACCTGCGACTTATTCGTAACCTTCCCTAGCTGGGCGCCTTTAAACCAATGGGCTCCGTGGATGTTTGAGGCTTACGGCGATTGCAGCAAGGTTGTGTGGCAGTTCTTCGATCTTTCTATGCCTCAGTGGCTAGTAATTATCTTTGCAGGTAACTTGGTTGCTTTCGGTATTGTGGTTATTTCTCAATTTGTGAAGTCGAAAAAGGACTTGCAGTAAGCCGTTGACACTTGGACAACAAAAAAGTCGACCCAAAGGTCGACTTTTTTATTACTTAAACTTTTGAACATATTAAGAGAGTCTGTTATTCACACAAACTAAGTTGCTCAACAAGCCGTGATTAGCTGCTTTTACCGCAGCATTGTTTAAACTTCTTGCCGCTTTCACAAGGGCAAAGGTCGTTTCGACCAATGTCTTTAAACGGGTTCACGCTCTGGGACTTATTGCCCAACATAGCTTCATCCGCTGCCATTGCCACTTCTGAGATCATCAGATCGACTTGACCCACTAAATCGGCAAGCGATGGTGGGTTAGTAAGCCCTGCAGCGATCATTTGTTGTTGAGTTTGCTCTTCATCAATCGCAAGCATCAAGGTGGTTAAGAGCGCTTGCAACATGCGCAGAGTACCATCCGCGACTGTCACGCTCTGCCACTGCTCTTCCACTGTTGGCCAAACCATCATGAAGCCTTCAGAAAAATCAGCGAACTGTTCGTTAAAGTCACCTTCAGCCAGTACGTCTGTTAATAGGTATTCATTACGCTGAATCAGGTTGTGCTGGCGATTAATCTGTTCTGTTACCGTTGTTACCAGCTCTTTACCCGCTTCAGGCGCAACGATAACCAGCCACTCTTCTGGATCGAGTGGTTTGGTCGCTAAGTTAGAGGCAAGGATTGCACCTTCCATAAACTGCGGAGTAATGTCAGTGATTGATTCTGGTAGGCTTAATAATTGATATGTCATGAAAGCTCTGGATATTGGGCATTTTCGATATTATAACGCCATCCTCCCAAAGATGTCGCTATTAAGAGACGAAACCATCATTAAGACATGCACCACACTCATAGTGACAATTCTGTAAGCACACCGTACAATCACGCCTCGAATTTTTCGGTTCATTCAGTTTTGGTAAAGCAACATGCGCGTAATACTTGGCCCTATGGAGGGCGTTCTAGACCACCTAATGCGTGAAATTCTCACAGAGATTAATGATTACGATCTCTGTGTGACAGAGTTTGTGCGCGTCGTAGATCAACTTCTTCCCCCGCATGTGTTCCACCGTATTTGCCCTGAGCTACATCAAGGCTCTCAGACCATGGCTGGTGTGCCAATCCATCTCCAACTTCTAGGGCAACACCCAAATTGGATGGCCGAGAATGCTTTTCAAGCTGCTAGCTTAGGCGCGAAAGGGATCGATCTTAATTTTGGTTGCCCAGCAAAAGCGGTCAACAAAAGTAATGGTGGCGCTTCATTGCTAAAAGAGCCAGAGCTCATCTATCAAGTGGTGAACGCCTGTCGAGAAGCGGTACCGGCACACATTCCTGTGTCCGCAAAGATTCGATTAGGTTGGGAGCATCCGGAAGAGTGCTTTGAAATCGTCGATGCCATCGAACAAGCCAAAGCTGACGAACTCACCGTGCATGCAAGAACCAAAGTTGGCGGCTATAAAGCCAGCGAAATCAAATGGGACTTCATCAATCAAATAAGAGAAAAAACATCTCTGCCGTTGATTGCTAATGGGGAGATCTGGAACTATCAAGATGGTCAAGATTGCATAGAAGCAACAGGCGTCGATTCATTAATGGTCTGCCGTGGTGCTTTCAATATTCCAAACCTTGGTAACGTCGTTAAGCACAACCACCAGAAAATGCCGTGGGATAAAGTCATTGAACTTTTGCTGCGCTATTCAGAGTTTCAAATTAAAGGGGACAAAGGCATGTACTACCCCAATAGAGTGAAGCAGTGGTTTGTTTATCTAAGTAAAGGCTACCCTGAAGCGAACGAACTGTTTAAAGAAATTCGTACTTTCAAAAAGGCGCCACCGATTGTAGAACGCCTTCAGCGTTATCAAGAAGAACGCCGCCAACCTGTTTAAGATTATGTTTAGGGTTAAATACCCAACGCTACAAACGTGTTTACCGGTGCAAATAAGCTTTGCTTGGTAGACACGTTCGCTCTTCCCTCTTTCATTCTCATTTTCATTTTCATACAAAGCATCGATTCAATAACGTGGTTAAAATTTAAGACGGTCTTTGCCCGTCGTCTTAGCCACGTACAGCTTTTCATCGGCGTACTTAAATATCTCATCGAAGTTAAGTTTACTTTGCTCAGTTTCAACAATGCAGACACCGCCAGACACCGTAAATCCATTTGGAATAATGTCGGCTGAAGTGGAACAAATCGCATTCTTCACTCGCTCTAATGTTCTCATCAAAGTTTCACGATCTTCGCCTTTCATATAAACGACAAACTCTTCACCGCCAAACCGTGCTGCAACGTCACTGCTTCGAATACTGTTGCTGATCTGACGCGACATATAACGAATCACATCATCCCCCTTATCGTGGCCGTAGGTGTCGTTAATTGACTTAAAATCATCAATATCGAAGACGGTTAATGCAAACAGTTGATCGTGCTCTACACTGCGCCAGAACGCTTCTAAGCCACGACGATTCAATAACCCTGTCATAGGGTCTTTGGCTGCGAGATCTTTGAAGTAACCACGTTCAATATTGGAATTGACGTAGAAGAAGATGGTTACTGAGAACAGATACACAATGATGGCAACAATAAGGCTGTCTTTCTCGTAGACGAAAAAGTGCTCAACCTCTTTCGCGATGTCTAATTTGTAATACATCGCATGGTGAGACGAGACACCATCCAGTTTGATCTCGTGATAAAAAGCAGCAGAATCTACCGGAGTCGCTAAAGTGGTATCAATGATATCGATCCGACCTGCAAGATGCTCATTCGAGTTTGCGAGCAGCTTGTCAGCATTAATATCCACCGACAGCATCCCTTGGTGAACGCCTTTATGGAATACAGGGATCGTCATACTGATTATACGGTCAAGGGAATCAAAACGATAACCAGGGCCTGAAAGGGTGAGTTGGTCAGGGTTGTTGGCAGTTTTCTGCCAATAAGGACGACTCTTTATGGTCGAGAGTAACTCTTTGCTCAGCCCTTTGGCAAAACCTTCAGGTGAAGAGATCACATAGCCGCTCGTATCAATAAAGTGCACGCCGGCATGGTATTCATCAAGCTGGGATAAAAATGAAAGAATAGGAGCTAACGCTATTTTTTCTGACGCGCTCTTATAACTATCACTGCTTTCAGAACAAAGAGACTCTTGACCGATTAGCATATAGTCGATATCGACAGAGGGAATGTCTGAGGTTTTACCGTCGGCAAGTAGCAATACATCAATAAGCCAAATTTGGCAAAGACCATCCACAACTTGTTTGTTGTGCTCAAGAAAGAGAGGGCTTCCTGATTTGTAGTAGTTGGAGAAGCTGTAGTCTAAGGCTGTCACCACCTTTGTGGTTCGTTTGAACACCTCTTCAATACGCTGGAATTCACTGCCAATGTCTTTCTTCACCAAATCAAAATGATTCTTTCCTATTAGGCCAAGTAACATTGCGGCGATCACAGCGGGAAACCCGAAGACAAAGGTTAGGCTAAAGTGCCTATTTACTTTCATATAATGTGCTCTTAGCGTTCAGCTATTTTCATTTTCCCCGTTAATATTATTACATTAATCGGCAATTCGCTCGACGTAAAATAATGTAAATTGATATTAACGACACACCTAACGGTCAAATAACCGCTTACAAATGAATAAAATAGAGAAGCGCCAACATATAGAGCAGGTGAGTTTGTTATCTGAGCCCATTTCAATGCTGTTAATAATATGACTTATGGCCTATTAGCTCACCTAACACCAAACTCAATTCACCGGCTAATGACCGCACGCTCAATCACAGATTGAGGCACTGTCACGCCAAGCTCACGAGCAGCATCTAGGTTGACCACCAGCTGAGAACTCTGCGCAGTTTTGACACTCAACTTCCCGGGCTTCTGTCCTTCCAGAATGGCTGCGACATAATCCGCGGTCTGAACCCCAACATCATAATAATCTAGACCTAAACCAGCAATCGCTCCCTTTCCGACATAAGATGTGGCGCCTGCGACGACTGGCGTATCTGCATGGTTAGCCGCTTTGATAAGACCCTCCATGCCGCTTGCAACCGTATTATCGGTCAAGGCATAGATAACATCGGACTTCTTAGCAATGGATTCTGCTTTTGCTTCGACATCGTCAACAGTCAGCGCTTTTTCGGTGTGAAGTGTATAACCGAAATCTCGAGTTGCCTTTCTCAATAACCCAACTAACGCAACGGCATTTGCTTCTGCTGGGTTGTAAACTACACCGATTGAATTAGCTTCAGGGAGCAGTTCTTTGATTAATGACACATGCTGAGTGATCGGAGATAAGTCAGAAAGCCCCGTGACATTACGCCCCGGCTTTTCTAATTGTTTAACGAGCCTAGCGCCGATAGGATCCGTAACCGCGGTAAACACGATAGGAATCGAGCGAGTCGCCGACACTAAGGCTTGTGAAGTCGGTGTCGCGATACCAACAAGTACATGTGGATTTTCACTGACGAGCTCTCTGGCAATCTTGGCTGCCTGAGCCGGGTTACCATTCGCCATTTCATAGGAGAATTCTAAGTTCTTACCGGGTTCATAACCATTGGCTCTCAATCCTTCAAGAAGCCCTAAACGTGTCGCATTCAGATCTGGATGGTCAACAACTTGTGAAACCGACACTTTGGCAACGTTTGCCATTGCATTGCCAGTCCATAGCAACATCAAGCAACTTAAAACCGCTGCCAATACCTTTCTTACAGAACTCATTATCGCTCCCTGAATCAAGCTCTACCCGTCATTACTCGCTCAAAGAGAACAACATCAAAATCACTATTGACATTATTACCAGTAACCATTGATAACTTGAAGTGATATTTAACAAAAATACAACAAGGCTCGAGTTATGTGAGAAAGGTTATATTGACTTCGGAGGAAGGTAAGAAACCAAGTGAATAAGGACAGGTAAGCTAAACGGAAAGTAAGCGAGGTAACAAAAAGAGGAGCAAATCTGAGAACAAGCTATAGAAGATGAATAGTTGTTCTCAGACAAGAGGGAGAGCTGGGATTCTTTAGAACCAACGCTCCATTGAGGATTTATCTAACTGACGAAAGGCACGATTTAAAATGATTGCCAATTCTTTATAGCGAGGGCGCGGCTTCATAGGCTCTAACGCAAAACCCGTTTCAGTGATCTTTTCATGCAGTTCGCGGTACCACGATACTAGCGCCGGCGGAAGTTGTGTATTTGAGCGATTGCCCAACCACCACATACCTTGTAGCGGCAAGCTGATCGCAAACAAAGCCATAACCACAGCCTGTGGCATCGCTTGGTAATTATTAAAGACCATTTGTGTAAGAACACTGATAGCGGCAATCGCAGGCATCACTTTCACGCCAAAACGGGTCGCTTTAATAATGCGTTGTTCTGGGAAGATCGCGTTTAACTCTTTTCGGACGGGCCAGAGATCCATGTACTTTTGGCCATCTTTTAAACTACTAGCTAAACCAACTCTATTGCTCATATGAGTCTCCCATTAAAAAAAAGTTGAAATCATCAACTAAAAACACAAAAATTTGACGAAAAATAATATTCTTTCAAATTTTTTTGTTATATTTGCACAATATCGCTATTATTTGCAGACCTCAATCTCATTGTTGCCCTTATTTACAATTTAAGCAACTTTGAGAAGACTTCTGCAAGGAATGCACAAGCCTCTTTTTGATAAAGAGCGCTTTCACTTTATACGGAAATTAACGTTTTTTTGACCAAGGTTAGTACGCAAGCCTATGTGCTTCGACTATTCTTGAGATTAATTTTCATCCTTAACTGATTTCGATCAGAAAAATAAACAGGTAGTCATTAATGTCTAAGCTAGTTTTAGTTTTAAACTGTGGTAGTTCTTCTCTTAAATTCGCTGTTGTTGATGCAGAAACAGGTGCAGAGCACCTAACTGGTCTTGCTGAGTGTCTAGGTCTTCCAGAAGCTCGTATGAAGTGGAAACTTGATGGCAAGCATGAAGCACAACTAGGCGCGGGCGCAGCTCACGTAGAAGCACTATCTTTCATGGTAGAAACTATTCTTGCTTCTAAGCCTGAGCTTAAAGCTAACCTTGGCGCTATCGGTCACCGTATCGTACACGGTGGCGAGCAGTTCACTTCTTCTGCACTTATCACTGATGAAGTTCTTAAGGGTATTCAAGACGCTGCGACTTTCGCACCTCTTCACAACCCTGCTCACCTTATCGGTATCGAAGCGGCTCAACAGAACTTCCCTGGTCTACAAAACGTTGCTGTTTTTGACACTGCGTTCCACCAAACAATGCCTTCTGAGTCTTACCTATACGCTCTACCGTACAACCTGTACAAAGAGCACGGCATCCGTCGTTACGGCATGCACGGTACTTCTCACCTATTCATCACTCGTGAAGTTGCAGGCCTACTAAACAAGCCAGTTGAAGAAGTTAACATCATCAACTGTCACCTAGGTAACGGCGCTTCTGTATGTGCAATCAAGAACGGTAAATCTGTAGACACCTCTATGGGTCTTACTCCTCTTGAAGGTCTTGTAATGGGTACTCGTTGTGGTGACCTAGACCCTGCAATCATCTTCCACCTACACGACGCACTTGGTTACTCTGTTGAAGAAATCAACAACATGCTAACTAAAGAGTCTGGTCTTGCTGGTCTAACTGAAGTGACTTCTGACTGTCGTTTCGTTGAAGACAACTACGGTGAGAAAGAAGAAGCAACTCGTGCAATGGACGTGTTCTGTCACCGTCTAGCTAAGTACGTAGCTGGTTACACTGCGACTCTAGAAGGTCGTCTAGACGCAATCACTTTCACTGGCGGCATCGGCGAAAACTCTGGCCCAATCCGTGAAATGGTTCTAAACCGCCTAGGCATCTTCGGCATCGAAGTTGACGGTGAAGCTAACCTTAAAGCTCGTTTCGGCGGCGAAGGTACTATCACTACAGCTAACAGCCGTATCCCTGCAATGGTTATCTCTACTAACGAAGAGCTAGTAATTGCTGAAGACACTGCGAAACTAGCAGGTCTTTAATTGATTTTCCTGACTAGCTTCACTCGAAGCTAGTCAGTTTTTCATATCAAGAAAATGGGGCTCAACTTCTATTCCTACCCCAATTTTAATATCGGTGGGAATAGCAGTTGAGCTTTTTTTATTTCCAATAGTTAAAGGTGTTCGTCAATGTCCCGTACTATTATGCTTATCCCTACAAGCGCTGGTGTTGGTCTTACTAGTGTTAGCATGGGTGTTCTTCGCGCTATGGAGCGTAAAGGCGTAAGTGTTTCTTTCTACAAGCCAATCGCTCAGCCTCGTAGCGGTGGTAACCAACCAGATCTAACGTCTACTATCATCAGCGCAAACAGCGACATTAAGATTGGTGAGCCAATCGCAATGACTAAAGCTGAAGCTTTGATCGGTAGTGAAAAAATGGACGAGCTTCTTGAGTCAGTTGTTGAGCAATACAACAAGATCAACAAAGACGCAGAAGTAACGCTAATCGAAGGTCTAGTACCTACTCGTAAGCACCCATTTGCTAACCAAGTGAACGCGGAAATCGCAAAAACACTTGGCGCGGAGATCGTATTCGTTGCGACTCCTGGTACTGACAACCCTACGCAGCTTAAAGAGCGTATCGAAGTAGCATGTTCTAACTTCGGCGGTACTAAGAACAAAAACATCAAAGGCGTAATCATCAACAAGCTTAACGCTCCTGTTGATGAAGCTGGCCGTACTCGCCCTGACCTATCTGAAATCTTTGATGATGCAGACAGCGCTCAGCAAGCGAACCTTGAAGTAATGCAAATCTTCAACTCTAGCCCTATCCGTGTTCTTGGCTGCGTGCCATGGAGCATCGATCTAATCGCAACTCGTGCGGTTGATATGGCTAAGCACCTTAACGCTGAAATCGTTAACGAAGGTGAAATCTCAACTCGTCGTATTAAGAGCATCACTTTCTGTGCACGTTCTCTACCGCACATGATTGAGCACTTCAAACCAGGCTCACTGCTAGTAACTTCTGCAGACCGTCCTGACGTTATCGTTGCTGCGGCTCTTGCTGCGAAAAACGGTGTTGAGATTGGCGCAATCCTGCTTACTGGCGGTTACGACATTCCAGAAAGCATTGCAAACCTTTGTGCACCAGCATTCGCTTCAGGTCTACCGATCTTCAAGGCTCAAGGTAACACTTGGCAGACATCTCTAAACCTACAGAGCTTCAACCTAGAAGTTCCTGCAGACGATAAAGAGCGTATCGAGTTCGTTAACGATCACGTTGCAAGCCACATTGATGGCCCTTGGATTGATTCTCTATCTGAAGGTACTCAAGGCATCCGTCGTCTAAGCCCACCAGCATTCCGTTACCAGCTAACTGAATTTGCTCGTAAAGCGGCTAAGCGCATCGTTCTTCCTGAAGGTGATGAGCCACGTACAGTTAAAGCTGCGGCTATCTGTGCTGAGCGCGGTATCGCAACGTGTGTACTTCTAGGTAACCCTGAAGAAATCCGTCGCGTTGCAGCGCAGCAAGGTGTTGAGCTTGGCGCTGGCGTTGAGATCATCGATTCTGCATCAGTTCGCGAAAACTACGTAGCTCGTCTAGTAGAACTTCGTGGCGCTAAAGGTATGACTGAAGTTGTTGCTCGTGAGAAGCTAGAAGATTCAGTATTCCTAGGTACTATGATGCTTGAAGCTGGCGAAGTTGACGGCCTAGTTTCTGGTGCTGTTCACACAACGGCGAACACTATCGTTCCTCCGTTCCAGATCATCAAGACTGCTCCTGATGCTTCTATCGTATCTTCGATCTTCTTCATGCTTCTGCCTGATCAAGTTCTTGTATACGGTGACTGTGCGATCAACCCAGATCCAACAGCTGAACAGCTTGCTGAAATCGCTATCCAATCTGCAGATTCTGCTGCGGCATTCGGTATCGACCCACGCGTTGCTATGATCTCTTACTCTACTGGTGAATCTGGTAAGGGTGCAGACGTAGATAAAGTACGTGAAGCAACGAAACTTGCTCAAGAGAAGCGTCCTGATCTAGTGATCGACGGTCCTCTACAGTACGATGCAGCAATCATGGAAAACGTAGCCGCTTCTAAAGCGCCTAACTCTCCAGTTGCAGGTAAAGCGACAGTATTCGTATTCCCAGACTTAAACACGGGTAACACGACTTACAAAGCTGTACAGCGTTCAGCAGATCTAGTATCTATCGGTCCAATGCTTCAAGGTATGCGCAAGCCAGTAAATGACTTGTCTCGTGGCGCTCTAGTAGACGATATCGTTTACACAGTAGCTCTAACGGCTATCCAAGCAGACCAAGCTGCGCAAACTGAAGAAAAAGTAGTTAACTAATTTTCTTTTTCAGAAAGCAAAAACCCTAGATGTTTATCTAGGGTTTTTTTACGCCTGAAGAAAAGCGGATTAATTAATGATTCTAACCACGTCCGTGAGGCGAATCTAAATCCAGATCAGGCCCTTTAGGCACCACTTGAGTCGGGTTGATGCCCGTATGGCTGTAATAGTAGTGGCGCTTGATGTGGTAGAAATCCGTCGTCTCTTTAATACCCTCTATTTGATAGAGCTCTTTTAGATAACCTTGGATATGTTTGTAATCCGCAATTCGTTGCTTGTTACACTTGAAGTGACCCACATACACAGCATCGAATCGAACCAAAGTCGTGAACAACCGCCAATCCGCTTCAGTAATCTGCTCTCCCGCTAAATAACGTTTCTCACTAAGATGCGCATCCACTTTATCTAACGCTTCAAATAACGCTTCATACGCCTCTTCGTAGGCTTCTTGTGTTGTCGCAAAGCCGGTTCGGTATACGCCGTTGTTGATGTTTGGGTAGATATAATCATTCCACTCATCAATCTTCTTGGACAACTCCCACGGGTAGTAATCATCGGTGTTGCCTGTTAACTCATTAAATTCTGAATTGAACATGCGGATGATTTCAGACGACTCGTTACTCACAATGGTGTTGGTTTTCTTATCCCACAACACAGGCACCGTTACTCTGCCCGAGTAATCCGGTTTGGCTTGAGTGTAAATTTGATGCATTCGGGTATGACCGAATAGAGGCTCAGGTAACCCCATTTGCCAACCTTCACTCATCATGTCTGGGCAAACAACCGTCACGTCAATGTGATCGGTTAGGTCTTTCAGCTCACGGAAGATAAGGGTTCGGTGCGCCCAAGGGCAAGCCAATGATACGTATAAGTGATAACGGCCGCTTTCAGGCTCAAACTGCGCGCCCGGTTTGTTCTCTATCCAGTGACGAAAGCCCGCATCTTCACGAACAAACTTACCACCGCTTTCTTTGGTGTCGTACCACACATCGTGCCAAACACCTTCAACTAACTTACCCATATCCAAACCTCTGTCATCGAAACTTTTCTCTAGTATAAAAAAAGCCAACTTTTTCAAAACTAGAAGAAGTTGGCTTAGTTGTTCGAATATTTTGATGAAGCTTGTTGAGCGAACCAATAAGCCTAAGACAAAAAAAGCGCGACTCTAATAACTAGTCGCGCTTAAGCCTGTCACAGGCTGAACCGTTTTAAATAGGCTCTAGACTTGTACGTGCAAGCAAGATACTGCGTGAACGTCATCGCCTTGAATCGTTGGCTTAGTTTGCGCACACGCCTCTGTTGCTTGTGGGCAACGAGTACGGAACACACAACCTGATGGCGGATTGATTGGCGATGGGAGATCACCTTCCAACATCTGAATGGTTTTGCTGCGCTCTAAGCGTGGGTCTGGAATTGGAACTGCAGACATCAACGCTTTGGTGTATGGGTGCTTAGGATCAGAGAACAATGCATCTGATTCACCAAGTTCTACCGCATTACCTAGGTACATCACCAATACGCGATCAGAGATGTGTTTAACAACCGACAAATCGTGCGCGATGAATACCAAAGACAAACCTAGCTCTTTTTGTAGCTCCTTCAGAAGGTTAACTACTTGAGCTTGGATAGATACATCCAGTGCAGAAACAGGTTCATCACAGATGATCATCTTAGGTTTCAAGATAAGCGCACGTGCAATACCAATACGCTGACACTGACCACCAGAGAATTCATGAGGGTAACGGTTGATTACGTTGGGTAGTAGACCAACCTTTGCCATCATCTCTTTAACTCTGTCCTTCACTTCTTGTTTAGAAAGTTCAGGGAAGAAAGTCTCTAGAGGCTCAGCAATAATATCGCCTACTGACATACGTGGGTTAAGCGATGCTAGCGGGTCTTGGAAGATCATCTGAATCTCTTTACGAGTCTCACGACGCTTCACTTCCTGCATCTTAGTTAGGTCTTGACCTAACCACATCACTTGACCTTCAGTCGCTTCAACCAAGCCGATAATCGCACGGGCAAAAGTCGACTTACCACAACCAGACTCACCTACTACACCCAGAGTCTCTCCTTCGTAAAGGTGAACATCAACACCATCAACCGCTTTAAGGTTTGATGGTTTTGCCCAAGGCCAAGCAGACTTAGCTGCAATGCTAAAGTGAACTTTCAGGTCTTTAATATCTAATAGTAATTCTTTACTCATTTTGTCCAAGTCTCCCAATCTGAAAAACAAGCACGCTGACGGTCTTTAGCAAATGGCTGCAAAATCGGTGCTTCTTGCTTACAACGGTCCATTACACGGTGACAACGGTCTTGGTAAGGACAACCTGTTGGTAGGCGAAGTAAGTTAGGTGGGTTACCTGGAATCGTCGGTAGAATTTCACCTTCGGTATCCAAACGAGGAATCGCTTTAAGCAGGCCTTCCGCATATGGGTGGCTTGGCTCGTAGAAGATTTCATCAACCGTGCCGTATTCCATTGTACGACCCGCGTACATCACAAGTACTTTGTCACATGAGCCAGCAACAACACCCAAGTCATGGGTGATCATGATGATTGCCGTATTGAACTCATCTTTAAGTTCGTTCAGCAATTCCATGATTTGCGCTTGAATGGTTACATCCAGTGCCGTTGTTGGTTCATCAGCGATAAGCAATTTAGGACGACACAGCAGTGCCATTGCGATCATCACACGCTGACGCATACCGCCCGAAAATTCGTGCGGATACATGGTAATACGTTTACGAGCTTCAGGAATTTTCACCGCTTCAAGCATGCGTACTGATTCTTCAAACGCTTCTGCTTTACCCATGCCTTTATGCAGCATAAGTACTTCCATCAGCTGATCACTTACTTTCATGTAAGGGTTCAGTGAGGTCATTGGATCTTGGAAGATCATCGCGATTTGTTCAGCACGAACCTTGTTCAGTGCTTTTTCAGGCAGGTTGAGAATTTCATTACCTTCAAACTTTGCACTGCCTGAGATGATGCCGTTCTTAGCCAGCAGCCCCATCAGTGCAAATACCGTTTGTGATTTACCTGAACCCGACTCACCAACAATACCTAGCGTTTCGCCTTGGTTAAGTGAGAAGTTCAAGTCGTTTACTGCGGTTACGATACCATCTTGCGTGGTAAATTCGACGCGCAGATCTTTGACATCTAATAAGCTCATTATTGCTTCCTTAATCTTTTATAGCTTTTAATTGCTATTTCGTTATCTGTCTTTTGGATCAAGCGCGTCGCGCAGACCATCACCTACGTAGTTAAAGCAGAACAGCGTAACTACCATGAATGCCGCAGGGAATGTCAATTGCCAGATTGCAACTTCCATTGTTTGCGAACCTTCTTGAAGCAATGCGCCCCAGCTTGTCATAGGCTCTTGAACACCAAGACCAAGGAAAGATAAGAATGATTCTGTAAGGATCATGCTTGGAATAAGCAGCGTAGAATAAACCGCTACGATACCCAGTACGTTCGGTACGATGTGACGTGTAATGATCTTCCATTTGCTTACACCACATACGTGTGCAGCTTCAATGAACTCTTTACTACGTAGGCTCAACGTTTGACCACGTACAATACGCGCCATATCTAGCCAAGCAATCGCACCAATAGCAACGAAGATTAGGACGATGTTACGACCAAAGAACGTTACCAGTACGATTACTAGGAACATGAATGGTACTGCGTACAAGATCTCTAGGATACGCATCATCACTCGGTCAGTACGACCGCCGATGAAGCCTGAAGCTGCACCGTAAAGCGTACCAATCAGTACCGCTACGAAGGCACCCATCACACCAACCATCAATGAGATGCGGCCACCGACAAGAGTACGAACGTACAAATCACGACCTAAGCTATCTGTACCAAACCAGTGATCCGCATTCGGACCAACGTGCATTGCGTACCAGTCAGTATCATCATAAGTGTACTGAGCCAGCATTGGTAAGAAGATAACTGCCAGTACCATAAGCGTAAGAATGCACAGGCTCACCATCGCAGCTTTGTTTCGCATGAAACGAATGCGCGCGTCCTGCCACAAACTACGACCTTCAATCTCTAAGCTCTCAGAGAACTTTTCGATCGCTTCTAAATTTTCTTTTTTCTTCAACATAACCATGCGTCCCTGTTAGTAGCGAATTTTCGGGTCAATTAGCGCTAGCAAAATATCAACGATTGCGTTGAACAAGATGAATAGGAAACCAATCAAGATGGTTACACCCATTACTAGCGAGTAGTCACGGTTAAACGCGGCGTTAACAAACAGCTTGCCGATACCTGGTAGGCCGAAGATGGTTTCAACAACAACAGAACCTGTAATGATACCTACAAACGCAGGTCCCATGTAAGAAACAACAGGCAGCATTGCTGGCTTAAGTGCATGTTTTAGAATGATATAACGGTAGCTTAGGCCTTTTGCACGAGCAGTTCGGATAAAGTTACTGTTTAGCGTTTCAATCATGCTACCGCGAGTAATACGAGCAAAGGTTGCTACGTATAGAAGAGACATCGCGATAACAGGCAGCACGATGTACATGAATGTACCGCCATGCCAACCACCTGCTGGGAATATGTTCCAGTGCAGGGAGAAAAGGTAAATAAGCGCCGGTGCCAACACGAAGGATGGCATCACCACCCCGAGCATGGCGGTCGACATTATGGTGTAGTCGACCCAGGTATTGTGCTTCAAGGCGGCAATGGTTCCGACCGTTACCCCCATCAATAATGTGAAGATAAAAGCAACGAAACCTACCTTCGCAGATACTGGAAGTGCAACCGCGATCAGCTCATTTACTGTGTAATCTTGGTATTTAAAAGAGGGACCGAAGTCACCTTGTAAGATATTTGTCAAATACGTGGTGTATTGTTCAAACACTGGTTTATCTAAGCCGTATTTAGCTTCGATGTTAGCCATAACTTCTGGCGGTAATGGACGCTCGCTTGAAAACGGGTTACCCGGTGCGAAACGCATGAGAAAGAAAGATATAGTGATCAACACCAACATGGTTGGAATCGCTTCAAATATCCTTTTCATAATGAATTTAAGCATAAACTCACTCTTTCAGTCTGTGACAATTAAAATTAGAAAGACGCTACATGCGCGCCCTGCGCATGTAGTGCCTGTATCGTTATAGTTATAGTTATATTAACTTTTTAGAATCGAAGCTTATTATTGAGCTTTGATGTATAGGTCTTTCGAGAAGATCTTGTCTTCCGCGTTGTTGATTGGGAAACCACCAACATGCGGGTTAAGTAGACGAGATTTCACGTATTGGTAGATAGGAGCAATTGGCATGTCGTTTGCCATTAGCGCCTCAGCTTCTAGGTAAAGTGCTTTGCGCTCTTCTTCTGAAGTTGAGTTAAGTGCTTTATCGATGATCTTATCGTAAGCCGCGCTGTCGTAGTGAACACCACCGGTAGTGTTGTTACTCTTCATTAGCGTCAGGAACGAAGACGCTTCGTTGTAGTCACCACACCAACCAGCACGTGCTACTTCGAAGTCACCAGAATCTTTAGAAGATAGGTACGTTTTCCACTCTTGGTTCTCAAGTGTTACAGAAAGACCCAGTGTTTTCTTCCACATCGAACCTAGCGCTACAGCAATCTTCTTGTGGTTCTCTGAAGTGTTGTAAAGTAGGTTGAATTTAAGTGGGTTATCTTTACCGTAACCTGCTTCTTCAAGAAGGCGTGCTGCTTCTGCGTTACGCTCTTTTTGAGACATCTTGCCGTAAGCAGGTAGCTCAGGGTTGAAGCCAGCAGTGATTTCAGGTGTTAGGAAGTACGCAGGTTTTTGACCTTGCGCTAGGATTGCGTCAGTTACGATATCACGGTCGATTGCATAAGAGATTGCTTTACGAACACGAACATCATCAAACGGTGCTTTCTTCGTGTTGAAGATGTAGTAGTAAGTACATAGGTTACCCGCTACAGATACATCTTCAGCGTGCTCTTTTTGAAGGCGCTTGAAGTGCTCAGTTGGAAGTTCGTTTGTGAAGTCGATTTCACCAGATAGGAAGCGGTTCATTTCCGCTACTTGGTTTTCGATTGGTAGGAACGTTACTTTATTAAGAACTGTTTTATCATTATCCCAGTACTGCTCGTTACGCTTAAGTACTAGACGCTCGTTAACAACCCAATGATCAACAGAGAATGCGCCGTTGCCAACAAAGTACTCTGGCTTAGTCCACTGGTCACCGTATTTTTCAACAGTTGTCTGGTGTACTGGCTTCATTGTTGTGTGGCCCATCATCATTACGAAATATGGTACCGCTGTTTCTAATTCAACAACTAGAGTGTTCGCATCCACTGCTTTAACGCCTAGTTCACTCTTATCTTTCTTACCCGCTACGATGTCTTTCGCATTCGCCATCTTGGTGTATTCCATGTACCAAGCGTATGGAGAAGCCGTTGCAGGATCTACTGCACGTTGCCAGCTGTATACGAAATCTTGAGCTGTTACAGGATCGCCGTTAGACCATTTTGCGTCTTTGCGTAGGTGGAAAGTGAATGTTTTGTTGTCTGTCGTTTCCCAGCTTTCCGCAACACCAGGGATAGTATTGCCGTCGCCGTCTTGGTTCACTAGACCTTCTAGAAGATCACGAATTACGTGAGACTCTGGTACACCTTGTGACTTATGAGGGTCAATTGTTGCTACTTCAGTACCGTTACCACGAACTAACTCTTGCACGTCTGCATATTTGATTTCTGTAGATTGAGGCTCAGCTTTGGGTTGAACGGCTTGTTTTTCCTCTGGCTTGTCGCCACAACCAGTTAGAGCAAGAGATAGTCCTGCACCCGCAAGAAGGGTACGTGTGATTTTATTCTTGTACATTAAATAAACTCCAAGTTTTATGTATTGCATCCATGACTTCTTTGCTTGGTTCACTGAACGGCAGTGATTTAGGTTTATTTAGCTAAAAAATTAAGCATAAAAACCTAAAACCATACAAAGATTGAGGCACACACTATCAACCATTGAAGTAATTTGCCATAAACAAGTCGCAAAAAATCGGATAATTCTCCGAAATACTCAAGGAATCAGTGTAAGTATCTAATAAATCCCCAATCGATAGTGAGTTACGTAGAGGGGCTCATTAAAAAACAGCCTTTAGTGTTGATGTATCTGTGTTGATACTTTTTTTTAGCATCTTATGCTAGGGCACTGAGCGCAAATTAACATTAATGCCACATGAAATCTAATTGCACATCACATATCACCTAAACAGACTACACTATTTGTGAGGGTTATCACTTTATACAAAACAGCATAATGCGCTGCACCAAAACAGATTTAGAAATGCACCAAGACAGGCAAAATCACGTACCGAATTTATATGCAACTTGAATGATTAACCATTTATTAATACACCACTTATTTATAAATAGCTTTGTAGCACGTACAAAAAAACCGACTTTAATAGTCGGCTTTTAATATTCGTTCTGAAGGTGAGTAACCTTGGGTGATTATTTTTCCCAACGCTCTGCAGCTTTCGCGTCTGAGTCTCGAGAGTCAACCCAACGAGTTGCTTCAGTGGTGCGTTCCTTCTTCCAAAACGGCGCTTTGGTTTTTAGGAAATCCATCACAAACTCACACGCTTCAAAGGCCGCACCGCGGTGTGCACTGGATACACCAACGTAAACAATCTGGTCACCGATATCTAGGTCACCAACACGATGGATAACTCGCATCTTTTGGATTGGCCAGCGTGCCTCAGCTTGATCACAGATCTCGCTCAGTGATTTTTCTGTCATACCCGGATAGTGCTCCAGAGACAAACCAATCACATTGTCGCCAAGGTTCATGTCGCGAACTTTACCAACGAACGTCACAATCGCTCCGGCAGCTGTACCTTGAGCCAAGTAGTCGTATTCGTCGCCTACCGAGAAGTCCTCAGCTGTCACTAATACTCTTGGATCCATGCTTAGCCTCCAGTCACTGGTGGGAAGAAAGCCACTTCGTCGCCGTCTTTCACTTCAGCTGTCAGAGGTACGATTGATTGGTTAAGTGCAGCCAGAAGCTTCCCCTCTTCCAATGCGATATCCCATTTGCCTTCTTGTGTCACAAGATGACTACGAATCGCTTCAATCGTCTTAAATTGTGCATCAACTTCAACGCTGTCCACACCAACAAGTTCACGAGTTTGAGCAAAGAAAAGTACTGTAATCATGACTCCACCTTAAAGTGACCAGATTTACCACCTGTCTTCTCTAGCAGGCGCACGTTTTCGATAACAATGTCTTTCTGAACAGCTTTACACATATCGTAAATCGTTAACGCAGCCACAGAAGCAGCCGTTAGCGCTTCCATCTCTACGCCCGTCTTACCCGCAAGCTTACAAACAGATTCGATGCGAACCTTGTTTTCAGACTCGATAGCTTCAAGCTGCACTTCTACTTTAGTTAATAGCAGAGGGTGACACAGGGGAATCAGATCCCACGTCTTCTTCGCCGCTTGAATACCCGCAATACGTGCCGTTGCGAAAACATCACCTTTATGGTGGCTACCAGAGACAATCAGCTCTAGCGTTTCTGCCGACATTTGAACGAAGGCTTCCGCTCTCGCTTCACGTACTGTTTCCGCTTTAGCCGATACATCGACCATGTTTGCTTCGCCAGACGCGTTAATGTGTGTAAATTGGCTCATACTCAAACCGCCTTATACAGAAAGGTGTGGCATGAAGTTACAAGGACGGTGGCTAGCATCCATCTGTTGCTTGATGATCTTAGTCCAACCGGTGCGGCAAGCGCCTGTAGAACCTGGCATCGCAAAGATAACCGTGTGGTTAGCAAAACCCGCAATCGCACGAGATTGAATTGTCGAAGTACCGATCTCTTCGTAAGATACTTGACGGAATAGCTCACCAAAGCCTTCTACTTCTTTGTCGAACAGTGGCTTAAGCGCTTCAGGCGTGCTGTCACGAGAAGTGAAACCAGTACCACCCGTGATCATGATAGCTTGTACGCTTTCATCAGCGATCCATTTAGATACGATCGCACGGATCTTGTACATGTCATCAATAACGATTTGCTTATCAACCACGTTGTGACCCGCTTCTTTAGCATGCTCTGCTAGGTAACCGCCTGAAGTGTCGTTTTCTTCTGTACGAGTATCTGAAACCGTTAGTACTGCGATGTTTGCTGCTTGGAATTTGCTTTCTGCGTGACCCATTTGTTCACCTATATAAATTTTTCATTAGACTGATTCGCCCAGCCTGAAGAAGCTGAGCGATAAAATGCTTTAGAGTGTGTAGCGGGTTAACCGCCGATTGACGCCAAGTTTGGAGTCATGCCGCTGTTGCCATCGTGTAAGAAGTGGCTAACGGACTTGGTTTGAAGCTGAGCCTGAATTCGATCAATGAGTTCTTGCTCTTGTTGATCTTCTTGAATCAGATCTCTCAGTTCAACACCATGGTCGCCAAACAGACATAAGTGAAGTTTACCGGTCGCAGAAACGCGCAGTCGGTTACAACTCTCACAAAAGTCTTTCTCGTAAGGCATGATCAAACCGATTTCACCCTTGTAGTCTGGGTGGACAAACACTTGCGCCGGGCCATCGTTAACGGCTTTGACTTTTAACAGCCAACCATTAGCAATAAGCTGGTTGCGAATCGCAACGCCAGACACATGATGTTTATCGAACAACTCGTCCATCTCGCCGGTTTTCATCAGCTCGATAAAACGTAATTGAATAGGTTTGTCTTTGATCCAATTAAGGAAGGCTGGTAATTCCTGACTATTGAGGTCTTTCATTAATACGACGTTGACTTTGACTTGTTCAAAGCCAACCTCAAACGCTTTATCAATGCCTCGCATAACCTCAGTAAACTTATTCTCACCAGTGATCTGATGGAACATGCGCGAATCTAAACTATCCACGCTCACGTTTATATGGGTTAAACCAGCATCACGCCATTGCCCTACTTGTTTCTCCATGCGGTAGCCATTCGTTGTGGTGGCTACTTTTTCGATGCCTGGAGTAGAAGCAACGGTATGTATGATTTCAGGAAAGTCTTTACGCAGACTCGGCTCTCCGCCTGTAATGCGGATCTTTGAGGTACCACAATCTGCAAACGCTTTAACAACGCGTTTGATCTCGGGAACACTTAAAAAAGACGAGTTTTTTTGCCCTGACGGTTTGTAACCATCTGGCAAGCAGTAAGTACATTTAAAGTTACAGACGTCTGTAACCGACAAGCGCAAGTAATAAAACTTGCGATGGAATCTATCTTCGAATTGTTGCGCCACGGAACACCTTTCCAAACACGGGAGGCATAATCATTTCCAATTAAGCCCTTGTGACAACATGTCACTGGCTCTTGATGCGTATCGGTACAGCAAATACCACTGTGCGACTTAGCATGCGAGAGCTCGGAGTTATGGCAACTGAGCGTTATATTCACACGCGCAGTAGCTGAGTAATAAAATACTTAATATTTGTACGTGAATCTAGCTCTGATGGTAAAAAACGGGTCACATCGGCAAAAAAAAACGTATCAAACGCTCAAAATAACTCTTGTTGAGTATATAGCGAGAAGCATTTAACCTAAATTATAGTTGGTAATAACCTAACAAGAACAATAAATGAATATTTACTCTTCAAAGAAAGTCGTAGCAATCGGCGGTGGCCATGGCTTAGGTCGCATGTTAGCTGCATTAAAAGACTTTGGTAACAACGCAACTGGCATTGTTGCAACGACAGATAACGGCGGTTCCACCGGACGTATTAGAGATTGCCAAGGTGGCATCGCATGGGGAGATACACGCAACTGTATCAACCAATTAATCACAGAGCCTTCAATCAGTTCGATGATGTTCGAATACCGCTTTCGTGGTCAAGGTGAGCTAGACGGTCATAACTTGGGTAACCTAATGCTGACGGCGTTAGACAACCTTTCCGTTCGCCCATTGGAAGCAATTAACCTGATTCGAAATATGCTCAAGGTCGATGTCAATATCGTGCCGATGACTGAGCATCCTTCAGACCTCACGGCTCTATCAATGGACGGCCGCTGGGTTACCGGCGAAACCAACGTTGATGACATGACGGAAAAGCTGCGCATGATGGACTTGTCTCCAGAAGTGCCAGCAACCAAAGAAGCCGTTGCTGCCGTTGAGCAAGCAGACTGCATTGTCCTTGGCCCTGGAAGCTTTTTAACCAGTGTGATGCCCCCTCTTCTCCTTCCAGAGATTGGCAAAGCAATCTCTGAGAACACCAAGGCAAAAGTTATCTTCGTTGAAAACCTTTCACCAGAGCACGGTCCCGCAGGGAAAATGACGCTTCAAGAGCAATTGGAGTGGTGTGAACGTACCTGTAAGGCAAGGAAAATAGACATCGTGTTAGGCAATGAACCTCACCCGGAACTAGAAGTGCAATGGAATTGTGTGACCACAGATCTTGCATCGGCAAACCGAGATTGGCGACACGACCGTGTGAAGCTTCAACAAGCCATTGAAGCCCAGTTGGCGTAGCCATAGGTTCAAGCGACAAACAACAAAAAAGGAGCATGATGCTCCTTTTTTAATCTCAGTAATAACTCGTTGTTTTAAAGGTCCGTCATCAACTGCTGATATTCAGTGTACGTCGATAACAGGAGGTCTTGCATATCTTGAAAATCAATCTCGGTTACAGGCAACGCTTGCTTCACTTTTGCGTCTAAGCTAATCGCAAAACTACACAAAGAATCCGCACCAAAGCTTGCTGCGCTGCTCTTAAGCGCATGACTGATATCAGCCAAGTACTTAGAGGTATCCGACTCTTTATTTATCTCTAGGTGTTCGTGGTAGCCTTTCAACTCACCTAAAAAGATTTCCAGTAAAACCGGGACATTCTCTTGGCCTATTTCGCCGGCAAGCTCATCAACTTTTTGCTGATTTAATACTTTCGTCATTATTATTTTCTTATTGTTTGTTGATTACTGCTTCGCATTCCACGTTTGCAACTTACGGTATATCGTCGATGGACTGACATCTAAGAAACCTGCCGCACGAGGGATGTTGCCATCACACGCTTTAATGGCCTGCTCGATAGCCGTTTTCTCAGTGATCCACAATGGGAAAATATCTTTTACCGTGATGTCTTCATTCTGCTTCTCTTTCAATCGCAGACTGTTTTCAATCGGTTGGTTCAACGGTGGTGGAAGCATGTTGAGAGTAATCTCTTTGCCGTTATTCAAAACCACCACGTTCCGCAACACGTTTTGTAGCTGACGAACGTTACCCGGCCACTCATATTGATTAAAGCGATCAAGTACTTCCTGAGCAAAACGTACAAACGCCTTCCCCTCCTCGACCGACATATAGCCTAGCAGAGAATACGCGATCTCGATGACATCTTCACCACGCTCACGCAATGGCGGCAAGTGCAATGGAATCACGTATAAACGATAGTATAAATCTTCTCTAAAGCGACCTTCTTGTACTTCTTTCCAAGGGTCACGGTTGGTCGCACACACAAAACGAACGTCGACACTCTTCATCTTCGAAGAGCCGACTTTTTGGAAAGTACCGGTTTGGATAAAGCGCAGCAGCTTGGTTTGCAGCTCTAAGTCCATTTCGCACAGTTCATCAAGGAACAGTGTCCCACCATCAGCAAGCTCAGCAGCACCTTGGCGATCGGTCGCCGCACCGGTAAAGGCACCTTTAACGTGGCCAAACAGCTCACTTTCAATCAGGTCTTTAGGGATAGCGGCACAGTTAATCGCGATGAACGGCTTATCGCCACGCTTACTCGCCGCATGAATGGCTTCTGCACATACCTCTTTACCGGTACCACTTTCACCAGTAATGAAAATGCTCGCCTTACTCGATGCAGCAGAATCGATAGTTCGGTAAACCTGCTGCATGGTTTGGCTGCTGCCGATAAAACCTTGGTAGTTCTGGTTTCCCGGGTGTTCCGAGCTATTTTTAAGCTTGGTGGCTTTGCGGATCGCATTATTCACCGTAATACGGAGTCGGTCGGCTTCACACGGTTTGATAAGGAAATCTTGAGAGCCATGACGCATCGCTTCTACAGCGGTATCGATAGAGCCGTGAGCCGTCATGAAGATAACTGGAACTTCAGGGTATTTTTGTTTTACAGCAAATAGTACGTCCATACCCGTCATATCAGGCAGACGTAGATCTAATAAAATAAGGTCTGGGATTCGATGATTCAAACTCTCGATTGCATCGCGGCCAGTGCCGACAATGTTGATATCAATTTCGAGCGGTGTAAGATACGAGCGATATAAAGCTGCTACCGAAGCGGTATCCTCTACCATCAACAAATACTTCGATTTGTTATCTAGCGTTTTTGATTGCATATCCTAGCCATTTATAATTTGCATTTCTTATTATAGTCGCATTCCGCCTTGCATTATGCAAATTAGCCACAGTATTTGTAGTGTGTTTTTTTACTTGCTTCAAACAATCAATGTTTTATCTATCTGGCACGAACGATGCAACGGTATAAATGACCTTCGGGTCACCTAGCCAACTGACGTTGTTAGTGGACCGATTGTTCACAAACGTAAGCCAGTAGAACATTTACTACTGGCTGTTTTTTTGTCTGAAACACTCTCAATTCTTGTGTTGAGGGGGATCAATTCTCGAGCGAAAAGTGAGATTAGCTGTTGGTAATAAACTGCTTTCTTAACTGCTCAATTTCATCACGCTTCTGTGCGGCCAATTCAAATTCCAGATTCTGAGCATGCTGATACATCGCAGATTCTAGCTTGCTGATCTCTTTATCAAGCTGTTGCGGCGTAAGTACTGCATAACTTTCAGAAGGCTCTGCCACCTTAGATAGTGGAACTTGTTTCGATTGGCGCTGCTGCTTCGACTTGGTTAGATCACCCAGTTCCATAATGTCTTTGATATTGCGTTTCAACGCTTGCGGAGTGATGCCTTGCTCTTCGTTGTAGGCTTGCTGTTTCTCGCGACGACGATCGGTTTCATCAATCGCTTTTCTCATCGACTTAGTAATCGAATCACCATAAAGGATTGCTCGACCTTCCAAGTTACGAGCAGCACGACCAATGGTTTGAATCAGAGAACGCTCAGAACGCAAGAAGCCCTCTTTATCTGCATCAAGAATCGCCACCAGCGACACTTCAGGCATATCCAAACCTTCACGAAGTAAGTTAATGCCCACTAACACATCGAACTTGCCCAAACGTAGGTCTCGGATGATCTCTACACGCTCAACGGTATCGATATCCGAGTGCAAGTAACGCACTTTAACGCCGTGCTCACTTAGGTATTCGGTTAAGTCTTCTGCCATTCTCTTGGTCAACGTGGTAACCAAAACACGCTCTTCTTTCACTGAACGGATTCTGATTTCAGACAGCAAGTCATCCACCTGCGTCGCGACAGGTCTTACTTCGATGATTGGGTCTAACAGACCAGTAGGACGTACCACTTGATCAGCAATCTCGCCATCTGATTTTTCAATCTCGTAATTACCTGGTGTTGCCGACACAAAAATCGTTTGTGGGGCTATAGACTCAAATTCTTCAAACTTCATTGGACGGTTATCCAATGCAGAAGGCAGTCTAAAACCAAACTCGACCAAGGTTTCTTTACGAGAACGGTCACCTTTATACATCGCACCAATTTGCGGCACAGTCACGTGTGACTCATCGATGATCAGCAAACCATCATCAGGCAGGTAGTCAAATAACGTTGGCGGCGCTTCCCCTTCCGCACGGCCGCTCAAGTATCGTGAATAGTTTTCGATACCGGAACAGAAGCCAAGCTCAGTCATCATCTCAATATCAAACTGAGTTCTTTGAGAGATACGCTGCTCTTCCAAAAGCTTATTGTTGTCTTTTAAGTATTGAGCACGATCGCGCAGTTCGTCCTTGATGTTCTCAATCGCCTCAAGGATTTTTTCTCTTGGCGTTACATAGTGAGTTTTTGGATAAACCGTAAAGCGCGGCAAGTCTCTTTGTTTCACCGCACCAGTCAGAGGATCAAAAATACTAATGCAGTCCACTTCGTCATCGAACATCTCAATTCGAACCGCATCTTGGTCAGATTCAGCCGGAAAGATATCAATCACCTCACCACGAACACGGAACTGACCACGTTCAAAGGCGACATCGTTTCTTGAATATTGCAGCTCAGCCAATCGACGCAGGATGTCTCGCTGATCCATCACCTCGCCACGACTCAAATGAAGCATCATCTTCAAATAAGACTTAGGATCACCCAGACCGTAGATAGCCGACACAGAAGCCACAATGATGGCGTCTTTTCGTTCTAATAAGGCTTTGGTTGCCGAAAGCCTCATTTGTTCGATATGAGCGTTAACAGACGCATCTTTCTCGATGAACGTGTCCGTGGTTGGAACGTAGGCTTCAGGTTGGTAGTAATCGTAGTAAGAAACGAAATACTCAACGGCATTGTTTGGAAAGAAAGATTTCATCTCACCATAAAGTTGAGCCGCCAATGTCTTGTTAGGCGCTAACAGAATCGCAGGTCTTTGAGATTGGGAAATGACGTTGGCAAGGGTAAAGGTTTTACCTGAGCCCGTTACCCCTAGTAGAGTTTGATGTGCCAAACCAGAATCTAATCCGTCTAGTAATTTGGTTATCGCTGTCGGCTGATCACCGGACGGGCTGTAGTCCGATACCAAGTCAAAGAGTTTACTCATAGGTCGCCATTTCCATACTGTTTTTTTAATCAGGTCATTGTCACTCTAGGAGGAGTGTCGTTGCAACAATTATCTAGAGAAATGCATCTTAAGATCAGAGATCAGTTATAGCTTTTATTTTTAGAACTTGGTATTATCCGTGCCCTGCAAAGTTTCCCCAGCTAAATTACTCGAATTTTAATCCACTACTTTTCCCCAAAAAACCTAAAAATACCGCTTGTTTTACTGTTCGTTTTATAATCTACAGAAGTTATACAATTGCGACATTTTGCTATAAATCTTTTAAATACATTACGTTAGATAAGGTTTTTACATTTTTCGATTTATCCCGATTATTGTTGTTAAAGTTTCACACACACACTTATCCACAATTTTGGTGGATAACTAAAGCAAAGCTAAATCCTATAAGGCGTTCAAGAAAGTAAAGTTTTTTATCTTACTTTTTTCTGATATTTTTTATTGACAGAAATCCGGACAATTATTAGAATTCGCGTCGCTAACAAGCAATTCCCCTTTAGTTCAGTTGGTAGAACGGCGGACTGTTAATCCGTATGTCGCAAGTTCAAGTCTTGCAAGGGGAGCCAAATTCAGAAAAGAGCCCAATCGAAAGATTGGGCTCTTTTCGTATATAACTGCGACTAACTTGTTCCAAGTTAATGTCACAAACCTAGCCGCCCGCGTTCAAGTCTCGACAAGGGGGCCAAATTTAAAGAAGCCGCATCATTCGATGCGGCTTTTTGCGTTTTAGTGCTTTGGGCTCGTATTTTACTCGCCTCTTTCACTCCTCTTTTTGATAGTTCTGAGCACAAAAAGCCACAAATATGACCCTATTCGTAGGAAGCAAATCGAGTTCAATTCAAGAATGATCTTATGAAAGATCCAATTCAACTACTCCTACAAACTTGTCTCACGAAGTAAAAATTGGCCGTCTATACTTACGGTAACTTTAATAATCAATCGATTACCTGATGTTTTTTTCACCAAGTGTCTAAATCCCTAGTGATCCTTGGTTGTTATTAGGTGAGCAAAGCAGGATAATATCGGGATCGGAATCTCAAGAATTAATCCATTATGACCGAATACCTTTTGTTGTTGGTTGGCACAGTGCTGGTCAATAACTTTGTGCTAGTGAAGTTTTTAGGACTATGTCCATTTATGGGAGTCTCCAAGAAACTGGAGACTGCGATTGGCATGGGCCTCGCGACGACTTTCGTTCTAACGTTAGCGTCGGTCTCTGCATACCTAGTAGAAACCTACATCCTTACCCCACTGGGTATTGAATACCTGCGTACCATGAGTTTCATCTTGGTTATCGCGGTGGTTGTTCAATTTACGGAAATGGTCGTTCACAAAACCAGCCCGACTCTTTATCGCCTGCTGGGTATCTTTCTGCCTCTTATCACCACCAACTGTGCGGTATTAGGTGTGGCACTTCTGAACATCAATGAAAACCACAACTTCATTCAGTCGATCATCTATGGTTTCGGCGCAGCGGTGGGTTTCTCTCTTGTATTGATCTTATTTGCTGCAATGCGTGAACGTATTGCGGTTGCTGATGTTCCAATGCCATTCAAAGGCGCATCGATTGCGATGATCACAGCAGGCCTAATGTCTCTGGCATTCATGGGCTTTACTGGGTTGGTGAAATAAACATGAGTACCATTTTAATTGCGATCATTGCGCTAGCCGTTTTAGCCGCTGTTTTTGGCGCTATTTTGGGCTTTGCTTCTATCCGTTTTAAAGTTGAAGCTGATCCTATCGTCGATCAAATCGACACCATTTTACCGCAAACTCAATGTGGCCAGTGTGGCTACCCTGGCTGTCGCCCATACGCAGAGGCGATCGCTAACGGAGACAAGATCAACAAATGTCCTCCGGGCGGCCAAGCAACCATTGAGAAGCTAGCAGATTTAATGGGCGTAGAAGTTGAAGACTCCGCTCATGACTTAGATAACAAAGTAAAAACCGTTGCCTTCATTCACGAAGATATGTGTATCGGCTGTACCAAGTGTATTCAAGCCTGCCCTGTTGACGCCATTGTTGGTGGCACCAAGGCACTGCACACAGTAATTAAAGATGAATGTACAGGTTGTGATCTATGTGTCGCACCGTGCCCTACTGACTGTATTGAAATGATTCCAGTGGCAACAACGACTGAAAATTGGAAATGGCAGATGAACATCATTCCTGTTACTGATATCACTAACCAAGCGACTGATGCGACTGCGTCAGAGCCTAAAGCATAGGGTTAGTATGATCTCTTTAATTGAACAAATTCGCACGGGCTCTATTTGGAACTTCCCTGGTGGCGTGCACCCTGCTGAAAACAAGAAACAGTCGAATACTACTGATATCGTCCATGCAAGGCTTCCAGAAGAAATCGTTCTTCCTGTGAAACAGCACATCGGTAAGCCGGGGAACCTATTGGTTGCTGCTGGCGACACTGTGTTAAAAGGTCAGCAACTTACGGCCTTAGACACAGGTTTTACTTTGCCAGTACACGCACCAACATCGGGTGTGATTACCGCTATCGAACCGCGAACTACCGCTCACCCTTCAGGCTTGAGCGAAATATGCGTGGTTATTAAACCTGATGGCCTAGACACTTGGATTGAAAAAAATCCAGTTGAAGATTTTTCGACAAAGACTTCTGACGAACTGCTTGATGTGATTCGCCAAGCTGGTATTTCAGGCATGGGCGGCGCAGGTTTCCCTACGGCTAAGAAGCTTCAATCAGGCTTAGGTCGTACCGACATTTTGATCGTCAACGCTGCGGAATGTGAACCTTACATCACCTCTGATGACAAGTTGCTTCAAGAACATGCCGACGAAGTATTAAACGGCATCGAAGTGGTTGAACACATTCTTCAACCAAAGCTGACCGTTATCGGTATTGAAGACAACAAACCTGATGCAATAAAAGCACTTGAGGTTGCAGCGAAAAACAAAGACATCGTCATTCGAGTTATCCCAACTAAATACCCTTCGGGTGGTGAGAAACAGCTCATCAAGATCCTCACCAATAAAGAGGTTCCAGCTGGTGGTATACCTGCAGATATTGGTGTTTTGGTTCAGAACGTCGGCTCTCTTTACTCGATTAAGCGAGCAGTAATTGACGGCGAACCTGTGGTTAACCGCGTTGTGACATTAACCGGTAAAACCTTTAAGCAACCTCGTAACGTTTGGGCGCTATTAGGCACACCAGTACATGAGTTACTTGAAGAGTTTGGCTACAAAGCAGATAAAAAACTGCCGCGTTTAATTTTGGGCGGCCCGATGATGGGCTTTACCTTGCCGCATGCCAATGTACCAATCACCAAAACGTCGAACTGTATTTTGGCGCCAACGCGTCGTGAGATCTCACCAAGCACTTACGAGATGGAATGTATCCGTTGCAGCGCATGTGCTGAAGCTTGCCCTGCGTCTCTACTTCCTCAACAACTGCAATGGCACGCCAAAGCCAACGAGTTGGATAAGTGTGAAGAGCTAAATATTAAAGACTGTATTGAATGTGGTGCATGTGCATTTGTCTGCCCAAGCGAAATCCCTCTTGTTCAGTACTATCGCCAAGCAAAAGCTGAAATCAAAACTCGAAAAGATGAAGCCGCTGCTGCAGAACGCGCCAAGATTCGTTTTGAAGAGAAGAACGCTCGTATGGAGCGTGATAAAGCCGAACGTGAAAACCGCTTTAAAAAAGCCGCAGATAACCGCCGTAAAGATATGAAAACATCCGGCGGTGATGATGCTATTGCTGCTGCGATTGCTCGTGTTAAAGCACAAAAAGCCGCTGCGGATCAGGCTCCGAATGAAGAACCAGCAGTGAAACCTGCGGTTGCTGCCGCTATTGCGAAGGCAAAAGCGAAACAAGCTGCAGCTCAAAAAGCGGAAGGCGCTGAACCAGACAACTCTGAAATGTCTAAACTGCGTGAAGAGCGCAAGCGTCAAGCGAGAGAGCGCAAGGCACAACAAGCAGCAGCCGATACTCCTGCAGAAAGCTCAGGCGATACGAAGAAAGACGCCGTTGCTGCTGCGATTGCTCGCGCTAAAGCGAAGAAAGCACAGCAAGCGGAATCTGCTTCGGATGCTCCTGTTGAAAGCTCTGGCGATGCTAAGAAAGATGCTGTCGCTGCGGCCATTGCTCGTGCTAAAGCCAAGAAAGCTCAACAAGCTGAATCTGCTGCTGAAGCTCCTGCTGAAAAATCCGGCGATGCCAAGAAAGATGCTGTTACTGCCGCTATCGCTCGTGCTAAAGCCAAAAAAGCCCAGCAAGCGAAGCAAGCAGAAACATCTGAACCAGTGGTTGAAGTTGAAACCGAGACTCAATCGGAGCAAGTCGACCCTAAGAAAGCTGCTGTTGCTGCGGCCATCGCTCGCGCTAAGGCTAAGAAAGCACAGCAAGCGACACAAGAAACAACCGAAGCTCCTGAACCTGCAGTTGAAACTGAAGCTGGAAGTTCTGGCGATGCTAAGAAAGACGCCGTTGCTGCCGCTATAGCCCGTGCTAAAGCAAAAAAAGCACAGCAAGCTAAGCAAGCAGAAACATCTGAACCAGTAGTTGAAGTAGAAACTGATACTCAATCTGAACAGGTCGATCCGAAGAAAGCTGCTGTTGCTGCAGCTATCGCTCGTGCTAAAGCGAAAAAAGCCCAGCAAGAGCTAGATAAAAAGAACAATGAGGAGAAAGAGTAGTGGCCTTCTTTATCGCCAGCTCACCGCACGCGCATAGCCGTAGAAGCACCCCAGATCTAATGAAATGGGTGGCTATTTGTGCATTGCCAGGTCTACTAGCTCAAACCTACTTCTTTGGATGGGGTACCCTCATCCAGTTAGTATTTGCTATTGCACTTGCTGTTACCTTTGAAGCAGCCGTCATGCTATTGAGAAAACGCCCGCCAGTAATGGCACTGCGTGATTACAGTGCTGTTGTAACCGCTTGGCTACTGAGTGTCGCGATTCCCCCACACTCTCCGTGGTGGATCCTCGTCATTGGTATGTTCTTCGCTATTATTATCGCGAAACACTTATACGGCGGCCTAGGGCAGAACCCATTTAACCCTGCGATGGTCGCTTACGTTGTTTTGCTGATTTCATTCCCAGTTCAAATGACCAGTTGGAATGCTCCCGCGAGCCTGACAGCAGAAGCAACAAGCTTTATTGACTCATTCTTGATGATCTTTACTGGCTTCAATAACGAAGGTTTGTCTCTGCAACAAGCACGCCTTGGCATTGATGGCACCACAATGGCGACGCCGCTTGATGCATTCAAAACGGCATTAACGGCAGGCAATACTGCCTCAGAAGCACTATCTCAACCTCAATTTAGTTGGTTAGCTGGCGTAGGCTGGGAGTGGGTAAACCTTGCTTACCTAATCGGCGGTTTAGTGCTGATTAAGCAACGTGTTATTCAATGGTATATCCCTGTGGCTTTCATCGGCAGTCTTACTCTGTTTAGCTTAGTGTTCTTAGTGCTCACTCCTGGAGAAACCGCTTCTCCAACCATTCACCTTCTGTCTGGCGCGACTATGCTTGGTGCATTCTTTATTGCAACCGACCCAGTTTCAGCATCCACGACAGTCAAAGGTCGCTTAGTGTTTGGCGCTCTGATCGGCGGTTTAGTCTTTATCATCCGCAGTTGGGGTGGTTTCCCTGATGGCGTGGCGTTTGCTGTATTGTTAGCCAACATGTGTGTTCCACTGATTGACTACTACACCAAACCTCGCACATACGGTCACTAAGGGAGCGGATACCATGCTAAATGCAATTAAGAAAAACGGCCTTGTACTCGCGATTTTTGCGTGTGCTTCGACGGGTTTGGTCGCGGTAACTCACTACCTGACCAAAGATCAGATCAAACAACAAGAACAGGCTCAGTTACTGTCTGTTCTTAACCAAGTGATCCCACACGATCAGCACGACAACGAGCTGTTTTCGTCTTGTACTTTGGTTCAAGCAGAAGAGCTTGGTACTGAGCAAGCGATGCCGGCTTACATTGCTAAGCTTAATGGTGAGCCAAGCGCGATTGCGATCGAAGCGATTGCACCAGACGGCTACAATGGCGCGATTAAAGTCATTGTTGGAATGAAAACTGACGGTACTATTTTAGGTACTCGCGTGCTTTCTCACCAAGAGACTCCGGGCTTGGGTGATAAGATTGATCTGCGTGTGAGTGATTGGATTCTTTCGTTTGCAGGTAAGCAAGTGACGGATTCTAATCTAGACCGTTGGAAGGTTCGTAAAGACGGTGGTGATTTTGACCAGTTTACTGGCGCTACTATCACGCCAAGAGCAGTCGTGAAGTCAGTCAAACAAGCGGTCCAGTACGTTAACCAAAACAACCAAGCATTGCTTGCTCAACCTCTAAATTGTGGTGGTGAATAATGAGTGACCATAAAACATTGATCAAAAATGGCATGTGGGCCAATAACCCTGCCCTAGTGCAACTTCTTGGGTTATGTCCGCTGCTGGCTGTATCGTCAACAGTCACTAACGCACTTGGGCTAGGCATTGCTACCTTGCTTGTATTGGTCGGCTCAAACGTTTCTGTTTCTTTGGTTCGTAATCATGTGCCAAAAGAAGTACGTATCCCAGTATTCGTAATGATCATTGCCTCGCTAGTAACCTGTGTTCAATTGCTGATGAACGCTTACGCCTATGGGCTTTACCTCTCTTTGGGTATCTTCATCCCGCTGATCGTAACCAACTGCATCATCATTGGTCGTGCGGAAGCCTTCGCTTCAAAAAATGAAGTGCTACCAGCGGCTCAAGATGGTTTCTGGATGGGTCTAGGCATGACATCAGTATTGGTCGTGTTAGGTGCGATGCGTGAGATTATTGGTAACGGGACCCTATTTGATGGCGCAGACCTGCTGCTTGGTGACTGGGCTTCGGTGTTACGAATCCAGATATTCCAATTTGATAACAGCTTCTTGTTAGCCCTGCTTCCACCGGGTGCCTTCATTGGTGTTGGTTTCTTAATTGCTTTGAAAAATATCATCGATAACCAAGCAAAATCTAGACAACCAAAACAAGAAAAACCAGTCATTGAACGCGCTCGCGTTACCAATGCCTAATAAGTTAAATTAGCTTAAACCTCGCTGAGTTAGCTCAACCACTCAGCGGGAGAAATCAGATCTAAACAGTACATATAATAATGACGCTCATAAGAGCGCGTAACCGATGATAAAGCAGAAGCAATCCAAGCTTCATGCCCTAACTATTTGAAAGTAATGTCGCTATGAACAATGTAAAACGAGTAGAAATACTTGAGCGTTTAAGAGAAAACAATCCAAAGCCAGAGACTGAGCTTAACTGGAACAGCCCATTCGAGCTGCTGATTGCCGTTCTATTGTCAGCACAAGCAACCGATGTTAGTGTGAACAAGGCGACGGATAAGCTGTACCCTGTAGCCAACACGCCACAAGCAATTTTCGACCTAGGTGTTGATGGCTTAAAAGAGTACATCAAGACCATCGGCCTATTTAACTCAAAAGCAGAAAACACCATCAAAACGTGTCGTATGCTGCTTGACCTACATAATGGTGAAGTACCGGAAGATCGCGCTGCATTAGAAGCCCTTCCAGGTGTCGGTCGTAAAACAGCAAACGTAGTGTTAAATACCGCATTCGGTTGGCCAACCATTGCCGTTGATACTCACATCTATCGTGTATCAAACCGCACTAAGCTAGCGATGGGTAAAACCGTCGACGATGTCGAAGCAAAACTACTTAAAGTTATCCCAAAAGAATTCAAACTGGATGTCCACCATTGGCTCATTCTTCATGGACGTTACACCTGTGTCGCACGTAAACCACGCTGTGGCAGCTGTATCATTGAAGACCTCTGTGAATTCAAAGAAAAGAGCGAAGATTAGTCTTTCCGTTCACAACGATTAATCAATACGGCAGCGCTTAAAGCGCTGCTTTTTTATTGCCACTCTCTAGAATCCGCCTCTACATAAGTTTTCACTTCTAATTCTGCGTTCCCAAGACAACAGGCATAAAAAATCCCGCCTTTTATGGCGGGATTCAATTATTTAGCTAAGAAGTCTGTCTTAGATAAACTCCACTTTAGTCACTTCTTTGATAGCAGATAGAACAAATGTTGGTACTGCTGCAATGAAGATTAACGATATTAAGTGATTAAACTCTAGCGCTTCTGTGCTGAATACCAACTGACCGAAGCTTGTGTACACAACGCTTAAAGACAAGATAGCCGATACTGCCACCGCACCAAGTAGGTAGTGGTTAGTGAACGGATTCTTACGATAAATCGTTGTAAACGTACGTGCATCGAACAAGCTCCAAAGTTGAGCAAAGATCAGTGTTAAAAACGCAACGGTTTGTGCGTATTGAGCACTGTAACCACCGTCGAGTGCGTAAGAGAATGTCACAAAGCTTAGACCACCTAATGCGAGACCACGAGTTAGGATACGAGCGCCTAGACCATTAGAGAAGAAGCCTTGGTCACGTTTGCCTGGCTTACGCTCCATGAGATCTTTCTCTTCTGGCTCAACACCGAGTGCGAGTGCTGGTAGACCATCAGAAACGAGGTTAACCCATAAAATCATTAGTGGAGTTAGCGGAAGTACTACATCTGGTCCCATGAGTAGGAATGCAAATAGGATTACCGAAACCTCACCCACGTTCGCTGTAAGTGCTTGGCGGATAAACTTACGTAGGTTATCGAAAATTTGACGACCCTGACGTACCGCCTTCACGATAGTACTGAAGTTGTCATCCAACAGGATAAGGTCACCTGAGTCTTTCGCAACAGACGTACCTGTAATACCCATCGCAACACCAATGTCTGCACGACGCAGTGCTGGCGCATCGTTCACGCCGTCACCGGTCATAGAGGCAACTTCATTGTTCTCTTGCTGCGCTTTTACGATACGCAGCTTGTGCTCTGGAGTAACACGGGCAAATACTGCAACCTGAGAACAGATAGACAACAGCTTCTCGTCATCCATTTGGTCAAGCTCAGCACCCGTTACCACTAGATCGTCTTCGCTACGGATGATTCCGATTTCACGAGCAATCGCTGCTGCCGTGACTGCGTGGTCACCGGTAATCATTACCGTACGAACACCAGCGCTATAACAGCTATTTACTGCATCGCGTACTTCTGGGCGTGGTGGATCCATGATGCCATAGATACCCAGGATGCTGACGTCTTTTTCAAGCTCAGGGAAATCTAACTCAAGCTCTTCTTCTTTTAATTCACGGAAACCAACGGCAAGTGTACGCAGAGCATCACCACCAAAGGTTTGGATTGCCGCTTCAAAGTTTAAATGAAGCTCTTGAGACGGTGCGGTATCGAGAGCCAAGTTGCCTGAAACTTCACAGCCAACCGTTGGTACGAAACCACCGTCAACCATGAAGCTGGTTGATTTACCAAGAACAACATCTGGCGCACCTTTCAATGCTAGGAAGTGCTTACCTTGTGGGTCACGAACGATAACAGAAGCCATCTTACGACCAGAATCGAACGGGAACTTCTTAACGATTGAGTAGCCACCCGTTGATAGCATTTCATCTTGTTTAAGACCTGCTTTTGCAGCTGCAACAATTAGTGCACCTTCTGTCGGGTTGCCACGAACCGTCCATTTACCATCAGCATTTACATATTCAGCATCGTTACAAAGCGTTGCAACAACAAGACCTTTCATCATTGCAGGGCTGTTTGTCGCTTCGACATTGTGACCTTTGGTAATGAATTCACCCTTAGGATCAAAACCTTTACCTGACACATCCCAGTAACGACCAGACACATCGTACGCTTTCATCACCTGCATTTGGTTTTGTGTTAGCGTACCGGTTTTATCTGAACAGATAACGGTTGTAGAACCAAGCGTTTCGATTGCTGCTAGCTGTTTAGCCAAAGCATTATTCTTAACCATCTTAGTCGAGCCCATCGTTAATACGATAGTAACCACCGTTGGTAAACCTTCAGGAATAGCGGCAACCGATAAAGAGATACCTGTTGTTAGGATTTCTAACCATGGCATACCGTGGTAAACACCGATAGCACAAACAATAGCAACAACCACAAGAGCAACAACCAATAATGCGAGTGCGATGGTGTCCATACGCTCTTGCATTGGTGTTTTCGTCTCTTCCGTTTGGTTCATCATATCAGCGATGTGACCAACTTCAGTTTGCATACCTGTGCTTGTTACCACAGCAAGGCCTGTACCTGTAGTCACGATTGTTGTCATGAAGCCCATGTTCTTCTGATCGCCAAGACCAAGGGTCTCATCTTCAAGGCGTTCAGACTGCTTATTCACTGGCTCAGATTCACCGGTCAGTGCAGCCTCATCTACCGTCAGACGGTTTGACTCAAGAATACGAACATCAGCAGGCAGAATATCGCCAGTATTAATTTTGATGATGTCACCAGGAACGAGGGTTTTAGCTGGAACACTGATCCATTTACCATCGCGCATCACTTCGGCTTCTGGAGCTGCCATTTCTTTTAGCGCTTCCATCCCTTTCTGAGCTTTAAATTCTTGCCAGAACGCGATACCAGTATTGATAAGGATAATCACTGCAATAGCCATAGCATCAATCGCGTGGCCAGTAGACCAAGAAACGATTGCACCAACAGCTAGAATAAAAATCAGTGGGTTTTTATATTGATGAATATACAGTTCCCACGCAGAAGCTGACTCTTGTGCAGTCAGTTCGTTAGTGCCGTGCTTCTCTAAGCGTGCATCCGCTTCAGAAGTTGATAAACCTGTCGTTTGATCTGCGTTCAGTTCGTTTAAAACATCTGAACTTTGTTGTGTAAACCATTTACTCGTCATTTGAGTACTCCACATCAATGCCTCACGCCGAGGCTAATGTAATAAAATAATACTTATTCTTATGTGATAGAAAAATCGCACAAATCAAAAGTGAATATTTAGTCGATTTGGTGCGCTTGAAAAACTATATAGTAAGGATTGTCTATTTAGCAAAGATCGCAAAAGATACACTTGATACACACTTGACAACTACTTTTAAAACACAACCACATCAAACATCAAACATAAAACAAACAATACAAGCCCAAACTATTGTTTAAAAAAGATAAGCACAAAAAATAGACACCCTTTGCACTTTCGTAAAAACCATTGGTTATCGGCGTATTTTATCGAAAATTCCTTAATAACGAAGTAAAACATCGGAATAACCTTTCAATAAACAGGGAGATGTTGGCGTAATCATAAATTGATAAAATGGAAAGTTAGATGCCAATTGTAAAAACGAAAGGAAATCAGCAACAAGATGGAGATATAAGTCACAATTCAACAACCAAGGCCATTCTTGGCCATTACAAAAAAGACCAACACTCAAATTTACTATTTATGCAAAACTGCGAATTAAGCGCTAGTGACTGACAAATTAATAAGGCCGTCGCTCTTTAATTTCTTGTAATACAAATAAGAAAAAAGGCAGAGGGGGAGAGTAAGATAGATGATGAGAATAAGAAAATATGACCAAACTCATCATCTCTTTGGTGTTGCTTATGAGCTTGCTCATATATAGTGCTATAAAAGAAACAACCAATAACAAGCTAGGAGCAAATCATGTCAAACGGTCGTATTTTACACACCATGCTACGCGTGGGTGATCTAGACAAGTCTATCGAGTTCTACACCAATGTAATGGGCATGCAGCTATTACGTAAGAACGAAAACAAAGAGTACGAATACACACTGGCTTTCGTTGGCTTTGGCGACGAATCTCAAGGCGCAGTGATTGAGCTGACTTACAACTGGGGCACCACGGAATACGATCTTGGCTCTGCTTTTGGTCACGTTGCTATCGGTGTTGATGACATCTACATAACGTGTGATGCGATTAAAGCAGCTGGCGGCAACGTAACGCGAGAAGCGGGTCCGGTTAAAGGCGGCTCTACACACATTGCGTTCGTTAAAGATCCTGATGGCTACATGATTGAGCTGATTCAGAACAAACAAGCAAGCGCAGGTCTAGAAGGTTAATTCCTTAACCTCTTTGAGAAGTTGAGTTTGAACGCCTGATGAAATGAAAAAAGAAGTGAGCACTATGCTCGCTTCTTTTTTATCACTCTCACCATAATCGATATTCTTTACCAATTATTCTTAACAATCTCATTGATGAAACTTTACATGATAATGATTATCATTTAAATTAACCACCTATTGATTAGTGAGGTAATACAATGATTAGCGAATGGGAAAAACACACGTTACTTGCCGATACTGCATTGCAGCTCGACGATCCTGTACGAAGTATTCTTCATTATCAGCAGGCTTTGAACTTAAGTGAAGAAATTACAGAACGCACCGATATTCAAGCCGATGAACGCTTACTGATCTCGGTGATTTCTTGCCACAATCTTGCTCAATTCTGGCGTTGGGCTGGCGACACTGAATACGAGCTCAAGTATCTTCAACTGGCTTCTGAAAAGGTACTCACACTGATCCCTCAGTGCCCTAATACTCAATGTTCAAGCTTTATCGATTCTATTGGTTGCTGTAAGAAAGCGCTGATCGATTTCATGAAACGCCACCCAAACCCTAAAATTGCCTCTATGGTGGAAAAGATCGATACCGCGACCAACTGTGAAATGATCGCCCGCTTCCGCTTGAATTAAACAAGTTCCGTTAAAACAACGACTCCAAATTTAAAAATCGAGTAGGAGGAGG
>NZ_JBFRMS010000013.1:0-96180 GCF_041470505.1 Vibrio sp. 10N.261.55.C5
TCGGCGCACCATAAAAAAGCCCGTCATCAAGACGGGCTTTATCATTTCAAAACAAGCTGTTGTTTAGCTTAAACCTGTGTGCGACCTAAAGAGATCACAACACGTCGGTTCTTATCTTTACCAATTGGCGAGTTATTGTCCGCAATCGGACGACGCTTGCCATAGCCTTGCACTTGGATACGATCTTCTGGCAGGCCTAGAGATTTGAAGTACTCTCTTAACGATTCTGCTCTGCGCTCTGAAAGGTTTTGGCTAATCCCTTTGCTGTCGACAGAGTCGGTGTACGTTGCCACCAGCACAAGGTCGATGTCTTGGTTATAGCGAACGTAATCGGCAATCTGGCTCAGCCTTTTGCGCGACGACTTGTTCAGCTGGTCGCTGTTGCGGTCGTAATGCAAAATAGTGAAAGAGATATCTTCAAAGCTGTAAGGCAGCAGGTTAGCAACACAGTCACTGAACACATTGTATTTTTCTTGGAACAACACCGACGACAACGACACTTCGATACGTTGATCTCGGCTCTGCCACTCTTGGTAGCTGAATGTCGGATAACGCCCTTTCTCCAACTCACTCAAGATGCCCCAAGCTGTTTGACCGCCGACATAGCCGTCAAATTGCTGGAAGAACTTAATGGTTGTCATACGATCAGCACTTTCACCCGGACGCCAAGGTGGCGGCATAGAGATCAAGTTTACATTGCGCGTCGCACCCATTGGACGGCGCATTTTAAGCTCAAAGTCCAAAATGATTTTTTTACTCGCGCGAGATGAGAACTCAGCATCACCAAAGTTTGGAATTGGGTGGACCAAGCGACATTCAAGTGGCGTGTTGGCTACCATCTCCCATGTCGACTGTTGAGGAGATGCTCCGTAACGCTTTTCTTGTGCCATGACCGATGACGACACAAGTAGCGAAAATAGCATTGAACCTGTTATGAGTTGTTTCTTCATAAAGTGGAGTATCTCTTAAGCAATTCGTTTAACAATGCAGCCAATTGCCGCATTTTTCTCTCACGTTTAAATATGCAATTATCAAGCCGCAATGGGTTAGGTAATTTAAGATTTATTGCCCTTCCCTAGTTTTTATCACTGCTATTATCTGCAATAATGCAGCCTTAATCACACTTATTTGGGCTAACATGACTGTAGAAAACGAAGCTCTGACCCTAAAAAAACGCTTTCGCGGCTATTTTCCAGTGGTCATCGACGTGGAAACCGCAGGGTTTAACGCTGAAACCGATGCATTATTAGAAATCTGTGCCATTACATTAAAAATGGATGAGAACGGAGATCTGCACCCTGCATCAACGCTTCATTTTCACATTGAGCCTTTTGAAGGCGCAAATATAGAGCAGGCAGCATTAGACTTTAACGGAATTAAAGACCCATTTAGCCCATTACGTGGTGCTGTGTCGGAACAAGAAGCCCTTAAAGAAATCTACAAGCTAGTGAGAAAAGAACAAAAAGCTTCAGATTGCAGTCGCGCAATCATGGTTGCTCACAACGCTACATTCGATTTGAACTTCGTTAATGCGGCAAGTGAGCGCTGTAAGCTTAAACGCGTCCCTTTCCATCCATTTGCTACTTTTGACACTGCAGCTCTTAGTGGTCTTGCCTACGGTCAAACCGTTTTGGCTAAAGCTTGCCGCACTGCAGGGATGGAATTTGACAACAAAGAAGCACACTCTGCTTTGTATGATACGCAAAAAACCACAGAGTTATTTTGCGGCATTGTAAACAAATGGAAAGCCCTTGGTGGTTGGCCTCTTGTTGACGAAGAATAAAAAATAGAGTCGGTAAACGTTTTTTCGTATTGCCTTCATAAAAAACACAACATCCCGAGAATAATATGAATCCTGTTGTAATTTCAGTTTGCATCATGCTTGTTTTAGCTTTGATGCGCGTAAACGTAGTCGTTGCTCTGACGTTCAGTGCAATTATCGGTGGCGTAGCCTCTGGTATGAGCTTGAACGACGCAGTCGCGGCTTTCGAAAGTGGATTAGGCGGCGGTGCAACGATTGCACTTAGCTACGCTATGCTTGGTACATTCGCTGTTGCTATCTCACGTTCTGGTATCACAGATCTCCTTGCTCAAAGTGTTATCAAACGCATTCACGGCAAGGAGAACAGTGCGGCATCGACTGGTCTTAAATACGGCATGCTTGCGTCGTTGATCTTAGTGACCATGTCTTCGCAAAACGTGATTCCAGTACATATCGCCTTCATCCCAATCTTAATCCCACCTCTACTAGGCGTATTCGCAAAAATGAACCTAGACCGCCGTCTAGTTGCGTGTGTACTTACTTTTGGTCTGATTACACCTTACATGGTGTTACCGATTGGTTTTGGTGGCATCTTCCTAAACAACATCCTGCTTAAAAACCTTCACGACAATGGTCTTGAAAAGGTTGTAGCAAGCCAAGTACCTATGGCAATGTTGTTACCAGCAGCAGGCATGATCTTCGGTCTCCTTACTGCAGTATTCTTTACTTACCGTAAGCCTCGCCAATACAAAGAAACCTCTCACACTGTTGTTTCAACAGAAGTGAAAGAGATCAACAAGAAGCACATCCTAGTAGCAGCAGCTGGTATCGTAGCAGCGCTAACAGTTCAACTGTCGACGGGCTCTATGATCATCGGTGCTCTAGCGGGTTTCATGGTATTTACCTTCGGTGGCGTAATTGCTTGGAAAGAGACACAAGATGTCTTCACCAAGGGCGTTCACATGATGGCAATGATCGGTTTCATCATGATTGCAGCAGCAGGTTTCGCGGCAGTTATGAAGCAAACAGGTGGCGTTGAATCTTTGGTTGAAGCACTTTCAACAAGCATCGGCGACAACAAGCCTCTAGCAGCACTACTTATGCTAATTGTTGGTCTATTGGTTACTATGGGCATTGGTTCTTCGTTCTCTACGATTCCAATCCTTGCAACTATCTACGTTCCACTAGCAGCAGCATTTGGCTTCTCGCCAATGGCAACAATCGCTCTAGTAGGTACAGCTGCTGCACTTGGTGATGCGGGCTCTCCGGCTTCTGACTCAACATTAGGTCCAACGTCTGGTCTAAATGCTGATGGTCAACACGAGCACGTATGGGAAACCGTAGTACCGACGTTCCTGCACTACAACATCCCACTGATCGTATTCGGTTGGATTGCAGCCATGGTTCTGTAATTAGGTTCTGTAGTTAAACAGTCCTACGCTCACTTTTATAAAGACCGCCTCGTGCGGTCTTTTTTGTCTCTGAGATTCATTCTACTCTTCCTTCCGCTCACTCTCATTGAACTAGCGACACCAAACAAAAAAGGCTTACTCTGATGAGTAAGCCTTAGAAATCATTGCGAATACAGATGACTCTCGCTGAATTACGCAGCGGGAGCATTACTCACTAAAATTTCGCGAATAGACTTAAGCGTCGCTTCCGTTGAATGATAATCCAATTCAACTTCACTAAAGATGCCGTTCACTTCAAGCATTAAGGTCGGGTAAGAAAATACACCCATCGCTTCTTTAAAGCCTAGCTGGTCATCTAACTCACTTTCCAATAACTTGCTAGAAAGGTCATTTTCAAACTGTTGAACATTCATACCTAGCTCTTCAGCCAACTGCAAATGTGTGTCTTGGCTATGTGGCAACATCGCACGAAGGTAGTAAGCATGTTTAATCGCTTCAAGCATCGCTTCGTAGTGGTCTTGAAAACCTGCAGCAATCACGGCACGGCACGCAGGGTAAGTACTGCGAACAGGTTGGCACTCTGTCCAAAAATCATGGTTAAACTCAGTACCCAACTTAGCTTCGATCTGCTTCCAAATCGCTTGCAGCTTGCCTTTCATCTCTTCTGACATTGGCTCATCAGAATCCGGGGCCAAACCACCCACTACATAGTTAAACTCAATGCTCGCAGGCAATTGTTGTTTCAATAACTCAAGTGTTGGCTTGTAACCCCAACACCAGCTGCACATTGGATCATGCACATAATGAAGTTTTACGTTCATTGTTCATTCCTTATCGAGTCAATGATTCGATCAATTCAAACAAAAAAGGAGCCTGATTAAGGCCCCTCATTTTAACTATTCAGCGCAAAGGCTAGAACTTATTCAGCGTCATCGCCAGCAACTTTAGCCGCTGCTTCTTTGATGATTGGCTGAAGTTCGCCTTTTTGGAACATCTCAAGAATGATGTCACAACCACCGATTAGCTCACCTTCAACCCAAAGTTGTGGGAAAGTTGGCCACTGTGCGTAAGCAGGAAGCTCTGCACGGATATCAGGGTTTTGTAGGATATCTACGTAAGCAAATTTTTCGCCACATGCCATTAGAGCTTGAGACGCTTGAGAAGAGAAACCACAGCTAGGTAGCTTAGGAGAACCTTTCATGTACAGTAGAATAGTGTTTTCTTCAATTTGCTGTTTGATTTTATCGATAGTTTCCATTGCTTCCTCGTTAATGGATTACGGCTTTTATTGCCTTTATTCTACCCCAAACTAAAAGAATAAAAACCATATAAAAAAAGCGGTTAACAAGCTAAGCTAACAATTCACACAAAAGTAATGAAATAAGCTTTTAATAAAGTAAAAACTTGCTAAACTATATCGCAAGTCAGCAAATTGACCATGGTTGGCAGTATAGCGAGCCATGAATAATAATATCACTGGAAGCAATCGAAAGAGTTAAATCTTTCATATCAATGGAGAATTGAGCAATGGCATTTGAACTACCGGCTCTTCCTTACGCGAAAGACGCGCTAGAACCACACATCTCAGCAGAAACGCTAGATTTCCACCACGGTAAGCACCACAACACTTACGTTGTTAAGCTAAACGGCCTTATCCCAGGTACTGAGTTTGAAGGCAAAACACTAGAAGAGATCGTTAAGACTTCTACTGGTGGTGTTTTCAATAACGCTGCTCAAATCTGGAACCACACGTTCTACTGGCACTGTCTTGCTCCTAAAGCGGGCGGCGAACCAACTGGCGCTGTTGCAGAAGCTATCAACGCTGCATTCGGTTCTTTCGAAGAATTCAAAGCGAAATTCACTGATTCAGCAATCAACAACTTCGGTTCTTCTTGGACTTGGTTAGTTAAGAAAGCTGACGGTTCTCTAGACATCGTTAACACTTCTAACGCTGCTACTCCTCTAACAGAAGAAGGTGTTACTCCACTTCTAACTGTTGACCTATGGGAACACGCTTACTACATCGATTTCCGCAATGTTCGCCCTGACTACATGGCTGCATTCTGGAACCTAGTAAACTGGTCTTTCGTAGAAGAGAACCTAGCTAAGTAATTATTGCTTACGCTGCGCTATTTATAGCGAGTTATCTATTGAAAGCTCATGCCTCGGCGTGAGCTTTTTTGTATCTGTCGTGTTCCACAAAATCTAAACATTTCGTAATAAACCCGCCAATAGCGCTTACTTCTCGAACTATTGATAGCCTTCTTCCCAACCCTACATAAATTCCCTATTTGCCTGTAATTAAACACTAAAGTTTGCCGACTCCATGCCGTTAAAGGTGTATCCAATGAGAGGCGACATGCAAATACATACTTTAGACAAAGCAGGAATCATCAACGAACTGAAGTTCGGCATCGGGATCAGCCAAGCGGTTGAGCAAGGTCGCCGTGCAGATTTCGCGTTGCTGTTATCTATGTTTTCTAATGATGTCCGTGATTGCACGCCAATTGACACCATTGAAATCAAAGAGACAAATGAAGATCGCCTGCGCAAACAATTTGGCGTAGCAGAACCTCAACAACTGCGTTCAAACCAGTCTTCATATGAGATTTCAGCTCAGCAATCTAATCATTTTCATCAAGCTAGCCTTGCCAGCGCCAAACTCAGCCATTACTTGAAACCTGAAGCGCTTGCCTTCATGCCTGAAGATACAGCCGACTTACCCGAAGAGGTTTACCAAAACCTTTCTGGTCATGACCGACGCAAACTCGAAAACAAGCATTTACCTGATTTGCCACATGCCACGCTCTACAATGAGCTAACCACCGCGCAACGTCGGTATCAAATTCAAGCTCAAGTATAGCGATCACCTACCTTTCCCTTTTTCGCTGTCTATCCATAGCTATTCTTCGACTAACTCGCACACTTCAAAGTATTCACACGAATGATATGAACCACTAGCCTTAGGCAACCTAAAAACACCTGATGTCGGTTACCGCTTGAAGTTACTACAAAATGTGACGTGCCACTAAGTTCATAAAAACTTATTAATTGGCACACCTTAGTTTGAACCAATTCACACCCGTTGTATAAATTTTAACCCATCCTTATCCGACATGGACGATTTGTTTAGGTACTGGGATGGAAATAAAAAGCTCAATCATATTGGTGACATCTGCCGGCTCGCGACTGGGGGGGGCGATTGCGAACCACTTTGTTAACCTTGGAGCCACCGTCATCCTTTGTGATAAAGACACGGAAGCACTTAAAGCGACGTATCTACAGTGTGCCCGGTTTTCTGACTCTGTTTACCACTACACGCTCAAAGGCAATGACAGCCAAGCGATTCTCAGCGTATATGATTTTATTCAAACCACCTTCAACACGACACCCGATGTGCTGGTCAATAACTGGATAAGCTCCCCAATGCCTAGCCTAATTGGCGATCAGCCTGTGAGCAGCTTTATTAATGATCTCTCATCGATGGCATCGACCCTGTTCGCATTTGGGCAAATCAGTGCTGAGAGATTGCGAGAGGAAGATAAGGAAGGCGTGATTGTGAATGTGATATCTCATGATGACTTTCACGATGTGTCTGGCTTAGAGAGCGCAAACTCAATGATAACTGGCTTTACCCATAGTTGGGCGAAAGAGCTGACTCCCTTTGGCATTCGAGTCGGTGGCGTTGTTCCCGCCGTTCATAACTCCGATGGCAAGCTCAACCGATGTCACTGGGCGCAGCTGCAAGACGAGCTGACCAGAACAACCGAATACATTGTCTCGAATGACTACTTCAGTGGGCGAGTTGTCGCGGCAGAGGTTTAACTCCCTATTCCAATTGAACATGACTGGCTCAGCTCATATTAAGTAGCAGAGCTATTGCCTCTCAATCCGTTTTACAAACGAACCAAACATAAAAAAAGCCCCAGTCTCTCGACTGGGGCTTTCATCTTTTCCCGATAGATAAGTATCGTGCTAGCGAAAACTTATCTCAAAACTAATGCTTACTTATTATGCGTTAGCTTTTTCTTTTTTAGCTTTTGGCGCTTTCGCTTCAGCTGGCTTTTGGTCTGCTTTCTTAAGGATAACTGTAGTACCTTCGAAAGTTTCGCCTTCAACGTATGGTTGGCCGAAGTAAGAAGTTGTTAGAACTTCTTTTAGCTCAGTGATTAGAGGGTAACGTGGGTTAGCACCTGTACACTGGTCATCGAACGCTTCAACAGCTAGCTCGTCTAGTTTAGCGATGAAGTCAGACTCGTTAACACCCGCAGCTTGGATAGATAGTGGGATATCTAGGTCAACTTTAAGCTCTTCTAACCAAGTCAGTAGACGTTCAATCTTCTGAGCTGTACGGTCACCAGCTTGGCTTAGGCCTAGGTGGTCAGCAACTTCAGCGTAACGACGACGTGCTTGTGGACGGTCGTACTGAGAGAATGCAGTCTGCTTAGTTGGGTTATCGTTCGCGTTGTAACGTACAACGTTTGAGATAAGTAGTGCGTTAGCAAGACCGTGTGGTAGGTGGAACTCAGCACCAATTTTGTGAGCCATTGAGTGACACACACCTAGGAATGCGTTCGCAAATGCTACACCAGCGATAGTTGCTGCGTTGTGTACTTTCTCACGAGCTATTGGGTCAGCCGCACCATTTTTGTAGCTTGATGGTAGGTATTCTTTAAGCATCTTAAGAGCTTGAAGAGCTTGACCGTCTGAGTACTCGTTCGCTAGAACAGATACGTAAGCTTCAAGAGCGTGAGTTACTGCATCGTAACCACCGAACGCTGTTAGAGACTTAGGCATGTTCATTACTAGGTTCGCATCAACGATAGCCATGTTTGGCGTGATTTCGTAATCAGCTAGTGGGTATTTAGCACCAGTCTTGTCGTCAGTAACAACAGCGAATGGAGTAACCTCTGAACCTGTACCTGAAGTTGTAGTGATACATACAAGCTCAGCTTTTTGACCCATTTTAGGGAACTTGTAGATACGTTTACGGATGTCCATAAAGCGCATTGCTAGTTCTTCGAAGTGAGTTTCTGGGTGCTCGTACATAACCCACATGATCTTAGCAGCATCCATTGGAGAACCGCCACCTAGAGCAAGGATTACGTCAGGTTGGAAGCTCTTCATTGCTTCAGCGCCTTTCTCAACAACAGATAGCGTTGGATCCGCTTCTACGTCGAAGAAAGTTTGAACTTCGATGCCTTGTGCTTTAAGCAAGCTAACTACGTCATCTGCGTAACCGTTGTTGAATAGGAAACGGTCAGTTACTAGGAATGCGCGTTTCTTACCTTCTAGGTCGCTCATTGCGATTGGAAGGCTACCACGACGGAAGTAGATAGACTTAGGTAGTTTGTGCCACAACATGTTTTCAGCTCGCTTCGCTACAGTTTTCTTGTTGATAAGGTGCTTAGGACCTACGTTCTCAGAGATAGAGTTACCACCCCATGAACCACAACCTAGAGTTAGAGAAGGTGCAACGTTGAAGTTGTACAGGTCACCGATACCACCGTGAGTAGTCGGGATGTTGATTAGGATACGAGCAGTCTTCATCTTGTCACCGAAGTAACGGATGCGGTCTGCGTTAGTATCTTGGTTAGTGTAAAGACCAGATGTGTGACCGATACCACCGATTTCAACCATAGTTACCGCTTGAGCAACTGCGTCTTCGAAGTCATCTGCGCGGAATAGACCTAGAGTTGGAGATAGTTTCTCGTGAGCGAATTCGTCATCGTAAGAAACTTTACCAAGACCTTCACCTACAAGTACTTTTGTATCAGCAGGAACTTTAACACCAGCCATTTCAGCGATTGCTGGAGCAGGTTGACCTACGATTTTAGCGTTTAGGTTGCCGTCGATAAGCAGAACTTTACGTACTTTATCAGCGTCAGCTTTAGATAGAACGTGAGCTTTGTGAGAAGCGAAACGCTCTTTAACTTCGTCATATACTTCGCTAACTACGATTGCAGCTTGCTCAGAAGCACATACTACGCCGTTATCGAAAGTCTTAGACATAAGGATAGATGCTACAGCACGTTTGATGTCAGCTGTTTCATCGATAACGACAGGAACGTTACCAGCACCAACACCGATAGCAGGCTTACCTGAAGAGTATGCTGCTTTAACCATGCCTGGACCACCAGTAGCAAGGATAAGTGCGATACCGTCGTGCTTCATAAGCGCGTTAGAAAGCTCTACAGATGGTTGGTCGATCCAACCGATGATGTCTCTTGGAGCACCAGCTGCAACAGCTGCGTCTAGAACTAGTTTCGCTGCGTCGTTAGTTGAGTTCTTTGCACGTGGGTGTGGCGAGAAGATGATGCCGTTACGTGTCTTAAGAGAAATTAGAGATTTGAAGATTGCTGTAGAAGTTGGGTTCGTTGTTGGAACGATACCACAGATGATACCTACAGGCTCAGCGATAGTCATTGTGCCTAGGTTGTCATCTTCTTCTAAGATGCCACATGTTTTTTCGTCTTTGTATTTGTTGTAGATAAATTCAGATGCAAAGTGGTTTTTGATAACCTTATCTTCAACAATACCCATTCCAGATTCAGCAACTGCTTGTTGAGCAAGTGGAATACGAGCGTGGTTAGCAGCAAGAGAAGCTGCGCGGAAGATTGCATCTACTTTCTCTTGAGAGAATGTTGCAAACTCTTCTTGTGCTGCTTTAACGCGAGCTACTAGAGCATCAAGTTCCGCTAAGTTAGTTACAGGCATGGTGGATCTCCTAAAATAATAAATATTAAAAACTTTTTATTAAACTCGCTGCTTGCCGTTAACCTTAAACACCAACGTTCTTAGTAAATTGCTTTCAGGGCTGAGTATATTATTTCACTGTGTGAAAAAAATTGACCCAGATCAGTTACCCAAAAAGAATTAACCAGAAAGTAGTAAGGCAATCGCAAAAATGAACTTAAGAGCATGATTCATATAGATTAAACTCACACTTTTCGTTCGCGAAAAAAACAAGCAAACAGACAACTTTTTTCTACATAGCGTAATAAACTGTAAAAAAGTTTCATTTTTAGTCCGTTAAATTACATGTATACAGCTATATTCGTGCTACTGAGAGTATATCCATACCGTTGTACGGGCTAGATTCTGACATAATTTTTATTAATTTCGTGCGTCGGTTAACAGTTACTCAATAATAAATTACAAAATCAAACACTACCAACTAGCTTGCAACAGGCTTAAAACAAAAGTGAGATTCAATTAGTTTTTCTAAAAAGAATCACCCATTTCAAGTTAGTTTTTTTCATTCGCGTAAATCGAGTTTGTCCCTTACATTACGCGCCTAAACTATTCACAGATCAACCCTTCAACCTTAAGTACGCTAACTGGAGATCGCTCTCATGCAAGGCTTAGAACTCGCAATTTTTATGCAATTCTTCCTTGGGCTTGTTGCTGCCGTAAACCCAATCGGCATCATGCCTGTTTTTGTTTCTCTTACTGCTCATATGCCGCCAGAAGAGAGGAACAGGACAGCCTTACAAGCAAACATTGCTGTTGCCGTGATCCTCATTGTCTCTCTTGTTGCGGGGCAAATGCTGCTTGATATGTTTAGTATCTCGCTGGACTCATTCCGTGTTGCAGGTGGTTTACTATTACTGAGCATCGCATTTTCGATGATGAGCGGTAAGCTCGGTGAAGATAAGCAGAACAAACAAGAGAAGTCTGAATACATCAGCAAAGAGCAGATCGGCGTTGTTCCACTTGCTATGCCGCTAATGGCAGGCCCAGGTGCAATCAGCTCGACCATTGTTTATGGTTCTCGCTACCCTGCTGCTATTGATACGGTCGGCATCGGCATTAGCATCATCGCATTCGCAACGTGCTCTTGGCTTTTGTTCCGTTCAGCGCCAGTTATCGTTCGCTTTTTAGGTCAAACGGGTATCAACGTGATCACTCGTATCATGGGTCTGATTCTTGGCGCATTGGGCATCGAGTTCATCGCCAATGGCCTACGTAATCTGTTCCCAGGCTTGGCATAACGTTTAACAACATTTCGGTTGCTCTATAAAGGGCAACAATATTGAAATATAGATGAGGCGAGTAAAGCAATTGGGCTTTCACTCGCCTCGTTATTATGAAGCTTGTATAATGACTGTTAATGCATTTAACAGAAGACGAACCTCTCCTTATGTCACGCAAGCCACTCAAGCATCATTTGTACGTCATTATCTTTGGTACTCACACGCCAGCCGGACGTGCATTTGATATAACTCTGATCGTTGCAATCTTGGCTTCGCTGTTGGTTCTGATCTTAGAATCCATCCCTAATGTGATGACCGAATGGTCACAACAGCTGCGTTATATCGAATACACCTTCACTGCACTCTTCACTCTTGAGTATTTGTTAAGGCTCTATTGCTCCCCAAAGCCAAAATCTTACGCCACCAGTTTTTATGGTGTCGTTGACCTATTGGCGATTCTTCCGACCTACCTAGCAATCATCTTCCCAGGCGCTTCATTTATGGGTGTGGTGAGACTGCTGCGTGTGATGCGTATCTTCCGAATTCTAAAGCTGGTTCGCTACCTGCAAGATTCCAATATTCTGTTGCGCTCACTATTAATGGCACGACGAAAGATAATGATCTTCTTTAGCACCGTCGGCATCTTGGTGGTTATCTTTGGCGCCTTGATCTTTGTTATTGAAGGTCCTGACAATGGCTTCACCAGTATTCCTCACAGTATCTATTGGGCCATCGTGACTATCACTACGGTAGGTTATGGTGACATGGTGCCGCAGACCGCGCTTGGTAAAGCCATAGCATCACTGACCATGCTATTGGGTTACTCTATCTTAGCAGTGCCAACCGGGATCATTACTGCAGAACTCAGTAATGAGATGAACTCGCACAAAGAATTGGTTAAGTGCCCGAACTGTAACCGAGCGGGTCATGATTCAGACGCCATGTATTGCAAGCACTGTGCTAGCGAATTAGCGGATCCAGACAAGCGTGTCGTCACCGACGAGAAATAAAAGCAGACACGAGATTCGAGTAGCGAGATGCGAAGAGATTTAAGGGCAGTTTCGAGGGCCGAATAACGAGGTAGCAATAAACTAAAAAGGGTTGACGTTTGTCGTCAACCCTTTCGGTTTATCAGCTAATAGAATTTAAGCAATCTTGCCTATTACGCTTTCTCAGCAAGGATAATGCGCAGAGTACGACGTAGTGGTTCTGCAGCACCCCAAAGTAGTTGGTCACCAACCGTGAAGGCGTTTAGGAAGTCGTTACCCATCGACATCTTACGCAGACGACCGACAGGTACAGACATTGTGCCTGTTACTTTCGCTGGTGTTAGCTCCTGTGCCGTGATGTCGCGGTCATTAGGAATAACTTTAACCCAATCATTGTGCGTTGCGATGATCTCTTCGATCTCGTCCATTGGCACGTCTTGCTTAAGCTTGATCGTTAGTGCTTGAGCGTGACAACGCATTGCACCGATTCGTACACAAGTACCATCAATTGGGATTGGCTGACCATCTAGACCAAGAATCTTGTTCGCTTCAACACCGGCTTTCCACTCTTCTTTACTCTGACCGTTTTCACGCTTCACATCGATCCAAGGAATCAGTGAGCCTGCAAGCGGAGCACCAAATTGGTCTGTTGGGAATGAAGATGAACGAATCGTATCAGCCACTTTCTTATCGATATCAAGAATTGAGCTTGAAGGGTTTGCTAACTCAGAACTTACGCTGTCGTTGATCACACCCATTTGTGAGATCAGCTCACGCATGTTCTTAGCACCCGCACCAGAAGCTGCTTGGTAAGTCATGGCACTCATCCACTCAACCATGCCTTTCTCGTACAGACCACCTAGAGCCATAAGCATTAAGCTCACAGTACAGTTACCGCCAACGAACGTGTTGGTGCCGCTGTGAATGCCTTGCTGGATTTGAGCCAAGTTAACAGGATCAAGAGTGATGATTGAATCAGCATCCATACGCAGAGTAGATGCTGCATCAATCCAGTAACCTTTCCAACCTGCTTGACGCAGTGCTGGGTATACTTTTGATGTGTAATCGCCGCCTTGACAGGTAATCACAGCATCAAGCTGTTTTAGGCTATCAATATCAAAAGCGTCTTGAAGTAGACCCGCATCTTTACCACCTAAAACAGGGGCAGGAATACCAATCTGAGATGTGCTGTAATAAACAGGCTCAATCAAGTCGAAGTCTTTCTCTTCAACCATACGTTGCATCAGTACAGAACCAACCATACCGCGCCAACCAACTAGACCTACTCTCATCGCTCACTCTCCATGTATAAATTAAAAATTGCTCTCCCCCATCTATAAGTTTTTCAGAAACAGAACTCAAGTGCTTTTTGTCAAAAAGTGTAACTTTTTCGTTTCTTTTAAGTGAACGTAATGAATCGTGCAGTTATCTCTGTATCGACATTCCATCTCCACCTCATTGATTAAGCGTCCATTATCGTCAAATTCAAACATTTACATCGCCAAAGTCGATTCAATCGACGCTCATCACAAACAGTAAATCCCTCTTTTAAACCAAGGTTAATCAGAGTTTTATTTTACAAAGCGAAAACAACGTGCGACAGATTTCAACATGTAACAATCATGAATGTAACAAAGATTTAGATTATGAAACCACAATTGATTGAGTTAACAGTCAAATATCACAACTTGGGCGTATTTTTTCGATATAATAAACTAATTACTGTAGTGTCCGTTTTGCACCACACACTATAACGAAGCACTATAAATGCTCGAAATCACAAGAGGCTTTTATGAAGCAGAGTAAAACTCGCCTACCGAACCTATTGCAGGTATTCATCGCGTTAGGACTATTTCTATCCCTTGCTTTTTCCTTTACTGCAAAGCTTGACCTTCCAATTCAACTTGCCTTGTATATTGGCTGGTTCATTATCATGGTTCTTGGTATTCGTCTTGGACACCAATACAAAGACTTAGAAAAAGCAGCACTCAAAGGAATATCCAATGGCTTAGGCGCGGTTTTAATACTTTTAGCCGTTGGCGCTCTTGTTGGTACTTGGATCTCAGGCGGGATCGTACCTACTATCATTTACTATGGTCTGAAAGCTATCCACCCTTCTATCTTCCTTTTAGCGACCATGATCATCTGTTCTCTAACTGCATTGGCGACCGGTACTTCTTGGGGTGCTGCGGGTACAGCAGGTATCGCGATGATGGGTATCGGCCAAGGCCTAGGTGTTCCAGCACCGATTACTGCAGGTGCCGTGCTGTCAGGCTGTTACTTCGGTGACAAGATGTCTCCTCTTTCTGATTCAGTGATTCTGGCTTCTTCAATGTCTGGTGTTGAAGTGGTTGAACACATCAAGGGCATGCTTCCAGTTGCGTTAATCAGCTACGTGATTACAGGCATCATGTTTACTGCGTTTGGTTTCCACTACGCGGGCAACGTTGACATGAGCCAAGTAGACTCTGTCATCAAAGCGATGGAAGTTCAGTTCTACATCACGCCTTACTCATTCGTTCCGGTACTTATCGTGCTTGGTCTGTTGGCTTTCCGTATGCCTTCATTCCCGGTCATCAGTTTTGGTTCTCTGCTGGGTATTATCTGGGCAGTCATGATCCAAGATATCGACTTCCTAACGGCATTCAACACTGCTTGGGCACCGTTCTCAATCTCATCTGGCGTAGAGTTTATTGATTCGATTCTTAACCGTGGCGGCATGTCTTCAATGCTAGGTTCAGTTGCGGTTATCGTATTTGGTCTAGGTTTCGGTGGCTTACTGGATAAAGTGGGCGTACTAGAGACAATCGCTAAGGTGTTTGAGCGCCGCGTAAACAGCGCAGGCTCACTAGCGACGAGCACAATTGGTACGGCCTTCATGGGTAACGTGTTCGGTTCTGCAATGTACGTATCGTTAATCCTTACGCCAAAAATCTGTGCGAAAAACTACGACCGTTTAGGCTACAAGCGTAAGAACCTATCTCGTAATGCTGAGTTTGGTGGCACGTTAACGTCGGGTATGGTTCCGTGGAGTGATAACGGTATCTACATGGCGAGTATTCTTGGTGTTGCGACGCTGTCTTACGCACCGTTCATGTGGTTAAGCTTCATCTGTATCATCGTGACTATCGTGACATCTTACATGGGTTGGTTCGTTGATAAGTGTGAACCAACAGCACCAGCGTTTGAAGCTGAAGAAGCAACAGAGTTAAGCAAGCAACAAGCTTAAGTTCAGGAGCTAACGCTTTCGAACATAACTCAAAACGTTAATGGTTAAATGCAAAAAGAGCGCCCTAGGGCGCTCTTTTTTGATCTGCTGATTTACTTATTTGTTGGCGGTTCGTTTACCCAACCAGTAACCGATGCCTAACGGTGCAAAGAACACTACTAAGATAAACAGGATGAAGTAGATAATCACACCTTTGATTAACTCCATCAGTTTATCAATCGCCAGTACCACCACCTCTTGAGAGACGCGATCAAGGTCTTGCGTGAACAGTTCTCTTTCTGAAGTCACAATGCCGGCAATCTCGATGCGCTCTTTCGCAATCATCTCTACTAGAGCTTCTCTCTCACGTGTCACCATTTTTTCTAATGCCACACGTTCATCGCTCAACATCGCCAGTTTTTGGTCTGTTTTGTCACTAAGATCATTGAGCAATGGCTGCATTTCTGTCGACATAATAGAGGCTAGCGTTTGCATGTATTCTGGGTTGTTCTCAATAAAGTCTTGCATGCTTGCTGATGTTAGACGAAGGCTTTCTAGCGTCATCGATAGGTCTTCACCCGTTAGCGAGCTATTCAATGCAACCAACTCAGCTTTCCACGTCATCAGTTTCGGTGTCTGGTCAGCCATTAAGCTTAAGCGGTCTGATGCATCGCTCATTGCTTCTGGCATGGTGCCTAAACTCTGGACGATTTGCGACTCGTCTTTACCAAGGTAACTTAGCCATTCACGGTAAGCAGGCGTGCTTCTGAATGTGAGATCTTTAAATGGGTGGCTAGCGGCAAACTGAGCAACGAACGCTTTGCTTTTTTTGAAATCACTGGAGTTCAATACACCCTTTGCCAATTTCTCTGCTTCTTGGTCAAGAAAACGAGCAGCCTCTACTGCATTATCCGTCACGAACAGATCCGCGCCATCGCCTTGGCTATAAAACTGATTCATTTGGGCAGTGAAAACCCACGAATCAATTAACGCAGACATTGGGGAAGTTTGGTAAGCCGCTTGTTGTAATCCCTGCTCTGCATGGATCTTCCAAAGCAACACATAAGATTGATGTAAAGTGTCATCAGCAGGATAAAATTGCGCGATTAAATCAGCCGAGTCTTCTACTCGTGTAAAAAACATCTTGGCGTATTCACGCGTCATGAGCCGAGCATTTAACTCTTGTTGAGTGAGAGGCGTCGTTTGACTATCTAACTTAACTTCTAAGAGAGAACAACCACTTAGCACAATGCTAAGCACCAACACCATCCAACTTCGACTCGAAACTCGTAACATATAAACCTCTGACAAAGACTAAGGGCGCTGATTGTATGAGCGCTTCGTCAGAGTATTGTCAAAAATCCTGTAAAAGTTAACGCTGACTGTCTAAATATTCATGAGCAGAATCCACAGAGGCTTTTATAGCCTGCTCTAGTTCAGCTAAATCATGTTCACTGATCGCTCTGGACTGCTTCATTGTCATTTCAATGGTTGCGGCAATGATGGCTAACCGAGACGCTTTAATACTGCCAGCCACGCCTTTTAAGCTATGTACAATGCGAGCCGCGGAGGTTTCATCTTTGGTCAACAAAGACTTAAACTTCTCGTAGTCACCTGCGTGGTCTTGTACAAACACACCAAGCAAGAGTTCGACAGACTCAGCATCACCATCGAGCGTTTCTAACATGTCTTCGATATCAATCGCAGGCTTTGAATCTGTGACACTGGCAACGTGTTTCTCTGCTACGGGTGCCTGTTCAGGGACTCGCTGAATAGAGTCTTGCGGTACAACGGGTTGGCTTTTAACGTTAACGCTCTGCGGAGGTTGAGAGTCGGAAGACTGGCGCGTTGGCCTGTTCTCGGATACATAAGCGTCACTATCTGCTTGTTTCACTGCTGAGGAAACAACATCGCTATAAGAAGCGTCTTCCTTACTTGAATTAATTTCTAGTTCAGAGCTGAGTTCTTGGTCTGCTTCTTTCATCGTTTTTGTGGACCTAACGCCCCAAAACACTATCCCGCTCATCGCCACCAAGCTTAAGCCTAGCATCACCAACAATAGGTTGAATTGACGATCATGGAACTCAGCTTCGAGTTTTATGATCTGTTCATTTACTGAGTTTTTCTTAATCTTATCAACCAAATAGTTAAGCTGAGCGTAATCACTCAACAATGCTGACGCATCAGCCAGTAGTTGTTGGAGTGCATCTTGTTCTTCGTTTTCTAAGGAATAAGATTTTTCTAGAATGGAATCAAAGGCGCGATAAGTCGCTGACGAACTTTGATTTTCAGAATACATGGCTTCAAATACCACAACACCGAATTCGTTGAGGAGCGGTTTTAGCTGAGGGGAAAGCTCTTTATCAGCACGCAAGATCTTAATGTTATCAACGATGTCTTGAACTTGGCTTTCTATTGGAATGAACTCATCGAACTTTTCTAGGAACTGATCAGCTACGTACAACAGTTGGTTGACATCAGGACGAAACAAGGCGTGTTGGAAATCAGATTCAATCTGCAGTCGGATCGAATAAACCAACTGAGCATCGAGTGCGAGATCATTGATACGAGAGACTCGAAGCGGTTCTGAGAAATAAAGCGATTGCCTCAATTCGTTGACTCGAATACCGAGCTCTTCGATTTGAGCTAGAGAATTGGTGTAGGAACGGCTTAGATTAAGAAGAGCCAATGAAGGAAGTAACCACAGAGCCAAGAGCACAACCAAAAAGGTGGCTGGTTTTTTAAAGCGTTTGGGCTTTGCTACTGATTGTTCCATCTATATTCCTTGTGCGTGTTAACTTGAAGCCATGACCGTAGCTAAAAGATTAAGCACAAAATAAGCGACAACGTCCTGCTGCCGCTTTTATCCGTTAACTTCGGACTATGACTTATTGCGAGTCAGTTGGTCACGTAAGTTCGGTGGAGTGCCTTTAATCGTTAGCGTGTCTGTCTCCGGATCGTAAAAGATACGTTCGCCTAGAAGCAGACTATCAAAACTAACATTCAAACCGCCACCAGCACCAACAAATTTTGTTAGTTTACGCATAGTTGCGCGATCGGCTGGGAAGCTGTCTTCTAACTCGTAGCCTTGCTCACTAGTATAGTCAAAGAAGCTTGTGCCATCTGTGCTTGCTGGCAACTCACCAGAAAGTTCACGAACTTGTACTTCATCGCCCGCTTTAAGTTGCTCGTTACAGTAATCCGCAACCTGCTTTTTGTAGCTGATCGCTTCTTCTTTCTCTAATTTAGAGTCAGAAACGAAGTCTTCTACCGCTTGCATCAGTACTTGGTTCTGCTGTTTCGCATCCAAACCGACTTCAGCTTGTAAGAAATCTAAGAAGAAATCCGCGACTTTACGGCCAACACGTCCTTTAATATAAGTTAAGTAACGGTTTGACTCTTTATCAGTCTCATAAGTAGAAAGGTCTAGGCGAGCCGCGATATCCATTTTTGAGATATCAAGGTAGTCAGTCGCACTAATATCAAGCCCTTCAGTTACCTTTAGGCTTTGGTTTGAAGGCAATAAACCAATGAAAAGGTAATCTGTTGCAAGTGACTGATATTCAGCCATTACCAAGATACCTTCGTCAGCGAATGGGTACTTTGATAGTTCGTCTTTTAGACGTTGCGCACTCTTTTGAGAAAAATCGTAAAAGTTTGTCTCACCAGCACGAAGTTGATGCAACCACTGCTGGAATTCGCTGTCAGATTTGAAAGAACCAAACCCTTTGCCTGCTTTTGAATTAAAAACACGGTGAAGTTCAGCAACTAGGCTTTCAGATGAAGCATCGTTTTCTAGAGATTCAGCACGATAGTTAACAATCAGCTCATCCTGATCGTTCTTGCTCAGCTGGTGTAAAATTACGTTGGAAAGGTGAAGGCTCATAGTGAAAATATTACCGTTCAGGTTTCAGTTGTCGTGCATAGTAGGTTATCATAAGCCGCTTTTACTATCATTATTAGAGTCCTTATGCCGATTATATCTAAATACACAGATGATCAAGTTGAAAAAATCCTAGCTGAAGTAGGTGCTGTACTAACTAAGCACAAAGCTTCGCCAGAACTTTCACTGATGATCGCTGGAAATATCGCAACCAATGTCTTAAATCAGAATGTTGCTGCTTCACAACGCAAAGGAATTGCTGAAAAATTTGCCGAGGCTTTAATTTCTTCTCTTGAAGATAAAAAGTCTCACTAAATTTGATTGACGGATAAAAGAATTATAAATGGTAGACAGCGCAAACTCATATAGCGATCGTGTATCTCGACTGGTTGGTTGGGGTCACTGGTTTGCATTTTTCAACATCATTGCTGCGATGTTGATTGGTACTCGTTATATTACTCAATCTGCTTGGCCAGAAACCTTGCTAGGCCAATTCTATTTGGCTGCATCGTGGGTTGGTCATTTTGGCTTTTTAGTGTTCGCGCTCTATCTATTAGTGCTGTTCCCGCTCACTTTTATTCTTCCGTCGAGGAAGTTATTACGTTTGGTTGCCGTTATCTTCGCGACCATAGGTTTAACTGTCCTACTGATTGATACCCAAACGTATCAAAATATAAACCTCCACCTGACGCCTGTCGTGTGGGAGGTTTTATTCAGTGGAGAGGAATCTGCATTCACGTCTGATTTGCAGCACCTCTTCATTGTTATGCCGCTTATCTTCTTGCTGCAACTCGGTCTATCTGAGTGGGTTTGGCGTAAGCAGCGTAAACTGTCTCATAAACACATTGGCCGTCCGATTACTGCCGTCTTCTTCTTGTGTTTCATCAGCAGCCACTTGACCTACATGTGGGCTGATGCGTACTTCTATAACCCAATTACTAGCCAGAAAGCGAACTTCCCACTGTCTTACCCAATGACAGCGAAAAGCTTTATGGAAAAACATGGCCTATTAGACCGTGAAGAGTACCTTGAGCGTTTAGAAGCGAACAAAGAGAATGTAAACCTAGTTAGCTACCCGCTAGAAAAAATTCAATACAACCGCCGCAGTGATGATCTTAATATCCTGATGGTGAGTGTGAACAACCTTCGCTCTGACGCTCTTAATGCGACAGCGATGCCAAACAGCTATGCCTACGCACAACAGTCGATCAACTTCACCAACCACTACAGTTCAAGTAACGATATGTTTGGTATTTTTGGCTTGTTCTACGGCCTACCGAGCAGCTACGCAAGCAGCATTGAAGCTCAGGGGTCAAGCGCAGTATTGCTCGATGTTTTAGAGAATCACGATTACAAGTTCGCTGCTTTCAGTGGCGACAACTTTAGCGATGCACTTTACTCGGATATTATCTTCCGAGGCCGTGATGTGATGCCAGAGCAAGCAACTTATGATGACCAGAGTGCCATAAAAGCTTGGTCTAACTGGATTCAATCACCGCAAGCTAAACGCCCTTGGTTTAACTTTATTGAATTAACCACACTGGATAACTTCGCCAGCTACGATTCAAGTTCAGAGTCGGACTCTACGCTAACGACAGCAGAGCGTTTTGCAGCAGACTATCAAAAGTCGGCGACAGCGGCCGATGCTCAGCTAGCAACTATCTACGCTGAACTGGAACGCTTAGAGCTTGCCGATAACACGGTGGTTATCATTACCTCTAACCACGGTACTGAGTTTAACGAAACCAAAACCAACAGCTGGGGTGCAAACTCCAACTACAGTCGTTATCAGTTACAAGTACCACTGTTTATCAACTGGCCTGGCAAGTCTGCTTCTGAATACACCCACCGTTCTAGTCATCTAGACGTGTCAGTAACACTGATGCAAGAGCTATTGGGTGTATCTTCGAACCCAACAGATTTCAGTAGTGGTCGCAGCCTGTTTAATGAACGTAACAGAAAGTGGATTCTCGCGGGCGACTCTCGTGAACTTGCTCTTGTTACTGACCAGCAAACAACGGTGTTGGATAAATTTGGTAACTACAAATTGTACGACCAAAATTACAAGCGCCTGAAAAACGTAAGCCCTCGCTTACCTGTGTTGATGCAAGGCCTGACAGAGCTACAGCGTTTCTACACAAAAAATGACTAAATAATCAGCAAACAGCAAAGGGAAGCCAATGGCTTCCCTTTTTTATTGCCGTGAATGATTAGAAAACAAGCAACAAAACAAAATTATGAAAATTAAGGGTTTACAAGATCCTCCACCCCTTATATTATTCACGCCACTGGAGGGATGGCTGAGTGGTCGAAAGCACCGGTCTTGAAAACCGGCAACCGTTAATAGCGGTTCTAGGGTTCAAATCCCTATCCCTCCACCACTTTAAAGAAAGCCGCTGAGAAATCAGCGGCTTTTTTGCATCTGAAGCTTTTTAAAATATAAAGCTCATCTAACAAAACTCTCTACAGTCCCAGTTTCAAACCCATTCACTTTATACCTAGTTTTAAATTCCGATCTCACCGTTCTAAACTAAAAGTTCATGCGCCTAAGCCACTCCCCTCATAACTTTACCTGCAAGCCAATTAGATACTTTCTTTTTTAATAGCACAGAAACACTTCACGTATAACAAAAGTTGGGAATACTTGGCTTATTGAATATTAGATTTTGTCGGCTTCTTAATAAACCGAACAATAAATAATCATTCAGAACAAAAATACCAAAAAGCGTTCATAAAAAAAGCAGTCAGTTAATAAGGGTATTTACAAGCGAAAGCCACCCTTATATTATACGCGCCACTGGAGGGATGGCTGAGTGGTCGAAAGCACCGGTCTTGAAAACCGGCAACCGTTAATAGCGGTTCTAGGGTTCAAATCCCTATCCCTCCACCACATTAAAGAAAGCCGCTGAGAAATCAGCGGCTTTTTTGTATCTGGCGTTTACGTAAAGAACTTACGTATTTTCCACTACGCCACCTTTCGGCTCACTTCAAAACGCCCAATCAATTGGTCTAAACGGCTCAATGCATTGCCCATCAAGGACACTCGACGTGCGAGTTGCTTAGTAGACAGTTGTAAGTCAGATATTGAACGTTGGGCTTTATCTGCCGTTTGTCCATTTTTCTGACTGTTTTCATCTAAGTTAGACATCGTGGTAAAGAGGTCACTCACCGCTGATTGAATTTGCTCACTGCGAGCATTTGAGTCGACTGTTAAGTTTCCTTTACTCACATTCTCGACACCTCGCTCCATGGACTCAACAGCACTGCGAGACTTACTATGCAGCTCTTTCATTAGGTCACTAATATGGTTAGCAGCTTGTGAAGTTCGGTCAGCCAGAGTTCTTACTTCAGAAGCAACGACAGAGAACCCTCTCCCGTGTTCACCTGCTCTTGCCGACTCAATGGCCGCATTCAAGGCCAAAAGGTTAGTCTGCGCGGTAATGTCAGTAATGATATCTATAATGTCAGACACCTTAGTCATTTCATTATTCACCTCATTCACGCTATGCGCCGAGCTTTCTACGATATTGCGAACAATCTCCATGCCTTCGACGGACTGATTGTACTCCTTCTCTGCGCTCAGGACGGCTTGTTTCATCACCGTGTCCATTTGCGTTGCTGAGACACTCGCATGAGTAATTTCGCTCTGTTGATACTGACTCAACTGAAGCATATTGCTTAACGCTTGTGATGCATCATCACTGGTTTGCTTCATCACGACACTGCGACGAAACATCGATTCCGAAACCTCTCTAACTTCGTGACTCGCATGGATCAACTCACTCACCGTGTTATCTAAATTGTCGATAAAACTGTTAGTCCAGCGCCCTAAGTTGCCAAGTTCATTATGACTGAATGTGGTGGGATCAAGTCTCCGACTTAAGTTGCCATCACCTTCGGCTAAGGTCTGCATTACCCCGGTCATTTCATGAATCTTCTTCGCTAGTGGTTTGGCGCTAACTAAACGGAATAAGCCCAATGAAAGCAACGCGCAAGCGAACATAATGCCACTCTGCATAAAAGGTGTGAGTGTATAAAGGTTGGCAAACAGTAATGGAACAAATAGAGGCAGTAGCATGCAGCTGATAAAGTGCTTAGATAAGGTATAACTTAGACTTCGGTCTCTGTAGACCTCTTCTAAATCGGACTCACACATCATGCCAAAGGTATCTGGTGAACCATCCAATTGAAAAGTGATACCTTTGCCAATAACGGGTATGTGGCGATAGTCAGAATACCCCGGATAACCAATAAACAAGTTATTGCCATTTTTAATGGTTTCTCTTACGCCTGGGTGAAGCTGATTAGTGGCTGGGTCTGTAAAGCGAATCTCAAATTCGGTGTGGTGCTGGATCTTAACCGTTCCCCAATCAGTATGAATCCCTTGCTTTAAGTTCTCGCCGTGTGAAAAGGTATTATCTTCAAAGCGAGAACGAGAGAGCGCAACACCCGGCTGAGTATTAGGATCATGAATGGGGTCGACCATAAAGATATAGTTATCACCCGACTCGCTATAAATATGCCCCGCTTCTCTTTGAATAATGTCACCAATAACATCATTTGGAACACGACCACATAGGAATTGCGGCGCCCCTTCATCCCGAGAAAAGGGGACATAAAACATCAGCGTTACTTGGTCATGAAACGATGAACTCGAAGCCCCTACGTTCAACGTGCGCTGATCCATATACGGCCCATGCAGATAACGCTTTGAAGCCCCTTCAACTAAAGCCTTCTTGTCTCCAAGGTTAACCCCTACATGCTCATGATAACTCGATGCTTGTGCTATCCCCTTAGCATCGACGATCGCCAACTCAGAAAAATCCGTACTGCGTTTAAGAAGGCTAGCTAACGTCCCCTGAGCTTGTTCTTCCGTTCGACTTGCTAAATAAACCGCAGAGTCTTCTAAAAAATCCCATTGATTCTTGACCCAGTTATGCAGAAGTTGAACTCGCGTGTGAGCAATACTTTCAAAAGCTTGTTCAAGCTCTTCCGTCCTACTTCGATTGAGGAAACAAGCTCTGCGCATAGCCAGTTTTCCTGTTGCGCCAAACCAATTAAGCCAACTACGCTCCTTGTCCGTCAGGTTCATTTTTATCCCTTGTGTTTTTATAGACACATGGGTAAAGCAATTTACAGACCACAATTAATCACACAAATACGTAACTAATTAATAAAAAAGCACTTTATATGAATCACAATGGTGCAACCGTGTCTTTTATGGTGCAAGATACGCTTATTTCACACCATCATTTCAATGAGCTATCAGGCGCTAATTTGAGAGGTTAACCGTGAACATGATAGGCCGCTTTTAACAGCTGCATGTGAATCGGCACCAGATCTTGGTGTTTAGTGCGGTACCCGCCACCGACTACGCAAGCCATCGGAATAGACTCTGATTTCGCTAATTCAATCATGAAACAGTCGCGCTCAAATATCCCTTGTGTCGAGACATTCAAATAACCCAGTTCATCGTCTTGATGAATATCTATCCCCGCATCATAAATAATCAGATCAGGTTGATGGTGAGCAATCGCTAACTTAGTGACTTGTTCAAAACAACGTAGGAACTCTTCATCTTCTGTTTCACGACTTAATGGCACATCTAAATCGGATAGCGGCTTTCGTGCAGGGAAGTTTTTATCGCAGTGGAACGACAGAGTAATGATGTCGTCGTTGTCTTGGCAAAGAGTTGCTGTGCCATCACCATGATGAACGTCGCTATCAACGATCAGCACTTTATCGATATGTTCAAAGGTCAGCGCGTGTTTTGCCGCTAAAACCAAATCGTTCAACAAACAAAAGCCACTGCCAAAATCATGATGCGCATGATGATAACCACCACTCAAATGAATCGCTAAACCAGTCTCTATTGCCATTTCAGCGGCCAAGCAGGTTCCACCACTTGAGTAGAGTGTTCTTTCGATAAGTTGCTCGCTCCACGGGAAACCGATACGTCTCATCTTTGCTGCAGGTAACTTACCAGACACGAGCAAATCAACATATTCGCTATCATGTACCTGTTTTACTTGCTCAACCGAAACCGGCGTTGGTTGGCACACTTCAAACTTGCACTTCCATCGAGGTTCGCTATTCATCAGCGCCTCAACAGCACTATGCAACAACTGATATTTGTTGATTGGGTAGCGATGACCTTCTGGTAAAGGTAACTGTGAATAGATTGGGTGGTAAATTAAAGGAATCATAATCAGGCTAATTGCGTATCTTTCTCAAAATCATAACAGCCTCAAACTTGGCGACAACCTTAATTAATGATAATGGTTATCATTGTTGTTAATTATAAAGTAGAGACCATAATGAAAAACGTAATACTCATCTTTGGGGTGATCTTCGGCTCAGCGGCAGCAGTAATGATTTTTGTAGGAATGCTAATGGCCAGTTGGTGGAGCGTTGATTTTCTCGTGTTAAGCCATCAAACTTAACTAATTGAACTGAAAAGGAATCACCATGAGCGTTATTTTTATTACTGGAGCGAACCGCGGCATTGGCTTAAGCCTGACTCGACAATACTTGGAAAGTAATCACAAGGTGTACGCGACTTATCGTGATGACAATTCAGCAAAAGAACTGCTCTCACTCGCAGACCACAACACCAACCTTACCTGTATTCAATTAGAGATAACCGATTACCAAGCAGTAAGCCAACTCCCTTCGCAAATAGAGTCGATTGATATCTTGATCAACAACGCTGGCTACTATGGCCCTAAAGGCTACGGGCTGGGTAATACCGATGTTGAAGAGTGGCGTCGTGTATTCGAAGTCAACACCATCGCTCCACTAAAGCTTGTCGAAACGCTATTGCCTTTACTCAAAGACAGCGATATCAAAAAGGTCGCTTGTTTATCCTCTAGAGTCGGCAGTATGTCAGAGAACACCTCAGGCGGCGGTTACATCTATCGCTCCTCTAAAGCCGCTCTAAACTCCGTGGTGAAGAGCCTAAGCAACGACTTAACCGATGATGGCTTTACGGTGTTAGCACTGCATCCAGGTTGGGTGCAGACTGAAATGGGTGGCCCTAATGCTCTGATCGACACCGACACTTCAGCTTCCGGCCTGATTGAAGTCATCGAGTCAGCGAATACCGAAGTGAGTGGTCACTTCTTCAATTTCGATGGCAGCGAAATTGACTGGTAATCCACAGATGAATGCAGGGCATCTCTCAAACCTAGTTAAGCACTCAACGCTGTTTTGTCTAACAGTGATGCTAGCTGGCTGTTTCAGTGATGGCCCCGGCGACTTGTTCGACGACTATCAAACAAAGATAGCCAGAGTACAAGATGCTGACGAGATAATAGAGGAATGGGAATTTGAAAGCCTACCGAGAAAACGAGAACTGCTGCTTGACGTGCCCTCACTCTCTATCGGCCTCATCGACAGCTACCAGCTTCGTCAGTGTGGATTGTTCAATCTGATTGCAGAAAGAAATTCGGTTCTGGGCAAGGTCGCGGATGAGTTTCGTAATTACGATTATCAAGTCGCGCTACTTGAAGGCGTGGGCAAATGTTTATCCAGTAATGAATTAGACCCAGAGATCGTAGAATTACTAAGAGAAATTGAGCAACAGAAACTCGCACAGTTTCCACTGCATCAATGGAATCTCATCTATGCCAGCGATGCTATGCAGTCACAAATGCGGGGTAGTCAGTGGTTACGCGCTGATATAGGCGATCAGGTACGACAAACCAGTGATGCGTTAGAACACATCAATCAAGCGTTAAACACATCGCTCGTTTCCGGCAAAACCACTGAGGTTCAAGAAGTATTAGAGAAGAGTTCGACCCTTGGGGATTTATACTACTCGCTCGCTCGGGCGTCAGTTGAGCTTGATACCATCACCAAACAGCTGACAACTTTTGATGACAAGATCATCTGTGGTAAACAACGAGACACCACTAAGTTCCGCTATCTCAACAATGTGTTCGAGCAACAATACATAGGTAAGGTTCAGCCTTACATGGCGCAACTGGATGGCTACTATCAGCACATAGCCCCGCAACTAGGAATGTTTGACGCGCAACCTGAACTGCACAGTTATTACTTTCCCATCCAAGATGCACATCAAGCCTTTCGATCATCCACTCGTCGCCATGTTGACTATTGGCAGCAACTGTTTAAACGTTGTGGCCGTAAAGTCGGTCGCTAATCCTAACCTCAATAAGTCTTAGCTTTTAGTGCTCTTTTTAGCGGAAGTACCTTTCTTAGCATACGTACCTGTCTTGGCGTAAGACTTCTTCGCCCCACCGCCTTTACGGCGTTTGAAGGCAGGTCTCTCGACTTTAGGAAGGTGGCGGAGTGATTCAGGAACTTCTCCCGTTTTTACTTTACCCATTAAACCATCAATCTTGCTTTCTAACGCTTGCATGAAAGGCTGATACGCTTGATTTCGTTCTGCCATGCCTTGCAGCTGGTGCTCCCAATGTGCCGTCATGTCTGGGAAGGTAGAATCCTCAGGTAAGGCATGAATCAAGCCTCTGCCCGCAGGGCTACTGTGAATACTCTTACCTTGGCGCGTTAGCAGCTGCCTTTTGAATAGAGTATCTAGAATACCCGCACGGGTTGCTTCTGTGCCAAGGCCATCGGTTTCTTTCAAAATGGCTTTGAGATCTTTGTTCGCAACAAAACGCGCGATACCTGTCATCGCTTGAAGCAATGTCGCTTCCGTGAAGTGTTTTGGTGGCTCAGTTTTCTTATCACCAATCACGCCTTCACGGCACGTCAACACCGTACCTTTATCCAATGGAGGAACCGTATCCGTGCCATCCCCTTTTTCTTCGGTATCCGTTTTACCCATCAACACCTTCCAACCCGGGTTGATAAGCTGACGCCCTTTTGCGATGAACACGCCACCAGCGATATCAAAGACCAGCTTAGCATCAGCAAAAACCGCAGGTGGGTAAAACTGCATTAGATACTGACGAGCGATTTGCTGATAGATTTTCATCTCGTTGGCAGACAGGCCGTTCACCGATGACTTCTTCGGAGTAGGAATAATCGCGTGGTGAGCATCGACCTTACTGTCGTTCCATGCTTTTGATTTAAGAGAAAGATCCGCACCTTGAGCACCACTTTGCAGCTCTTTGGCATTGTTAGCGATAGCGTCTACGATCGACTCTCGCTGTGAGTAGTGCTCTTTAGGCAAATAGCGGCTATCAGAACGTGGGTAAGTGATGAGTTTGTGTTTCTCGTACAATGACTGACACGTATCTAACACCTGTTGAGCACTCATACCAAAACGCTTAGACGCATCAATCTGCAAGGCTGACAGCGAGTAAGGCAGTGGCGCAGCTTGTTTACTTTGCTTTTGCTCTGATTCCGTCACCGTCGCGGGTTGATTCGCAATTCGGTTAGCCACATTCTCAACCAGCTTTCGATTGAGCACGCGCCCTTCTTCATCTTGCCATGGTTTACATGCTTCGCTTGGCTTCCAACGCGCACGAATATCAAAGCTCTGGCCGTGATTTTGATAAGGGATCAAAGCGTGCAAAGTGAAGTAATCTTTCGGAATAAAGTTTTCGATCTCTTCATCGCGCCTTACCACCAAACCAAGTACAGGCGTTTGTACTCGCCCGACCGACAACACACCTTGGTAGCCAGCCTTTTGACCGAGTAAGGTATAAGCACGAGTCATGTTCATGCCATACAACCAATCGGCTCTAGAGCGTGCTAAAGCAGAAATAGACAATGGAATAAAGTCTCGGTTACTGCGCATTTGAGAGAGCGCACGCTTCACGGCTGGTAAGTTCAAATCGCTGATCAGCAGCCTGTCCATCGACTCTTTCTTGGCCTTAGACACCTTGCAGTAGTCGATCACTTCATCAACTAGCAGTTGCCCTTCTCTATCCGGGTCACCCGCATGGACAATTTGGGTCGCGTCCTTCAATAGCTTTCGGATCACCGAGAGCTGTTTGCTTGACGTCTTGCGCGGTCTTAGCTGCCATTGCTCTGGCACAATAGGAAGATCTGCTAAGTTCCACTTCTTATAACGGTCATCATAAGCATCTGGCTCAACCTGCTCCAATAAGTGTCCAATACACCAAGTCACCACATCCCCATTGCCACATTTGATAAACCCTTGGTCTTTCTTTTGTGGATTAGGTAGTGCAGCGGCGATCGCGCGGCCGAGGCTTGGTTTTTCAGCAATAATAAGGCGAGACATGTTTTTCCAGATGCTACAAACAATTAGAGCCACATTATCTAATGTGGCTCTAATAAATCAAGAAAAACTGGTTGTTTATACAGTTAGCATTCCACTATTCAAGCTTCAGCTTTCTTTATAAAAACTCAACGAACTTAGAGAAGTCGCGCTCTGGCACTTTCATTGGTGTACAGCCTGGAGTGCCTAGGTATAGGAAGCCAACAATTTCATCGTCGCCTTCTAGGCCAAATGCTTGGTGTACTTCTGGGTGGAACATCCATTTACCTGAGCGCCAAAAGCCTTGGAAACCTTGTGCGACTGCGGCCATTTGCATCGCCTGTGCAGCACAACCCGCAGACAGATGTTGTTCGATAGCAGGCACTTTCTCGTGCTCAGTTACTTTGGCAATCACAGTAATCACCATCGGAGCTCGGAACGGCGCTTTTTTTACTTTCTCGATAACCGCTTCTTCGCTGTCATCCGCTTCAGCGGCGCGCACCAAGATGTCTGAAAGCTTTTGTAGGCCTGAACATTGCGCGATAACAAAGCGCCATGGTGTTAGTGCACCGTGGTCTGGAGCACGCAGCCCTGCTTTGATGATGTTTTCTAACGCCACACCTTCAGGTGCCGGATCAGAGAGTTTTGCGATTGAGCGTCTGTTGAGCAATAGATCCAAAGCATCCATTTGAAGTCCTTACTATTTCTTTATTATTTGTATACTTGAACTTTAGCACAGAATACAAACGATAATAAATCTCAACGGCTGTCCATTTAGGCTAGATTAGAAACAATAAAGGCTCCTAAATCTATGACTTAGGAGCCTTGTTCAAAATCTAACTCAGCAAATTAAGTAACAATATCTACTGATAAGATTACAGTTTGATAGCTGATTCTATAACTTAATCGCTAGCTCAACACCTTGACGAATTGCGCGTACTGCATCCAATTCACCCGCGTAATCGGCGCCGCCTATCACATGCAGTTTGCCACCAAACTCTTGCCACATGTCTTCGAATGGACGAACTGACACCTGACCTGCACATACGATAACCGAGTCAGCATCCAGCACCTGCTCTTTCTTACCAACGCTGATATGCAGACCTTGGTCATCAATCTTGTTGTAGCTCACGCCACCCAGTAGATTAACACCGCGTTTTTCTAGTGTGCGTTTGTGAATCCAGCCTGTAGTTTTGCCCGGACCTTTACCAACACGCCCCGCTTTACGCTGCATCACCCAAACCGTTTTGTCGCTGAATGAATCCGGGTAAGGATACAAACCACCTGGGTGTTCCATGTTCTTATCGATGCCCCACTCATGCAGCCAATCATCTAGGCTGTGTGACGCCGGCTCGGTGAGCATGGTTGCCACATCGACACCGATACCACCAGCACCAACAATCGCGACCTTTTCGCCTACTGGTGTCTTTTCGCGAATCAAGGTTTGGTAATCGACCACGTTTTCTTGGTCAATGCCCTCAATATCGAGCTTTCTTGGCTCTACGCCAGCAGCCATCACCACTTCATCGTACTTCAACAACATCTCAAACGTTGCTTCCGTATCCAGTTTCAGATTCACGCCGGATGCATCGATTTGGTTAGCAAAATAACGAATCGTTTCTCTGAACTCTTCTTTGCCCGGTATCTGCATTGCTAATCTAAACTGGCCGCCGATACGGTCATTTTTCTCAATCAAGTCAACCTTGTGTCCACGCTGGGCTAGTGTCGTCGCACAAGCTAAACCGGCTGGGCCTGCGCCGACAACCGCAATGGTCTTAGTCGCTTGCGCTGGCTGAACAACAATTTCAGTCTCGTAACAAGCGCGTGGGTTCACCAAACAGCTCGCACGTTTACCTTTAAACACGTTATCAAGGCAAGCTTGGTTACAACCGATACAGGTATTGATGAACTGAGCTTGGTCTTGAGCTGCTTTATTAACAAAATCCGGGTCTGCCAAGAATGGACGCGCCATAGACACCATATCAGCCTGCCCAGAGCTAAGAATACGTTCGGCCTCTTCTGGCGTATTAATTCGGTTACATGTCACCACTGGGATCGACACGTATGGTTTCACTTTTTCCGTCACCCAAGAGAATGCACCACGTGGTACTTGTGTCGCGATAGTCGGAACACGCGCTTCATGCCAACCGATGCCGGTATTGATAATAGTCACGCCTGCTTCTTCCAGCTTTTGAGCCAATAGAACAACATCTTCAAAGGTGCTGCCTTGCTCAACCAAATCCAGCATCGACAGTCGGAAAATAATAATGAAGTCGTCACCCACTGCTGCGCGAATCGATTTAACAATCTCCAGCGGGAAACGCATGCGCTTCTCATAAGAACCGCCCCATTCGTCGTAACGCATATTGGTACGTTTACAGATGAATTGGTTAATCAAGTAACCTTCAGATCCCATAATCTCAATGCCGTCGTAACCCGCGACTTGGGCGAGTTCGGCACTGTTGGCAAAGGCACCAATGGTCTTTTTAATCTGACGAGGGCTCATCTCACTTGGAGCGAACTTAGCGATAGGCGCTTTAATGCCAGACGCACTTTGCGCAAATGGGTGCATCGCATAACGACCTGCATGCAACAATTGAAGCGCAATTTTACCGCCGTGCTTGTGGACGGCTTCGGTAACAACTTGGTGCGCTTTAGCGTGCTTTACTTTACTGAATTCAGCACTGAATGGGGTTAATCTGCCACGTAAATTAGGAGAGAAACCACCAGTAACAATAAGGCCAACGCCTCCTTTTGCTCGCTCTTCATAAAACGCGGCGAGTTTGTGGAGACCTTCTTTATTTTCTTCTAAACCTGTATGCATTGATCCCATCAATACACGGTTACGTAACTGGGTAAATCCAAGATCGAGTGGTTCAAGTAAATGTGGGTACATGGCAGACATCACTTCTATTATTTTATCCTTGTGGTCTGACCACAGTATAGTTCAATTACCAAAAGTTCAAACAACCGTTTACATTTTTGTAACACCGATCATAATGCTGCACGTATTAATCGTTCAGAAGCCCTTAATTTGACTACACTTAATGAGAATATATATCGATTAACAATTCTTGGTGTAGTTTGAGCTTGGGAATTATCGTAGGATACTAAGCAGTTCATATTATTGAGATTAATGGTACTACGGCTTGTTAAAGCGACGTGATCTCACTGCGGAGACAGAATGAAAAAAATATTCAAATTTATAGGCATGTTCTTTAAAGGGATTTGGAAGCTCATTACGTTTGTACGTCTTGCGCTGGTTAACCTAGTCTTTTTACTCAGTATCGCCATCATCTACTTTGTGTACTTCCATTCAGATACGGCTCAACCGACGGTTCCTCAGGATTCGGCTTTAGTGCTTAATCTGTCTGGCCCTATTGTGGAACAAAGCCGCTATATCAATCCGATGGATTCGGTCACAGGTTCACTACTTGGCAAAGACCTTCCAAAAGAGAACATCCTGTTTGATATCGTTGAAACGATTCGCTACGCAAAAGACGATGACAAGGTTACTGGTATCGTTTTAGCTCTCAAAGAGCTGCCAGAAACCAACCTGACCAAGCTACGCTACATTGCTAAAGCATTGAATGAGTTCAAAGCAACAGGCAAACCGATTTATGCGGTGGGTGACTTTTACAACCAAAGCCAATACTACCTAGCCAGCTACGCAACTAAGGTCTTCCTATCACCAGATGGTGGGGTTCTTCTTAAAGGCTATAGCGCTTACTCGCTTTACTACAAAACGTTGTTAGAGAAACTAGACGTAAACACGCACGTGTTCCGTGTGGGCACTTATAAGTCAGCTATTGAGCCTTTCATTCGTGATGACATGTCAGACGCAGCGAAAGAGTCCGCTTCTCGTTGGTTAAGCCAACTATGGGGTGCGTACGTTGATGACGTCAGCAACAACCGTCAAATAGACGCTAAGACACTGAACCCAAGCATGGACACCTTCTTGAAAGAACTTGAGTCTGTGGACGGTGACATTGCAAAACTGGCCGAGAAACTTGGCTTAGTGGATGAGCTAGCGACACGCCAGCAAGTTCGACTAGAGCTTGCCGATGTTTTCGGCAGTGACGGCCAAGACAGCTACAACGCGTTTGGTTACTACGAATACCGTACAACCATGCTTCCAAACATGACTAGTGAATCACACGACGTTGCCGTGATTGTAGCGAGCGGCGCAATTATGGATGGCAAGCAACCACGTGGCACCGTTGGCGGCGATACCACAGCAGCCCTACTGCGCCAAGCACGTAACGACGATAAAGTGAAAGCGGTTGTACTTCGTGTCGATAGCCCAGGTGGCAGTGCCTTTGCTTCTGAAGTTATCCGTAATGAAATAGAAGCGATCAAGCAAGCGGGTAAACCGGTTGTTGTGTCGATGTCGAGCCTTGCTGCTTCGGGTGGTTACTGGATCTCGATGGGTGCGGATAAGATCCTAGCTCAGCCAACCACACTAACGGGTTCAATTGGTATCTTCAGTGTTATCACCACCTTCGAAAAAGGGTTGAACGATATTGGTGTTTACACTGATGGCGTTGGCACCTCACCTTTCTCAGGTCTTGGTATTACAACTGGACTTAGCGATGGCGCGAAAGACGCGTTCCAAATGGGCATTGAAAACGGATACCGCCGATTCATCAGCCTAGTTGGAGAAAATCGCGGTCTGGAAGTCGATGCTGTCGACAAGATTGCTCAAGGTCGAGTTTGGACAGGTCAAGATGCGATTCAGAAAGGCTTAGTCGATGAGATTGGTGATTTCGATGATGCGGTTGCAGCTGCGGCTTCACTTGCAGAGCTTGAAAGCTACAACATCTACTGGGTAGAAGAGCCACTTTCGGCCACTGAACAATTTATTCAAGAATTTATGAACCAAGTTCAGATGTCGATAGGCCTAGATATTCAATCGATGATACCAAGCAGTTTACAGCCTGTTACTCAGCAGTTAGCTCAAGATAGCCAGCTGTTAGGCAGCTTTAACGACCCACAAGGCCGATACGCTTTCTGCTTAAATTGCCAAGTTCAATAAGTTGAGCCAATAACTCAATGACTAAGGGGTACCTCTGTGTGAGGTGCCTCTTTTTATTGCATGATAATTCGCTATAATCGCCCCCCTGTTCCCTACATCACACTAAGTATTAATCGCCATGGAAAGAAAACACATCTATATCGCGTACACCGGCGGCACAATTGGCATGCAGAAGTCTATTGACCACGGCTATGTTCCAGTCGCAGGTTTCATGGATAAGCAGCTAGCTGGCATGCCTGAATTCCATCGCCCAGAGATGCCTAAGTACACCATTCACGAATACTCTCCATTAATGGACTCTTCAGATATGACGCCACTTGATTGGCAGACTATCGCTGATGACATTCGCGCGAACTACGATAAGTACGATGGTTTCGTTATCCTGCATGGCACAGACACTATGGCTTACACTGCCTCTGCACTGTCTTTCATGCTTGAAAACCTCGGCAAACCTGTGATTGTTACGGGCTCTCAGATCCCACTAGCAGAGCTTCGTTCAGACGGACAAGCAAACCTGCTGAATGCGCTACACATTGCCGCAAACTACCCTATCAACGAAGTGACACTGTTCTTCAACAACAAGTTGATGCGTGGTAACCGCAGCACAAAATCACACGCAGATGGCTTCAATGCGTTTACGTCTCCAAACCTGAATCCATTGCTAGAAGCGGGTATCAATATCCAACTTAGCAATAACGTAAAGGTAAACGAACAACCTAAAGGTGCTTTCAAGGTTCATAACATTACTCCGCAACCTATCGGCGTAATCACAATGTACCCAGGCATCTCACACGAAGTTATCCGTAACACGCTATTACAACCTGTTAACGCGATGATTCTGCTTACTTTCGGTGTGGGTAACGCACCACAAAACCCAGAACTGCTTCAGCACCTGAAAGATGCCTCAGAGCGCGGTGTTATTGTGGTGAACCTAACTCAATGTTTGGCTGGTAAAGTCAACATGGGTGGTTACGCGACAGGTTGTGCACTAGCAGAAGCGGGCGTGGTGAGTGGTTACGATATGACACCAGAAGCGGCACTGGCGAAGTTGCATTATCTATTAAGCCAAAACCTAGGCTACGAAGAAGTGAAGGCTCAGATGCAACAAGTATTGCGCGGTGAGATGAGCTTATAACCTGTTCAAGGATTCACGTTAAAGCCAGTTATTCTATGAAAGTAACGGCGGCTTAACGTGAACTAAATCGTTTTATTGCTTATAAATAAACGAGTTAAACTAAAAGGGGTGGCACATTGCCACCCCTTTGTTGTAATTTAAGCTTAATGATTCGGGTTAACCCTAACAATGTCTTCTTGATCTGACTTAAACTGTTTCTTTAGTTCAGACTTAGATTTAAAGCTAATCTCACCACCAGCTGCAATTGTCATATGTTGAGCTTCAGAGTTATGTTTAGATTGGTATAACATAACCGCTTGCATACACGAGTCGCGCTGTTCTTTTGAGAGCGCCGTACCTTCTGGCCATTTACCCGTTTCAACTGCGTAGGTTAAACGTTCGTAGACCTCGGGTGTCATTGCGCTAAGAAGTTGTTCTGCATCCATGGTAAAGCCTTAGTTTTAACAATTTTCACCAGAAAATAACCCGTAACAGAATTGAGTCAAGAACCTGACCAATAATAAGTGCACCTGATCACAAGTGAAGGAATATGAAAATTATGAAATGGTTGGCGATTAGCCTATTGCCTTTCACTCTGGTTGGGTGTCTTGAAGGGAACAAAAATACCGAACAACTGTGCCAAAGCAATCCGGGTCTTCAGTGTGAACAATTGAACATGAACGATGGGCAATGTCGTGTCGCACGTACCGACCTCATCTGGCATCGATTTGAAGTTCAGAAGCAACCCACCGAAATCAACAAAATTAAAGAATTCGAATTAGTCACTGCCTACAAAAAGTGCCTAGAGCTCGCGGCACAGATCGAAACGATCGATCAATCTAAGCTGCAAGAGCGTCGCTTTACCTCTTTAATGCACAGTATCGAAGAGTCTGAGCGCATTGTTGATGAGCTATCGAAATCTGATACACCGGAAACGCTTTACTTCTTGTGGTCGCAAACTGGGGACACCAATGCCAGACGCAGTTTCCTACAACTAGAAGGCTCTGAAGCGTTAAACACAGCTGAGATGCAATATGCCTTGGCAACCTTCTATACCACCCGCAATCATATAAAGACACTTAAGCTACTCAATAATGCGCTAACGCTTTCTAATGGCTCGGTAGCCAACACTGAAATCTTCAAGTCGATGGCCAGTATCAACCACAGCCTGGGACATATGGAAAAAGCGTACGTTTGGGCAATGGTTGCCAAAGACTTTGACGTGCCGATTGCTTCTGAAGCCGAGCTCACGGTGTTGTACCATTTCGACAAGGCAACCTATAAGAAGCTAAATAAAGACGCAGATAACATCGTCGAAGCGATTGAGGATGGAATTTACAGCCCTTCAATCGTCCCGAGTTACTGATCGCTTCATTTATAGTGTTCTTACTTAAGCTTCTTATTCACCTGCTTTCAAATAAAAACAGCTACCTTTTTGGTAGCTGTTTTTATTTGTACTAGAGTTAAATCTGAAATCTTGGGCGTTTCAGCATTCCTAAATCGACAAATGCGACCTGTAAGGATTAGACAATAGTTACAAGTTATTTCGTACTTTCGTCATTTTTGTTGAAAATTAACGACACTGAATTAACACAGAACCGTTCACCTGTGGTCTTCGGGCCATCTGGAAAAACGTGACCTAAATGGCTATCACAGGCGGTACAACGGATCTCTACACGCTTCATTCCGTGACTTAGATCTTCTATATAGCGTACTGCTTCATCATTCACTGGGGCATCAAAGCTTGGCCAACCACACCCTGAGTCATATTTGTTATCCGACAGAAACAAAGGGCTTTCACAGCATGTGCAGCTATAGACGCCAGTCTTATGGTTGTGCAGTAACTTGCCGCTATATGGGGCTTCAGTACCACGCTCACGACACACTGAAAATTCGTCGTCCGTTAGGCGCTCACGCCAGTATTCATCAGGCTTTATCATATTTCCTTCCTTTTGAATCACGTTAATATCTCTCCACATTCTCAGTTATTATATTTACTTTTTTCTATAAAGGCTTGCATATGAGTCGTTTTGTAGCACATACTTTCTCACCAGGAAACATTGTACATATACACTCATAAGTGAATCATCATTTAGGGGTATTTTACCCAACTGGAAGGGTACAGAGCCACTTGCAATGGTCAATTTTCAAGCACTTACACCCAATTGTTAAGAAAAGCGTCGCTTTTTTTTGACATTAAACAAGTTAAGTCGGATTATCTATTGCAGATGTATACTGGATTCTGTAATTTTACTACCAGTTATCTTTAATCAGAAATTAAGTTGTGGAGCAACTACAATGACTATCAAAGTAGGTATTAACGGTTTTGGCCGTATCGGCCGTTTCGTATTCCGCGCAGCTCAAGAGCGTGCAGACATCGAAGTAGTAGGTATTAACGATCTAATCGACGTAGAGTACATGGCATACATGCTTAAGTACGACTCAACTCACGGCCGTTTCAACGGTACTGTTGAAGTTGAAGGCGGTAACCTAATCGTTAACGGTAAAACTGTACGTGTTACAGCTGAGCGTAACCCAGAAGACCTTAAGTGGGATGCTATCGACGTAGACGTAGTTGCTGAAGCAACTGGTCTTTTCCTAACTGACGAGACTGCACGTAAGCACATCACTGCTGGCGCTAAGAAAGTAGTTCTTACTGGTCCTTCTAAAGATGCAACTCCGATGTTCGTAATGGGCGTTAACCAAGCATCTTACGCTGGTCAAGACATCGTTTCTAACGCTTCTTGTACTACTAACTGTCTTGCACCTATCGCTAAAGTACTTAACGATAAGTGGGGCATTGAGTCTGGTCTTATGACTACAGTTCACGCTACTACAGCAACTCAAAAAACTGTAGATGGCCCTTCTGCTAAAGACTGGCGCGGTGGCCGTGGTGCTTCTCAAAACATCATCCCATCTTCAACTGGTGCTGCTAAAGCTGTAGGCGTTGTTCTTCCAGAACTAAACGGCCTTCTAACTGGTATGGCTTTCCGTGTACCAACTGCTAACGTATCTGTAGTTGACCTAACAGTTAACCTAAAAGAAGCTGCATCTTACGAAGAAATTTGTGCTGCAATGAAAGAAGCTTCTGAAGGCGAAATGGCTGGCGTTCTTGGTTACACTGAAGACCAAGTAGTATCACAAGATTTCATCGGTGAAGTTCAAACTTCAGTATTCGATGCTAAAGCTGGTGTTGCTCTAACTGACAAATTCGTTAAAGTTGTATCTTGGTACGACAACGAAATCGGTTACTCAAACAAAGTTCTAGACCTAATCGCTCACATCTCTAAGTAATTTCTTTTTAGAAATCGCTTTAGATAAGCATTAGCGAAGACTGTTTTGAGCAGACTTTGAAAAAGGCGACCTTAGTGTCGCCTTTTTAATGCCTGCTATCTTTTAAACCGCGTCTGTCTAAGCTCATCAAGATAGCCCAAACGCAAAATTCAATTCTAATACTGACTCTGCTTGTTACTCATGAAAACACAAGCATCACTCTAGTCAGCATTTGAATTCAATTTCCTTAGAAGGATCATGTAATGGATTTATCTACTCTACCTGCACTGACGGTACTTTCTGACAACGTCACTATCGTTGAACACGAAGGTGTAAAACTGGTTCGCGTTATCCACGATAAAGCAAACGCAGCGATTTCACTGTTTGGCGGCCATGTGGTGTCATTCCAACCGCAAGGTCAAGAAGACCTAATTTGGATGAGCCAACAAGCTAAGTTCGATGGTAAAACGGCTCTGCGTGGTGGTATTCCAGTATGTTGGCCTTGGTTTGGCCGCATTGCAGCACCAGCACATGGTTTTGCCCGTTCAAGTGAATGGCAATTGGTTGAACACCGTGAAAGCGAAGCTGGCGTGATTGTTAGCTTAGGTCTGAAGCCAAGCGAAGAGACGCTAGCAGTATGGCCTCATCAGTTTGATGCTCGCTTGAATGTTGAGATCGGCGAACAACTAAAAGTAACGCTGGACGTGAAGAACACTGATTCTCAGCCATGGACTTTCTCTGGTGCACTACACACTTACCTAAACGTTGGCGATATCCACAACACAACCACCACTGGTATGGGTGCTGAGTACATTGATAGCCTGCAAGGTGGCAAGATCTGCCAAGGTGGATCTGAACTGGTACTGACCGACACGATTGACCGCGTTTACACGCAACCAGAAGCGCAAATCTTTGTTGCTGACAAGAAGCTGGATCGCACGCTAACAGTTGAAAACCACGGTCATAACTCTGCAGTACTGTGGAACCCGTGGGCAGAAGGCGCTGCAAGTATGGGCGACATGCAAGACGACGGTTACCTAACCATGCTATGTGTTGAATCAACACTGCACGCACCAAGCCTAGAAGCAGGAAAAACATTACAGCCTAGTGAAAGCCACCAGCTGATTACTGTGATTAGTGCCCAATAACCGTATAAATACAGTTATAAAAAACGATTTTTGAGCGGCTTTATGTCGCTCTTTTACTTTTTGGTTTTAGCTCGTTACACTTGCGCTGTCTATTCTCCTTTAGAGGTCTCCATGACTTACCAATGCCCTTTGTGTCACCAACCTTTATCTCAAAACGATCGTACGTTTAAGTGTGAAAAGAACCATCAGTTCGACCTAGCGAAAGAAGGCTACGTCAATTTGATGCCTGCGCACCACAAACGCTCAAAAGATCCAGGTGACAACAAAGAGATGATGCAGGCACGTCGTCGCTTCCTTGAAGGTAACCACTATGACCCAATGCGCCAAGCGGTGGTGACGTTGTGTTCTCGCTATCTACCAGAAGAGACGCCTAGCCTATTGGATATTGGTTGTGGCGAAGGTTATTACACCAACGAAATTGCTGTGAATCTTCAAGAAAAGAAAGGGGCTACTTTTGGCCTAGACATTTCTAAGATTGCTATCAAATACGCCGCTAAACGCTACCCTGCTGTCGACTTCTCAGTTGCATCAAGCCATCGCCTACCCTTTGCTGAAAACAGCTTAGACGGAATTCTACGCATTTACGCGCCTTGCAAGGCTGAAGAGTTACAACGCACCATCAAAGATAATGGTGTGGTGATCACCGTGACACCAGCTAGCCGACACCTGTATCAACTGCGTGATGCAATTTATGATGGCGTTCGCTTGCACGACGAAGATCCAGAAGTGATCGAAGGTTTTACGCTTGAGCATCAAGAGCAACTAAACTATATGATGGAACTATCGGGGTCAGATGCATTCGACCTGCTACAGATGACGCCGTTTGCTTGGAAGGCGAGTGAAGAGTTTAAACTACAACTCACCGAGGCAGAGCAATTCAACTGTGAAGCTGACTTTATGCTGCGAGTGTACCGCAAACAAATTTAATTGATATTGATTATCGTTTGCATTGAAATCTTATCTTGCCTCCTTTAGTATGCGTGTTCTTCAAGGAGGCATTTCATGCAACGTATTATTCTTATCGGATTAGCTACTCTTCTCACGGCTTGTGCTAGTCAACCTGCAAAAGACACTTCTCAAAAAGTGGCTCAAACGGAATCCGTTTCCACATTCTATGACTACCAGTTCGCTTCTCCACAAGGCGAAACACTTTCTCTCGATGCATTACCCGAGCAGCTGATTGACGCTGATGTGTTTCTAATTGGCGAATGGCACACGCATTCTGCCATTCACCGCTTCCAAACCGACTTCTTAAAAGCGCGCCGCAACGCAACATCAAACATTGCGCTTTCAATGGAACAGTTCACTCGAGAGCACCAAGCCACACTTGACCAATACTTAAACGGCGAAATTGGCGAACAAATTCTCATGTCTCAAGCGGCAGCTTGGCCAAATTACGAAAGTGATTACCGCGCGTTAGTTGAGTTCGCAAAAGCCAACGACGTCGATGTTATTGCGGCAAATGCACCAAAGCCATTCGTGCAGTGTATTGGCCGTAAAGGATTGCCTTACCTAGACCAATTATCGACCGAGCAACGCCAATGGATTGCTGCCGAAGTGGAAACTGGCGATAGCCCTTACAAAGAAAAGTTCATGGCTTCTATGCATCACGGTACGCCAGAGCAAACAGAAAAGCAGTTTGCCGCTCAGGTTACCTGGGACGAAACCATGGCTGAGTCGATTGTGGATTACCTAGCATCAAACCCTGATAAACAAGTGATTCACGTGGCTGGCAAGTTCCACACCGAGGGTGGTTTAGGGACGGCGGCATCAATTCTACGTCGTAACCCTGATTTAAAAATCGCCATCATCAGCCCGGTTGAAGCGATCTCATCGGATAGCGGTGATTATCAGCTTGAAGTGCTTTCGCCGCCGGCTCGCTTTGTAAAAAAAGAGAACCGAATGAAGGCATACAAGCATCTGTCAAAACGTAGCGCTAGCCTAGAGTGTGAGTAGGATCTGTTGATCCACTCTTCTAAGCTAAAGAGTCGATGGGCTAATCCTAGATAATTAGCCCATCGTCACAACTTGATCACGTTCCCGTCATTCATCCTAACTCTATCTAAAATCAAACATTCTTATCGGCACAAGACTTGCTTAGTAAATAGACGATTTAACAAGCAGACGAAAATGTAATGTGCGAATAAAAAAACATCACTATCGATGATTAATTGCACAAGTTTTTCACACCTCTGCCGATACTATATTTAAGGATAGGTAAGGAGAGCTATATGACGCCAGTAGGAACGAGTAATACTCAGCTGTATTCGCCTTCGCAGATGAACGCTAAGAGTTCAGCTAACGAAGCTGAAAAGCCTACACCGCTTAAGGTTGAGCAAAATACGGTTAAGCTTTCTGATGAAGGCAAAGCACTCTTATCTGCCCTAAAAGAAATTGATAAAGAAGCGAAGAAAGTCGAAGCAGAAAACGCGACAGTTACCGATAAAGTTGAGTCATTCGCTCATGGTGCCTTGGGTATGGATCACCCAGATAAGATTGAAGAAGAAGATGATGGTTCTTATTCAGCGGGGCAATACCTGTCCGCAGCGGCAACCGTAGGCGGTATTCTTCTCGCACTCATTTAGCCTTGCCAACCTATCGCATTCTCTAGAATAAAAGCGATTTATCGTTACGACAATAGACCCGATTAGGTCTAAAAAACGAGTTCATTCCATAATTCCGCTCTCATTTTAATGGAATAATACTCGTGAAAAACACTTTTGAGCTTATCGATAAGCCAACCTTTTTTGGTGCTATAGCACTCCTACTCACGATAGTTTTCCCGCTCATTTTGTTCCCTGCACAGGGCGCAGACTGGATTGCGGTTGCGAAAACATTCATGACTGATCAACTCGGATTCCTGTATCTTGCTCTAGGTCTCGCAGCCTGTGCATTTATGGTGTACGTAGTATTCAGTGATATGGGACAAATTAAACTAGGCGAAGCTGATGAAGAGCCTGAGTTTAAAACTGCATCATGGGCTGCCATGCTATTTTGTGGCGGTATCGGTGCAAGTATCTTGTATTGGGGCTGTATTGAGTGGGCTTACTACTACCAATCACCGCCTTTCCAACTAGAACCTGGCAGTGAAGAAGCAGTACGCTGGGCTGCGACCTACGGCCTATTCCACTGGGGACCAATCGCATGGTCTATCTACCTAATCCCGGCAATTCCTATCGCTTACTTCTTCTACGTACGTAAACAACCTGTTCTAAAGATTTCAAGCGCATTAATGCCTGTTCTTGGTGAACACCGTAGTAAAGGCGTACCAGGAAAGATCGTTGATATCCTATTCATTTTCGGTCTATTAGGCGGCGCTGCAACAACATTAGGTTTAGCCGCTCCTCTGATCACTGAAGGTCTAAATCACCTATTTGGTCTACCTAAAAATAACCTAACGCAAGTGATGGTGCTTTTAGTGTGTACTGCGATTTTTGCTTACTCATCTTATGCTGGATTGGAAAAAGGCATCAAGATCCTAAGTAACATCAACTTCTGGGGTGCGATGGGTCTACTGGCTTTCGTTCTGATCGCGGGTCCAACAATCTTCATGTTAGAAACAGGCTTAGACTCAATTGGTCGTCTACTGTCTAACTTCTTCGTGATGGCAACGTGGGCTGAACCATTTGGTGGTTACGGTACATTCGAAAACACTCACTTCCCACAAGACTGGACGATTTTCTACTGGGCATGGTGGCTAGTATTTGCACCGAGTATGGGTCTGTTTGTTGCGCGTATCTCTCGCGGCAGAACCATCAAACAAATGGTGTCAGGGTCGATCTTCTTTGGTTCTCTAGGTTGTTTCCTGTTCTTCATGATCTTAGGTAACTACGGCCTATCACTGCAGCTTTCTGGTGAGCTAGATGTCGTTGCCATTTTGAATGCGGAAGGCGCAACCAAAGCTATCTTCTCGATGCTTGCACAATTGCCAATGAGCACGCTGGTTATCGCTGTATTTACAATGCTGTGTATCATTTTCACGGCAACAACATTTGACTCTATCTCATACATCCTAGCGTCTGTTGTACAAAACAACGTGACCGAAGAGCCAATGCGCTGGAACCGTATGTTCTGGGCATTTACTCTGTCGTTCTTACCAACGATTCTAATGTTCTTAGGCGGTCTAAGTACGCTACAAACGGCGGCGATTGTTGGTGGCTTACCACTGCTTGCTATCTCTGTGATGCTGATGATTTCAGCGGTTCGTGCGACTAACCTCGACCTACGCCATCAAGATGCGTATATCGAGCCAACGATCAACATCGAAGAACTGCCAGACATGGACCCTTGGTCTGCTGAAGGTATGGCGTTGGCTCAGTTTGAGAAAGAAAGAGATGCAGCACAAGAAGCCGCAGAACTTGAGCGTGTTGCTTACACAGAACTTGCCGCAGTGAAGAAAGAAATTCGCGCTTATGTGTTAGAACAAGGTTCACAAATGGAAACTCACGAGTTACCAGAGAACCTACAACAAGCACTTGAGCAGGCCGAGAGTAATCTTAGTGCCGCACAAGCGAAAAAGATCGAGTTATCTGAGCAAGCTCAGAATGCTCGTATCACGTTCAATCAGGTGGTTGCAGACTTACCGCTTGCTTGACATTAGCCATGACACAGTCCATTGATTTGGACCCTCCTAAATACGACAAAGGCTCACAGAAATGTGAGCCTTTTTTTATTCGGGTGATTGACTAGTCTTCGTTAACTAGCGGTTCGGGTGGTTCAAGATGTGATCTTCCCAATCGACAACATCGATTTCGTATACCACTTTGTTACGAACGCTTTCACCTGCTGCATGCATCTCTGTTTTTGATCCGGTGATCAACGGGTGCCATTCAGGAATCGGCTTAGATTCTGATAAAAGGCGGTAAGCACAAGTGTCTGGTAGCCAGTGAAACTCATCGATCTTGTCACGAGTCAGCTTCAAACACTCTTCACCTGAAGTGAAGCGGTTCGGGTAATCTTTACACGAACATGTTTTGTCGTTTAACCAGCTACACGCCACATTGGTGTAGTAAACTTCATCGCTATCTTCATCCATTAGTTTATGTAGGCAGCACTTACCACAACCGTCGCAAAGTGATTCCCACTCATTCTCGGTCATCTGTTCTAGTGTCTTTTCTTGCCAAAATGGATTCGTCATAGGATTACTTCTTACTCTTTTACTGGGGTGCGTGTTATACCGCTAGCCCATAAAAAGTTCAAGGATAATAATTGTTCATTCTTTGATTCAATCAACAGCTGTCACTCTCATCATTTTTTGCTACTATCGCGCACCCTGTTATTTAGTGAGTTTAATTTGATGGAATGTCGCCTAGGTTGTGGAGCATGCTGTATCGCTCCAAGTATTACATCTGCTATTCCTGGAATGCCTAATGGTAAGCCTGCTGGGGTACGCTGCATCCAATTAAATGAGCAAGATCTCTGCAAATTATTTGGTCAACCTTCACGCCCGAAGGTATGTCACCAATTCAAAGCTTGCCCTGTCATTTGTGGTAAAACCGACCAAGAAGCCCTTGATAACCTGATCGAGTTAGAAGCCATTACCTAAGATTATCTGACCTTTTCTTCCTCCTATATATCTAAGATTTCACAATTCTTCGAAATCTAAACTATCTTGTTGATACTGGTACAGATTAATAAGGATCGTTATGAATAGGTATATCGCAGAAATATTCGGTACATTTTGGTTGGTGTTAGGTGGTTGTGGTAGTGCCGTCTTAGCCGCTGCTTTTCCCGATGTAGGTATCGGCTTACTCGGGGTTTCCCTCGCGTTTGGTTTAACCGTACTCACCATGGCTTTTGCTATTGGCCATATATCCGGCTGTCATCTCAACCCTGCTGTTACAATTGGTCTTTGGAGCGGTGGCCGCTTTGATGCCAAAGACGTCGCACCTTACATTATTGCCCAGGTCATTGGCGGTATTATCGCGGGTGGTGTGTTATTTGTGATTGCTTCAGGCCAAGCAGGCTTTGACGCTGCGGCATCTGGCTTTGCTTCAAATGGTTATGGTGAACACTCACCGGGCGGCTACTCGCTTACCGCTGCACTGGTCTGTGAAGTGGTCATGACCATGGTATTCCTATTCGTGATCATGGGCGCAACTGATTCAAAAGCGCCTGCTGGGTTTGCACCCATTGCGATTGGTCTCTGTTTGACCTTGATTCACCTTATCAGTATTCCTGTAACCAACACCTCTGTGAACCCTGCTCGAAGTACCGGCGTGGCTGTATTTGTCGGTGATTGGGCCGTTTCGCAATTATGGCTATTCTGGGTTGCACCGATTATTGGTGCCGTGATTGGCGCGATGATATACAAAGCGGTAAGAGGTTCAGATTAAGCGCTGAAAAACGTCTAAAGCAATAAAAGAAAAAACCGCTTAGTGATGCTTCACCAAGCGGCTTTTTTAGATCTTATGACGACCGAGTAAGGAGTGCGAAAGCGTGGTGCCATCCACCAGCTCTAGCTCACCACCAACGGGAACACCATGAGCGATACGGCTAGCGTTCACTTCATGGGCATTACATAGCTCAGCAATGTAGTGCGCTGTCGCTTCCCCTTCAACTGTTGGGTTAGTCGCTAGGATTACTTCCGAGATATCACCACGACGCAGACGGTAGTCCAAAACATCGAGACCGATGTCACTTGGACCAATACCATCAAGTGGTGAAAGATGACCCATCAATACAAAGTAACGACCTGAATATTGGCCAGTTGCTTCGATAGCTGCAATGTCTGCAGGGCTCTCTACTACACAGATTTGACCATTTTCCTGACGTTTAGGATTGGTACAAATGTGGCAAGTATCTTCTTCAGTAAAAGTACGGCACTCATTACAGTGACCAATTTCGGTCATTGCTTGGCTAAGAGCTTCAGCCAACTGTAGGCCGCCTTTTCTATCGCGCTGTAACAAATGAAAGGCCATACGCTGCGCCGACTTGGGGCCAACCCCAGGTAGACAACGTAAGGCCTCCATCAAATGCTCCAGCATATGACTGGTACGCATATTTAACCGTTCTAATGTTCAAGTAATAGCCTGTTCAACACAAACCACCACCTGAATTAACCTTTAAGAATAAGTTACTTAGAAAGGCATCTTCATACCTGGTGGAAGTTGCATTCCGCCAGTTACGCTAGCCATTTTCTCTTTTTGAGTTTCTTCAACGCGACGAGCCGCATCGTTGAAAGCAGCAGCGATAAGATCTTCAAGCATCTCTTTATCGTCTTCCATTAGGCTTTCATCGATATCAACACGGCGAACGCTGTGGCTACCAGTGATCGTTACTTTTACAAGGCCAGCACCTGACTCACCTGTAACTTCCATATTTGCGATTTCTTCTTGAAGCTTTTGCATGCGCTCTTGCATTTGCTGGGCTTGCTTCATCATGTTGCCCATACCGCCTTTACCAAACATGTTAATACTCTCTGGTCTAATTGGTTTATTAAAATTAATTAAGCTATACGAGCTTAAATGGGGGTTAAAACAGTGTGATTCAACCCCTCGATGTTCAGTTCTCAGATTTGCTTATCTGGGATGATATGCCGGTCACTAAACAAGAAAACGTTCTAGATAGGACGAACGCTGTCTCTGTCGAGTTCAGCGGCAAAACGTCTTTCAATGAACTGTACGTTGGCATCGTTTTCTAAAGCGGTAAACGCGTCTTTCAACTTACCTTGATACAGTCGTTCTCGTAATTCTAGCGGCGTTTCTCCACCATCACCGATTTCAACACTCAAATGACACTCTTCTCCAAGCACAGTATTGAGAGACTGCAATAACTCACTCTGCGCGCGGTCGGTATTCAAGTGAGCTTGGCTCGCTCTTAACGTTAAAGTGATTGATGTGTCGTTTTTAGCAAACACTGAGTTCAATGCTAACTGTTCAACAAGCTTGGCTGTGTCTAGCTTTTGAATCGTGGCTGACCATTCATCTTGAGCAATCGACTCTTGAAGCAATTTATCGACCATTTCTGGTGTCTTAATATGCTCCAACGCACGTTTGATCTGAGTAGGTGTAAGCTCTTTGCTCACCTCTTTCACTACAGGTTTAGACGGTTTCCAGCGATAAGGTTCATTATCGTTGGTCACATTTTCTGTCGAAGAGGCTGATAAAGAAGCTGGCGACACCCGCTCAGAACCACCGTGTTGCTGAGCAACTCGATCAAGAACTGAAGTTTTAGCTGGTGTCGCTTTAGCCTTTTTTGGCGCCGAGCCTTTGTTTTCTGTTGCCGAACTGCCTCTACGTTGAGAACGTAATTGGTGGCGTAAACCACTCATAGGCGAAGTTGCACGCGCTGGCTGCTCTTGCGGAGCAGAAGGTGCAGCGCTTGGCTGTTGAACCGGACTCTGGTTTTGATAATTCGTTTGTTGCTGCTGAGGCTGCTCTGCACCGTAGCTTGGACGCTCATCATAAGCAGGAGGCGCGTCATACTGGCTATGCGGGTAATCCTGCTCAGGATAACCTTGGTTGCCTGAATGTTCAGCGTAACCTTGCGAATCTGAATACTGTGCTGGAGTCTGTTGCACGGGTGGCTGCTGCATAGCTTGCTGTTGAGGCGCCTGTTGTTGCATCTGAGGCTGTCTCGGAGCTGCCATTGGCGCAGGTTGACTCACTGACTGAGCAACGTTCTGAGCTTGAGCTGCTGGAACTGGCGCTGGGCTTGCCGACTGAGTCGAGATTGCCGTAGCAACCGCTTGTTCAGCTGGTCTAAATGCCAACATACGTAAAACCACCATCTCAATACCAACGCGAGCGGTTGGCGACAATGGTAAGTCTTCACGACCTTTCAACACGATCTGGTAGTAGAGTTGAATGTCTTGTGGGCTAAGCGCTTTGCTCAATAGTTCAAGCTTCTCAGCGTCAGGCTGTGCCTTATCTAGTGTGGATGGCAAAGCTTGGAACATCGCAAGACGATGCAGTTGAGTCGCAAGCTGATTCAGCAAACCATCCCACTCGACACCGTTCTCAGCAAGGCTTTGGATACACGCCATCGCTTGCTGTGGCTGCTTACTGCTAATCGCTTCAAGCAAGTGGATAGCTTGGTCGGTATCCAGTGTTCCGAGCATGTGAGCAACAGTATCTGTTACGACATTGCCATTACCCAATGCGATAGCTTGGTCTGTAAGGCTTAGCGCATCACGCATACTGCCATCAGCAGCATGAGCAATCATTCCAAGCGCACGAGATTCAGACGTCACATCTTCTTGTTCAAGAATATGATCGAGCTGCTCGTGAATATTATCAACGCTGATCGGCTTAAGATGGAACTGCAAACAACGCGACAAGATCGTTACTGGAAGCTTCTGTGGATCCGTTGTTGCGAGCAAGAATTTCACATACTCAGGCGGCTCTTCTAAGGTCTTTAGAAGCGCATTAAAGCTGTGCCTAGAAAGCATGTGGACTTCATCGATTAGGTAAACCTTGAAGCGACCACGTGCAGGCTTGTACTGAACATTGTCCAGAAGCTCGCGGGTATCTTCTACCTTAGTACGTGAGGCAGCATCGATCTCGAGCAGGTCAACAAAACGACCTTCATCGATCTCTTTACAGGTTGCACACTCACCACAAGGGGTTGCAGTAATGCCTGTTTCACAGTTGAGTCCCTTCGCAAACAAACGGCCGATGGTCGTTTTACCGACACCTCGTGTACCGCTGAATAGGTAAGCGTGATGCAACCTATTTTGGCTAAGGGCATTCTCTAATGCTGTTAAAACATGGGCTTGACCAACCACTTCTTTGAATTTGGTTGGTCGCCATTTTCGCGCTAACGCAAGATAGCTCATGAATAATTCCGAAAAGGATTAATGACCGTCGAATTCGCAGATGCTAAACACTTCTAGACCTAAGCCTTGTAAGCGCTTGTCACCACCGATTTCTGGAAGGTTAATAACAAATGCAGCGTGTTCTACCACACCACCAAGCTGACGAATCAACTTTGTTGTTGCTTCAATCGTACCGCCCGTTGCTAGCAAATCATCAACCATCAACACTTTATCGCCTTCAACGATAGCATCAGTATGGATTTCTAGAGTGTCGGTGCCGTACTCAAGCTCATAAGATTGTGCCACAGTTTGACGAGGCAGCTTGCCCGGCTTACGAACAGGAATGAAGCCAACACCTAGCTCAAGTGCCAAAGGCGCACCAAATAGGAAACCACGAGCTTCAGTACCAACGATCTTAGTAAAGCCCATGTCCTTGTATGTTTCCGCTAGCAGGTCGATAGTCGCTTTGTAAGCTACTGGATCTTCCATCAAGCTTGTTACGTCACGGAACAAAATACCCGCTTTAGGGTAATCAGGAATGCTTTTGATGCTTGCTTTGATCAGAGAGATTTTTTCTGTGTTCATAATCTTATGCACTTCATTAGGCCGCTTTCCAAACTCTCGTTAACGAATCAAACATCAACGCTCGGAATTAAGGAAAGGTACGATTGGTATTCATTGCAACGAGAGTCATAACTCTGATTGCTGAAATAATAAACGCCCGCTATACAAGCAGGCACACTGGCTTAATGGTAGTGATTTTCTTTGCTGTCAGCAACCAACTCATGGGTTGGAAGTCGCATAAACCATGTGAGAAGAATAACAAGTACACAAATTAGGAAAGCCTTGACCCAAATGATAGGGGCAAAGTAGATGGATAACGCAAAACTCAACAAGATAAAGAATACGCCACGCGTTTTAACTTGTTTGGTGACGGCACCGTGTTGATACCAATTGTTCAGCAAAGGACCCAGCGTTTTGTGCTCATGCATCCATTTATGAACTTTCGGATTGCTTCGCATGAAGCATGCGCTGGCAAGAAGGAGAAAAGGAGTGGTTGGCAGAACGGGCAAAACTATCCCTAGAACTGCGAGAAATATACAAAGGCCACCAGCAATATTGAGGCTTAAAACTCGAACGCTAATTGTGGCCTCCTTGAGTTAGCTATCACCAATCGGCGACGACAGCTTAACTAGAATGTTGCGTAACCATTGAATACACGGATCAACGTAAGTGTTGCTGGTAGCAATGGAATCATTAAAAATGCGGCTAAAAATCCTAAAAAGTAGAATACATTAAACGGGTCTTGAAAGTCTTTGTTATCTGCCATGATTGCTTCTTGTTTTTGTTAGTGAAGGTAAGTATCCGGCGAACCAAACCCGCTTTGCTAAATCGACATTTAACAAAAAAGGCATAGCCACACCATTTGCGCAACTATACCTTAATCAATTATTCACAAAAACCGAGGAAATATAGGGTTAATCAGTAGACCCTTGGTGTATGTCTAAACTAAAACTTGCCGCTCCAATTAGGCTCAACGACAGTTGGCAGCCCTGTTCGATCGGAAGGTCCCGCGTAATAAAGTTCTTCTTGCAGTTCTCACCCAAGCGCTCACCTGCTGCAATATATTGATTCAATTCACCATTCGACCATTGCCCGTCTAGACCCGCAGGCAAAATGGAGATGGTTCCCTCGGCAAGGTCAGCAACACCAAACAAGGCATTCACTGGGGTGGAGCATTTAGAGCAACGAATCCCCTTCTCTAAGATTTCAGCAATATCTTTGAGATCAACATTAAAATCTTTTCTGTTTCTTATGTAATCGTGGAACAGCGCTCTCACTAACAATGTTGTCGCGGAGCCGCCATTATCAGACGACGATGAATCGACGAGGTAAAAAGCAAACTGCCCGTTCATCATCCACGCATAGTCAAACACAAGTGGCATCATCTCTGTTGATTGCAGTAACCGGTAACTGCAACGCCATGAGCCTTGTCGCGTATCTTTCTCTGGAAGCAGCGCATGCAGTAAGTCTTTTGCTGCGCTTGGGTTATCTTGAAGGTAATTCAGGTGCCAATGCAGTTCTTGGTCTTCAGGGATCTCTCCCCCATCATCCACACAGAACCATTGGCTCGAAAAATCTCGTTGGTCTGAAATGTTATCGAACGAATCTGTCAATGTATTCGCAATCGCACTTCCTAGGTGACGGTGATCCTCTAACGGCTTCGCCAAGAAGTCTTTAATACCAAATCGCAAGGCTTTCGCCACGTCTGACATATCATCAGTGCCAGACACAACGATCATAGGCAGTGACGGGTACTCTAAACTGAGCTCTTCCACAAGCTCTATGCCATCAAGTATTGGCATTGATAAGTCACACACAATTAAATCTGGCGCTGAGTCTCTAAGTTTCTGCAAAGCGTCCAGTCCATTTTCAGCCTCAACCACTTTATAACCGACCTTGTCTAGGTACGCGCTGGTTATACGGCGAAAAATAGGATCATCATCAACCAACATCACGCATTTTTGGTTAATTACTTCCTGAGCCGAGGTCATTACTGGCTGACTGTGAGTTTTGTACATAATCTATAACCTCACAAAACTAAGTCGAATTATTATTGTTATCTGTTCTAAGAACTAATATAAAACTTAGTAATAAAATGCTAAATACACAAATTTGCACTCTTTACTGGTAATTCGTGACGAGGGTTGGAATACTTGTAAATAGTGCAACGAGTTGACGTAACGCAAACATTGATCTCACTGTTACGTATAAATTAGATGAGATTGTAAACAAATGTGTCTGGATTTATGAAATTAGATGACTTAAACCTCTTTCGACTCGTCGTTGAAAATGGGAGCTACACCGCAACATCGCGCAAGACTATGATTCCGGTTGCGACCATCACACGACGCATCCAAGCCTTAGAAGATTCTTTGAACCTTAGGCTTCTCAATAGACACGCGCGTAAACTTTCTTTAACAGAGGCAGGCGAACGTTTCTTCAATGAATGCTCTCCGCTGTTGCAACGTCTCTCTTCTACTGCAGAAGAGTTAACTGACGTGTGCAAAGGCGCTTCCGGTAAGATTCGTATTACGGCACCCTCAAACCTGACCAAGCGCATGATGATGCCAATGTTCAGTGAATTCATGATTCAATACCCTGATATCAATATTGAGCTGATGATGAACAACCAAGCGGATCAGCTGGATCCAACGGAGTGGGACGTAATTTTCCGAGTCGGCCCTCAGCGTGATTCAAGCCTAATCGCTCGAAAAATCAGTGAAGTCAAAGATATTCTTATCGCGAGCCCTGAGTACTTAGCGAAGAACCCAGCTCCAAGCCATGCTGAAGAGCTAGCGAACCATTCGCTACTCAAAGGCTACCCGCTGATTAAGTGGCAGCTGAGTAATTCGAATGAAGAGACGGTGGTGAATAGCGAGAAAGGCCGTTTCAACGCCAATGCGCTTAATGTCGTAAGACAAGCGTGCTCAGAAGGCCTAGGTATCACCCTGATGCCTGACGTGATGATTCGTGAATACATTGAAGATGGCAGCTTAGTGCAAGTCTTAGAAGACTGGAGCGCTAACCCTCGTGATATTTACATGCTTTATAACCACAAAGACCATCTACCAGAGAAAGTGAGATTGTTTATTGATTTTGTGATCGCGTACCACATTCATTAAGGTCAATCCCCTTCTCTATAAACAAAAAACCAGAGCCGATGCTCTGGTTTTTTATTTTCTGTATCGCTAGCGAAACTCTGTATGGCTAACGAAACGCTAGTTAAGCGCCTTCGTTGTGTAACTCTAAGTTAGCAAGATCTTGTTGAATCTCACGTTGAACCTTTGAGTCGTCATTACGCAAAGAGTCTAGGAAATCTAGGTACACTTGGTCGATATCGCCCGTTACATACTCGCCGTTAAATACAGAAGTATCAAAACGAGAGATGTCTTGATTGCCCATGCCCACTGCAGAAATCAGATCTGGTAGCGTTTGGAAAATCAAGGCGTCTGCGCCAATCTGCTTACAAATCGTTTCGTTATCACGACCATGAGCAATCAACTCTGTCGCGCTCGGCATATCAATGCCGTAAACGTTAGGGAAGCGAACCTCTGGAGCAGCTGAAACCATGAAGACCTTATTTGCGCCAGAATCACGAGCCATCTCAATGATCTGCTCTGATGTTGTGCCGCGAACGATAGAATCGTCAACCAGAAGAACGTTCTTACCTTTAAACTCAGAGCGAATTGCGTTGAGCTTACGGCGAACCGACTTCTTACGTTGTTGCTGACCTGGCATGATGAATGTGCGGCCAACATAGCGGTTTTTCACGAAACCTTGACGGTATGGCTTATTGATCGCTTGAGCGATTCGTAGCGCAATATCGTTTGATGTTTCAGGGATTGGAATAACTACATCAATGTCTAAGTCTGCGTACTCTTCTTTAATACGCATACCAAGCATCTCACCCATCTCAACGCGTGCGCTGTAAACCGAGATTTTGTCGATGAATGAATCTGGGCGTGCAAAGTATACAAACTCAAAGATACATGGGTTTAGTTGTGGGTTGTCTGCACATTGCTTAGTGAAAAGCTCACCGTCAAACGTTGCGTAGATAGCTTCACCTGGTGCTACGTCGCGCATGAAGTCGAAACCAACAGCATCGAGTGCTACCGATTCAGACGCAACCATGTACTCTGTTTTACCTTGAACTTCACGCTTACCAAGACACAATGGACGAATACCATGTGGGTCACGGAATGCGATCATACCGTGGCCGATGATCATCGCCGTTACGGCGTAAGCACCACGAATTGTACGATGCACATTTGCCACAGCGCGGAAAACGTCATCTGAAGTTACGTTACCTTTAACAGTATCGATCTCATGAGCTAATACGTTCAGTAGAACTTCAGAGTCAGAGGTTGTGTTTACATGACGACGGTCTTTTTCGAACAACTTCTCACGAACTTCGTTTGCGTTCGTCAGGTTACCGTTGTGCGCCAACGTAATGCCAAAAGGAGAGTTTACGTAGAAAGGCTGAGCTTCAGACGCACTTGAACTACCCGCAGTAGGATAACGAACATGGCCAATACCAACTTCACCTTGTAGGCGCTGCATGTGTTTTGCTTCAAAAACATCTTTTACTAAACCGTTCGCCTTACGCAGACGGAAACGATTGCTTTCTATGGTACAAATACCAGCGGCATCTTGGCCACGATGCTGCAATACCGTTAAAGCGTCATAAATAGACTGGTTTACAGGTGTTGAACCCACGATTCCAACAATACCACACATGTCCTAATCCTCGATTTTTCGACATTAACTGGCGCTAGAGCGCGCCAGATAAGAAACTAGATGTTGCTTGTAAATGCTCGAAGAACGGCGCAATGATTCGACTAAATTCTGGAACCAATTGCGAATTCTTCCACCACTCAGAACTTGGGAATGCAGTAAACGCATCCATGAAAAACAACACTGCAGAAACAATCAAAACACCACGTAAGCCACCAAAGACGACACCGAGGATTCTGTCTGTACCTGACAGGCCTGTTTTCTGAACTAGTTGACCGATGACATAGTTAACTAAGGCACCCACAACTAACGTTGCAACAAACAATGCTGCTATCGCAGTTCCGTTTCGAAACATCTCATCTTCGATATTGGTGAAGTACATCGCTAATTTAGCGTAGTACTGGCTAGCAATAAAAAATGCTCCAAACCAAATAACGAGTGACAAGGCTTCTTTAGCGAAACCACGAACTAAACTGATCACGGCAGAGAAGCCGATCACGCCTAAAATGACAAAATCTAACCAATTCATGAATTCTTCATCTTAAGTTGGCGCGCATTTTAACAGAAAAAATGCTGACGCAAACGTTTTCTTATGGATTTAACGGTTTAAATTTGAGCAACTGGCCTTTTGAACCCGTAATTTTTTCTAATTCCTTAATTTGTCGCTCAAGTTTGGATTTAGAGACATCCGGGCCAATAATTACTCGCGTAAAAGTTTTTTCTTGCTTGGTGTGAGCCTGATAACCGCGCTTTTGCAGATCCTTAACAACGTTTTTTGCGTTGTCAGCATTCTTCAAAGCCATCAATTGAATAATCCAAGCACTGTCTTGGTATTCATTTTTTTCAGGTACCGGCTTAACCACAACTGCCACTTTGTCTGCTTCTTTATCATTAGAAGAAGACGCGGTTTGCGTGTTTGAATTATCAGTACGACCACTTTCAACCACTTGCTCAACCGGAGAATCCGGTAGCGCTATCTGATCTTCAACGGGATCGAGTACTTCAAACACTTCAACATTACTATCAAGCTCAGGCTTAATTGGAATGCTTGCAAACTCTTCTTTGTAGTGGAGCTTCTTACCATCTAGTACATCGGGCAATACAATCACGCCAATGGCCACTAAAATGATGGTGCCGACTAACCGGCTTTGGAATTTACTTGCCATTTAGTTTCCTTTTTTCTGCCAATGCTCCAACACTTCACCCACTGTATGGAAAGAACCGACAACCAACACAACATCGTCACCTTTAACAGAAGCTAAAGCCGCTTCAAACGCTACAACAGGGTTTGAATACCGCTCTACACCTTCAGGTAAGCTTTGACACAATTCAGCGGCTGTTGCGGCTCGTGGGCCGTTCAGCGAAGCTGGGTACCAATGTGTTGTTATTGGCGCTAATACTTCCAATGTCGCGGGGATATCTTTGTCATGAAGCATGGCGACTACAACGTGTAAATTTTTGCCTGCATACTTCTTCGCGACTTGCTGCGCAAAGTACTCAGCAGAATGCGGGTTGTGTGCTACATCAAGCACAATCACCGGTTTTTCGCTAATTTGCTGCATACGCCCAGGAAGCTGCGCATTCTTCATGCCGTTAACCACGTTCACGTCGCTAATACTAAGCTCTGATGTGCCCAATGCCATCAACGCTGTTGCAGCGTTAGGTAACGGCAGGCTTGGAATAGGTAGCGATTCTAGTTGGAATGCACCACTGCGCCAGTTCCACGTATCACCGTCAACATCATAAGTGTATTGAATACCGACTTGGTAGAACTCAGCCTTAATGTCATCAGCGTGCGCTGCAACCGTAGCCGGTGGCTTGGGTTGACCACAGATAGCGGGTTTACCGCTACGATAAATGCCCGCTTTCTCAAAACCAATCACATTGATGTCATCACCTAGCCAGTCAACATGGTCGACAGCCAAACTAGTAATCACAGAAACATCATGCTCAACGATATTGGTCGCGTCTAAACGCCCGCCTAAACCCACTTCTAAAAGCACAACATCAACCGCTTCAGTTTGAAATGCACGTAACGCCGCTAAAGTGCCATATTCGAAAAAACTCAGGCTGATTTCGCCACGCTCTTTCTCAATGAAATCGAAAGACTGAACCATCTTTTCATCAGATAGATCTTGGCCGTTGATACGAACACGTTCGTTATAGCGAATTAAGTGAGGAGAGCTGTAGACACCAACTGAGTAACCAGCATCCAATAGAATCGCTTCCATCAGTGCACATGTTGAGCCTTTGCCATTGGTTCCGGCAACAGTAATAACATGTTGAGCAGGCTTGGTGAGGTTTGCCTTAGAGGCGACGGCCTGAACTCGGTCTAATCCAAGATCAATAGCGCTTGTGTGGATGTTTGATAAATAATCAAGCCACATCTCCAAAGAGGATGTGGCTTGAGGAATAGGTTGTTGACTCATCTAACTCATAACCATAATTAAGTTGGTTTGTTAGAAGGTACTTTACCCTTTTTCTGGCGCTTCTGGTACTTCATAAGTAGCTTCATTCGGTGAATCGTTCACAGAAACTACTAATGGTGAAGGCTGGTTGGTCATTTTAGCAACAAGGCTTGCAACGCGCTGACGCATCTCACGACGGTCAACAATCATGTCGATAGCACCGTGGTCTAGTAGGAACTCACTGCGTTGGAAACCTTCAGGAAGGTCTTCACGTACCGTTTGTTCGATTACACGACGTCCAGCAAAACCGATCAGTGCTTTTGGTTCACCAATATTGATATCGCCAAGCATTGCCAAACTTGCAGAAACACCACCCATTGTTGGATCAGTCATAACTGAAACAAACGGTAGGCCTTTCGCAGATAAACGCTCAAGCGCAGCACTGGTTTTCGCCATTTGCATTAGAGACATCAATGCCTCTTGCATACGAGCACCACCACTTGCAGAGAAACACACTAAACCACAGTTGTTCTCGATAGCAGCATCTACCGCTTTCACGAAACGAGCACCAACAACAGAACCCATTGAGCCGCCCATGAATGAGAATTCAAAAGCACACGCTACGATAGGTAAACCCAATAGTTCGCCTTTCATTGCAACTAATGCGTCTGTTTCACCACTGTTCTTTTGAGCAGCAGAGATACGTTCTTTGTAACGCTTAGAGTCTTTAAACTTCAGCTTGTCTTGTGGCTCAAGATCAGCACCTAGTTCAACACGCTCACCTTTGTCTAGGAATGTATCCAGACGACGACGTGCTTTCATGCGCATGTGATGGTCACATTTTGGACATACTTCTAGGTTACGCTCTAGTTCAGCATGGTACAGAACCTGCTCACAAGAAGTACATTTCGTCCAAACACCCTCAGGGATAGACGCTTTACGAGATGTTACGATGTTGCTTTTTTCTAAAATCTTTTCAAGCCAACTCATGGAAGACCTTTTTGTTTCGATTCTTCCGCTTGATTGCGAAAGAAATAAATTTGGGAATTATGCGTGGGAATTAAAGCACATAAAACAGCGACTGTAGATAAAAAACTGGTTGTACCTATTTCCTGGGACTATCTTACGCACTAAACCGTAATAATTTTTGAACCTAAGTCTCACATTTAGTTCAAATTATCCGGTAAAAATAGAGGACCAATTGGCTCTCGTGGTAGCTCAAAATGTTCAGGATAATCAACATCCACCAGATACAAACCTTCCGCTTTTGCAGTTGCGCCGGCTACTTTTCGATCTTTAGCTTCTAAAAGCCACTGGATCCACTCTGGTTTCTGCTCACCTTTACCTACGGCAATAAGGCTACCCGTAATATTCCTCACCATGTGGTGAACAAACGCATTCGCTTTAATATCGATCACAATGTAGTGTCCATGACGAGTCACGTTCAAGTGAATCATGTTTCTCCATGGGCTACGAGATTGACAGTGTGTTGCCCTGAACGAAGTGAAGTCATTCTCACCAAGTAAGTACTGACCCGCTTCATGCATTTTTTTCTCATCAAGATGACCATGATAATGGCTCACACCTGAATTCAAAATGCCTGGGCGTAGTGCATGGTTAAAGATAATGTAGCGATAACGGCGGGCAGTAGCCGAGAAACGAGCATGGAAATCCTCATTCACTTCTGTCGCCCAACGAACCGCAATATCTTTTGGCATGTTGGCATTCGCGCCCATTGTCCATGCCACCATTTTACGATCGACATTAGTTTCAAAGTGAACGACTTGTCCCGTACCGTGAACACCGGCATCTGTACGACCTGCGCACATAACTTCTACAGGGTGATTCGCGACAACTGAAAGAGCCTTTTCCAATTCTTCTTGGACACTTTTCACGTCTCGTTGGCGCTGCCAACCAAAGTAGTGGGTACCGTTATATTCAATACCTAAAGCAATTTTCATGTTCTTGTTCTCTTTGAAAATGGGCGAGAATTATATACGGAAATCAGTGCTAGCCCAAATAGGATGGGGCTAAAACTTCAATAAACAATCAGCATCGACCGAGACGATGCTGTTGAAAAACCAAATGAAACGATAGCGCTCTGTATCGCCTTAAAATAAAGGGTAGCCAACGCTACCCTTTCTGATTTGTAAATTTATCGACCGTTTAACGTATCGATAAGATTTTTTGCCTCTCGACGAATATCATCGCTGCCGTCAACGATTGCCTCTTCTAGAAGCTTAATTGCCCCTTGCGAGTCACTCATCTCGATGTAGATTTTGGCCAAATCAAGCTTACCCGCAGCTTCTGCATTGCTGTCGACATCATAATTGCCAATATCACCGATAACATCAGGGAATTCGTTAAGACCCACATCCAGTTTAAGCTCTTCATCGTCTGGATTAATGACTTCTTCACCTTCTTGCTCGACTTGAGCCATTAGCTCATCAATCGTCATGTACTGCTTATCACGACTGTTGCCTGATTCGGTTAGATTGTCTTGTTCAGCCCAATTCTCTTCTTTGATTTTCGGTTCAGCTTGCTGCTCAGCCGATGCCCAAATCTCTTGTTGGTCATCAGGCACATCATTATGCATGCTCGATTGTTGCTCTGGTGCTAGGTTAAAGCCTTTCCAGTCTTCGCCGCCAACTTCAAGCATCGCGTCAATATCTAGCCCTGCGCTATCAATCGAAGTTGCGTCCAATGGCTTATCAAACATGTTATCGACAGTGTCTTGAACATCTTCAGAAAGCAACTCAGCTAATGCTGTCTCATCAAAGTCATCAAAGCCTTCTAGTGGCTCGTCTTGAACCGCTGCAGGCGTTGAGTTTGGCTCTGAAGCCGCGCTCAGTGATTGTTCTGGCCGTGAAAAACCAGCCGGTTCAGAGTCTTCAGCGTTCGAGAAATCATCAGCCTGACTGTAGCTCTGCGGATTTGAGAACAGATCATGCAACGCATCTTGCTCTTCGCCTTGTGGGCTGAAAGAAGTCAGTGGTGTTGGCTTCTCAGCAAACGCATCAGAGATGGCTTCATCTTCACCATATTCCGGTAAATCAAACTCATCGAACTCTACGCCTTGGGCTTCCGCCACCGGCTCGGCATTGCTTTGCTCAATATCATCTAAAACAGAGTCTGCTTTTGCGCTTTCTTCATCGTACTCCGGAAGATCAAGGTCATCGAACTCGAACTTCTCTGTGTCAGGCGCTAAGTCTTGCTCTAACTGTGCTTCATCTGGTTCACTCACCACTTCCGCTAACGCATCGCCTTCACCAAACTCTGGTAGTTCGAAGTCATCAAGCGAGAATTCTTCTTCGCTTTCTGGTTTCGCAGTTTCAACTTGTGGTGCAGCATCTAACTGAGGCTCAGCGGTAGGTTGCGATTCAACACTTGATTGAGAGTCTATAGCAGGCGTTGCTGGCTCTGGTGTTGATTCAGCATCAGCTTCCGCTAGTGCGTCTTCTTCACTAAACTCTGGTAAGTCGAAATCATCAAACGAAAACTCTTCGTCGCCTTGCCCCTGAGCTATAACTTGGGCTTCAGTTTGAGGTTCAACACTTGGTTGAGCATCAATAGCTGGCGTTACTGGTTCTGCTGTTGATTCAGCATCAGCTTCCGCTAGTGTGTCTTCTTCACCAAACTCTGGTAGCTCAAAGTCATCAAACGAGAATTCTTCTGCGCTTTCTTGTTCTGCTATTTCTGCTTGTGGTGCAGCTGCTTCAGCTTCCGCTAGTGCATCCTCTTCACCAAACTCTGGTAGTTCAAAGTCATCAAACGAGAATTCTTCTTCGCCTTCTTGTCCTAGAACTTCAGCTTGTTCTGCTACTTCCGCTTGTGGTGTAGCTCCAACTTGCGGGTCAGCGACTGGTGTCACTAGCTCTGGTGTTACGTCAGTTTCCGCTAATGCTTCTGGTTCAAACGCCTCGTCTTCAATCAGCCAATCGTCGTCTTGTGGTACGCCGAATTCATTTGGAATGATCTCTGGCATATTTGCAGCTCGAACTGGCTCTGGCTCTGGCTCTGGCTCTGGCTCTGGCAAGGATTCAACGACATCTTCAAATTCGTCGCTACCTTGAATTTTAGGCTCAAAGTCAAAATCAGAGTCAATGTTCGCTGGCGACTCTACATCGTCGATGGCTTCAGCTAACCAGTCTTCAACCGTTTCTTCTTCATCTTCAGAGATATCGTTCAAAGACGATGGCGAAGCTTGCTCTTGTACGTCGGCTTCTTTCGGCTCTGGTTCTTGTTGTGCGGTTTCTTCTTTAACTCGCACTTCAAAATCTGGTTTGTCAAAATCAGAATTCTCAGATAACAGCGAGTCGATATCCAGTTCATCATCTTCAACCGATGATGCGGTTTCTTGCGCTGATACTTCGTCGCTGTCTAAAAGAGACGCTTGCTCTGGTTCAACCATATTTTCAATTGATGGTTCAACAGGCTCTTCTATTGCTGGCAACAAATCATTGTCATCAGAAGTCATTAACTCATCAATCAACGCTTCGTCTGTTGTTTCTAGCGAGTCATCAAGCAAAGCATCCGTTGCTGGTGCAACACCGAACAAATCATCGATAAAACCATCACGATTAAAGGCTTCATCATTTTCTGGCTTAACGTCAGCGCTGTCTTGAATCAGTTCCGAATCTAACGATTCATCAGTAACGACTTCAGGTTGTAGTGTTTCACTAATGTCCGGATCTTGCTCAGGCTCACCTTCAGAGGTTAACGGAGTAAGCTCAACGTCTGAGTCCTTTTCAGGCTCCTCATTGGCGTTGTCCAAACCAAAGGCTGCGTCTAACTCTTTATCAAACGTCTTATCTTCAGATTCAAGCTCGTCTTCAATGCCACTTGTCAGTAAGTCATCAAATGGGTCTAGAGATTCTGATTTTGATGCATCCGCTAAAAGCTCATCATCTGACAATTCACTATCAAGGAAATCATCCAATAAGTCGGTACTTTCGGCGTCGAGTTCGAAATCATCGTCGTCAGAGTCACCTATTAATTCATCCAAGGTTTCCGTGCTGTCTTCTGCGATGTTGAGGTCATCATCGGTCGATAAACCAGAAAGCTCTTCAAGCTCAGACAGAGAATCAAAGCCAAGAGGTTCGCTTTCAGACTCATCATCCGAATCGTCCCCTAGCATCTCATCAAGAAGGTCTGTCGAGTTACTTAGGTCTACGTCATCGCCTGCCAGTTGCTCATCAAGCAGATCAACGCTGTCTTGAGGTTCTTCATTTACGATGGGCTTATCGAACTGAGACAGAATGTTTTCGATATCATCATCAGACGCCAAACCACTGTTTAGGTTAGTGGCAATCTCATCGTCGCTATCGAGGTTGAAAGGGTCATTCGCTTGATCGTTCTGAGCAGCAACTTGGGCAAAGATGTCATCAATATCATCATTCGCTGTCGGTGAAGCTGGCTCAGGGGACTGTTGTTCAGAGATTAGAGCATCAATATCAAAATCGTCATTGCTCAAATCAACAGGCTTAGTCTCACCTTGTTGCTCAGAGATAAGCGCATCGATGTCAAAATCATCGCTTGCTGGTGTTTCAGTGCTAGAAGGCGAATCACTTTGCTCTTCCGAAATCAGAGCATCAATATCGAAGCTGTCGTCATCTTCGTCATCAAGAGCAAACAGATCATCTAATAAAGATTGGTCTAGCTCGTTGGAACCGAGATCTTCAGTTTCAGGCTCTTGAGATAGTAAAGCTTCAATGTCATCAGCAGACATTGCGTTATCATCAGAAAGATCAAAGTCGACATCATCAGTATCGACGGCGCTTTCCGCTGTTTTGTCTAGCGCACGTTCCATCTCTTCAAGGCCAAGCGCTTTCTCTTCGCCATTAACACTAATGCCGTTGCTGCTGTCTAAATCTAGATCGTCGAAGTTGGTGTCTAAATCACCGTTTTCGCCAATGCTAGCAAATGGGTCATCGTCTTCACCATCTAGATTGAAATCGAGATCAGATTCATCTAAACCAGCAAAGACATCATCCTCTTCGGCTAGCGCTTGATCGTCAAACAGCTTGTTGGCGTCATCTTCCGTACCAAACAAGTCATCATCTAAAGACAGCTCGTTAAGGTCGTCCATCTCGTCGCCCAATGTAATAGGTGCAACGGTACTTGGTTCTGGCTGGAGCGGTTGTTCTTGAGTCGTCTGCTGTTGCTCATCATTTTTAGAACGACGGCCTAACAGCATCACAACGATCAAACCAATGAGCAGACCTGGAATAATCGCAAGAGCCGCCACTAACCAACCATTCGATAACAGTTCGTCCATGACACTTGGTGCCATCTTTTCAATTTCGGCGTTCTTTCTGCGCTCTTCATCAAGCAGCTTTTCCACTTCGCTACGAATGCGGTCTTCATCACTGAGCTCTGTTTTTAGCTCATCCACTTCCGATTGAACATTCGATAACATCAAACGAAGTTGGTGATTTTTCTCTTCAAGTGACAGCAGTTCAGTTTCTGAAAGCTCTAGCTGCTTCTCTAACTTGTTCATCTCTTGGGTTGGTGCAGATTGAGCTAGAGATGATTGAGTTGGAGACAATGGCTTTTTAGCAATTTCAGTAGTGCTTACTTGCTTAGCAGGAGTAACATTTTTTGCATCAGAACTCGGCGCTTTGGGTTTTGAAGCGACAGGCTTACTTGCAGGAGCATCAAGCTTAGCAAGATGTGAGTTCATGATGTTGATAGCTTGCTGCGTCGAGCTTGCACGTGCTTGCTCTAAAGAAGGCACGCGTAGATTGCTCGCAGGCAGCAGGCTATGGATATTCTGGTTTTCAAACGCTTGTGGGTTTAAGCGATAAATAGCCAACAGAGTTTGTTGGACTGAAACGGAGTTATCAGGGCGTAACTTTGAGGCAATAGACCACAATGTTTCTGAGCCGCGAGTTGGACCATAGAAACGTGAAGGCTCAGCGCTATTTGATTGCGCTCTTTGAAGTGGTTCTGAAAACGTAGGCGCTGATTGTATCTGGCCATTAGGCCCTACAACTCGAATGGAATCTGCACGAACAACGGAAATCTGAGTCGCAATGATAAAGGCAAAAGGCATTAACCACGGCTTGAAAATTTGAAACATAAAAGGCTCAGCTAGGTGCTTAAATTCGGAAAAGTGATGATCTATTAAATATATCGGATAAATGACGTAAAACTATAGAGATGAAAACAAAAAATGTGTTGCAGCAACAATATTCGCAGCAATTTCACACAATTTGACTAACAATATTTTTAATCGATTAAAAAAGCCCCACTAAAGAGTGAGGCTTTTTTATCAAAGCAATAAAGCTTAGAAGTAATCGCGAATCAGAACTTCAGCGATTTGAACTGCGTTTGTTGCTGCGCCTTTACGAACGTTATCAGCGACAACCCACATGTTTACGCCACTGTGATGGCTGATGTCGTTACGAATACGACCAACCATTACGTGGTCTTTACCACCTGCATCACGAACTTGAGTTGGGAAGTCTAGCGCTTGGAATACTTCAACACCTTCTGTGTTCTCTAGAAGCTGAACCACTTGCTCTGCACCGATTGGTGCGCGAGTTTCAATGTGTAGAGATTCTGCGTGACCGTAAAATACTGGTACGCGGACACAAGTCGGGTTCACTGTGATTGAAGAGTCAGCAAAGATTTTTTGAGTTTCCCAAACCATCTTCATCTCTTCACGCGTGTAGCCATTCTCTGTAAATTCATCGATTTGAGGAATACAGTTGAAAGCGATTTGTTGTGAGAACGCTGAGTTTTCAGCTGGCATACCGTTAAGAAGCTTAGCCGTTTGACCCGCTAGCTCATCGATACCTGGCTTACCTGCACCAGACACAGATTGGTAAGTTGAAACGTTAATACGCTCAAGGCCCACTTCATCGTGAATTGGTTTTAGCGCTACTACCATTTGGATAGTCGAGCAGTTAGGGTTCGCGATGATGTTACGGTTACGGAACTCAGCAATCGCTTCAGGGTTCACTTCAGGCACAACCAGAGGAACATCGTATTCGTAACGGAAGCGTGATGTGTTATCGATGACAACCACACCTTCATCAGCCGCAATTGGAGCCCAACGCTCTGAAAGCTCGCTACCTGCAGAGAAAAACGCAATATGTACTTGAGACCAATCGAAGTCTTCTACGTTTTGTACTTGTATTGTTTTGCCGTTAAAACGGGAAGTTTTGCCTTCACTACGTTCACTTGCTAGTAAGTGCATTTCACCGACAGGGAATTTACGCTCTTTAAGTACTTCAAGAATGGTTTCACCAACCGCACCAGTCGCACCTAAAATAGCAATATTAAATTCTTGGCTCATTGTTTCTCTCTTTTATAAAGTTGGCTTTACCATAAAACCGAGTTTAGATAACGGCGTTAAATTACAAGATTCGTCGCCCGTTAACTCGACTGCACTGTACTCTCTGCGGTCCCAATATTCTTTACGCATCTTGTCAAAAGAACCCGGCGTAACGATATTGCGACGGAATAAGGCGTCGTCTTTGCGCACATCATAGATCAACTGAGTCAAATTGTGCAGTGTTGCTTCATCCCAAGCTCTATCTAATTTCATTTGAGGTACAGGCGCTGTCGGCAATAAGTCGCTTGCATACGCACGCTGTTCAGTACCTAAAAATTCACAATAACTGTTGAAGATCATCGTGGTACCACGCGCTTTACCTTCTAAACCGTAGCCCGCTACGTGAGGCGTTGCAAAAGCGAGTAACGGAAGAAGCTCAAAGTCGACTTCAGGTTCAAACTCAAACACATCAAGCACTGCAGTGAAACCATCGGCTTTTTGCAGGCGAGCTTTTAGCGCTTGGTTATCAACCACAGGACCGCGAGCTGCATTAATCAGGATTTGATCAGCACGTAAGTTGTTCAGCACTTGCTCACTGATCAAGTGATGCGTTGGATACTCACCCGTCTTAGTGATTGGCGTGTGTAATGTAATAACGTCTGATTGTTCAAACAAAGTCTCTAACTCAGTAAATTCGCGAGTATCACCCTCTTGCTGTTTTAGAGGGTCGTTCAGCAGAACTTTGATACCAATACCTTCAAGGCACTTCGCTAAGTAGCTACCTACCTGACCACAGCCGATAATACCAACCGTTTTATCAAAAACAGAGAAGCCTTGCTGTTGCGCAAGCACCATCATCGCACTGAATGCGTACTCAGCAACACCCACCTTGTTACAGCCAGGCGCCGCAGTAAAGAAAATGCCACGCTTTTTCATCAATTCTTGGTCAACATGGTCCATACCAGCCGTCGCAGTACCGACAAACTTCAGCTTATTGGCTTTGCTGATCAATGACTCGTTTACCTTGGTAACAGAGCGAATCATCAATGCGTCTACGTCAACTAGGTCGTCAGCAGTAAGTGTGCGACCAGACTTCATTGTCACTTCCCCTAGCTGGCTAAAAAGCGCTTCAGCGTAAGGCATATTTTCGTCGATTAAGATTTTCATTTGGCGAGTACTTTTGTTGGGGTCTATCGACCTAAATGTGAATTGAAATGATTGTGCAAAATTCCACACACGGTGTCGAGTAGCAATTGGAATACATTATAAATAAAGGGCTGAATCACCTAACCTTGGCAGACAAGAACCGAAACCAGAGTGAACACCCAAGATCAAACGGCTAAAACGAAAAATGCCCGATTGAATAAACAATCGGGCAAACATCCAGAACAAAAGGATCCTATCTCGCTCTCCAGGAGACAGAGTCTTGCGTCTGTTCAACCAGTACTAACCAAAGTCAGTACTGGTCAAGCTCTGGAAACCTTTCAATCTCTAAACCCAGATTTAAAAACTATGTTCAAAAAACACGTTTATCAACCTGCGTCTAAAAACTTTGTTCTGATGGTCATTATTACTGGGTGACCTGTGCGTGTTGAATCGGCACTAGCGCAACCCTTTAACGATTAACCTTGTCTCTGTAACTCAAGCTTAAGTTAAGCTTGGTACTTTTTGATTACTAGCGTTGCGTTCGTACCGCCGAAACCAAAACTGTTAGACATAACTGTAGTTAGCTCTTGATCACGAGCTTCAGTTACGATGTCTAGGCCAGCAGCAGCTTCGTCTAGGTTCGAAACGTTAATGCTTGGAGCGATAAAGCCGTTATCTAGCATTAGCGTTGAGTAAATAGCTTCGTGTACGCCAGCAGCACCTAGAGCGTGACCTGTCATCGCTTTAGTTGCAGAAATTGCTGGGCTGTTGCCACCGCCATTACCTTGAGAGAAAACTTCTTGGATAGCGCCTAGCTCTTTAACGTCGCCAACTGGAGTTGAAGTACCGTGAGTGTTCACGTAATCAACGCCATCAACGTTTTGCATCGCCATCTTCATACAACGAACCGCACCTTCACCAGAAGGAGCAACCATGTCGTAGCCATCTGAAGTTGCGCCGTAGCCTACGATTTCACCGTAGATTTTTGCGCCACGAGCAACAGCGTGCTCAAGCTCTTCGATAACTAACATGCCGCCGCCACCAGAGATAACGAAACCATCACGGTCTGCATCGTAGGTACGAGAAGCCAGCTCTGGCGTGTCGTTGTACTTAGTAGAAAGTGCGCCCATTGCGTCGAACATCATAGTCAGAGACCAATCCAGTTCTTCACCGCCACCAGCGAATACAACGTCTTGCTTACCAAGTTGGATAAGCTCCATTGCGTGACCAATACAGTGTGCAGATGTCGCACATGCAGAGCTCATAGAGTAGTTCACACCACGGATTTTGAAAGGAGTTGCTAGACAAGCAGAAACCGTAGAAGCCATTGTACGTGGAACCATGTATGGACCAACGCGCTTCACGCCTTTCTCACGGATGATGTCTACCGCGTTTACTTGGTTTAGAGATGAAGCACCACCTGAACCCGCAACGATACCCGTGCGGTCATTAGATACTTGATCTTCAGTTAAGCCAGAATCAGCAATTGCTTGCTCCATTGAAAGATAAGCGAATGCCGCTGCATCACCCATAAAGCGCATTTTTTTGCGATCGATATGGTCAGCAGGGTTCATTTTTAGGTTACCCCATACTTGAGAGCGCAAGCCATTTTCCTTGAACTGCTCTGAAGCGGTAATACCAGATTTACCCTCTTTCAGTGATGCTAAAACTTCTTCGACGTTGTTACCGATACTTGAAACAATACCCATACCGGTGATTACGACTCGTTTCATGTGACATTCCTATAATTCTAAATTCAGCTAGATGATAACTAAGAAGCCTAACAAAAGTGGTCAGCTTTCCTAGAAATTCGTACAATCCCTACCAACATATCGCTTCAAATCACAAAATGATAGATTTTATGACTTCAATTACTAATGCAGAACTGGAATGGAATGAGTCTGGCACGCCAGTTTCAGACCAATTTGACGACGTTTACTTCTCCAATGTTAACGGTTTAGAAGAAACTCGCTACGTCTTTTTAAAGCAAAACCACCTTCCAGAGCGTTGGCTTGAACATGAACAACGCCGCTTTGTGATTGCTGAAACCGGCTTTGGCACAGGTTTGAACTTTCTTGCAGTTTGGCAATGGTTCGATGCTTTTCTTAAAGATAACCCACAAGCGATGACCAAAGAGTTACATTTCATCAGTTTTGAAAAATATCCTTTAAATAAAGAGGATCTCATCAAAGCACACCAATCGTGGCCAGAATTAGCCGAGTATGCGACGCAACTCCAAGAACACTACCCTATTGCTCTACCTGAATGTCACCGCATTGTGCTGGGCGACGGTGCAATCACGCTTGATTTGTGGTTTGGCGATATTAAAGATTGCATGCCCAACGTACCAACCCCGCGTGAAGGTTTGGTTGATGCTTGGTTCTTAGACGGTTTTGCTCCGAGCAAGAACCCAGAGATGTGGAATCAAAACCTATTCAACGGCATGGCTAAGCTCGCTAAGCAAGATTGTAACTGCGCCACCTTCACCGCTGCTGGCTTTGTTCGCCGTGGCTTAATTGAAGCTGGCTTTGAAATGAAAAAGGTCAAAGGCTTTGGTACTAAGCGAGAAATGATCGCCGGCCGACTTGGCGAAAAGCACGCTCACACCAACATCAAACCTTGGTATGGCCTCGCTCAACACACTGAATCCCAAGACATTGCGATCATTGGTGGTGGTGTCGCCAGTGCTGCATTAGCCAAAACGCTAAGCCGTCGTGGTAAAAACATCACCCTTTATTGTGAACATCCACAAGCTGCGGGCAATGCCTCAGGTAACAACCAAGGTGCGATTTACCCGCTATTAAGCGAAGCGACCTCGAACGTGTCTCGCGTGTTTGGCCCGGGATTACTGTTTGCTCGTCAATTTATTAATCAAGCGGCTCAGTCTATTCAATTTGATCACAGCTGGTGTGGCGTGAACATCTTGATGTGGGATCAAGGCTCCACCAAGAAACTCAACCGCATGTTGGAAGGCAACTTCCACACCGACCTGATTCAGCGTTTATCGCCAGACCAAGCCAACGAAAAAATTGGCTTACCGGTCGATAAAGAGAGTGTTTACTTTCCTCTGGGTGGTTGGCTAAGCCCTCTTCAACTGACTCAGGGTTTGATTGGTAAGTTGGAAGAGAGCAACCAAGTAAGCGCACACTATCAACATAAAGTAACGCAACTTGAGTGGCTCGAAGCTGAACAACAATGGTTACTGACGATTGAGACACCTCAAGGCGAGATTCAAACCAAGCACGATCAAGTAGTTATTGCTAACGGGCACAAATTTACTCAGTTTGAACAAACTCAGCCAGTACCACTAACGCCAGTTAAAGGCCAAGTGAGCCATATTCCGACCACGGAAAATCTCAGCCAGCTAAAAACCGTGTTGTGCTTTGATGGCTATTTGACGCCACAGAACCCCAACAATGGTCATCACTGTATTGGTGCGAACTACGACAAAACCAATATCGACCAAGAATTTGATATTGAGGTTCAGCAGCACAATGGCGAGCGCCTACATGGGTCACTACCAGACCAAGCATGGACAAAAGATGTCGATACCAGTGACAACTTAGCGCGCCAAGGTATCCGAAGCGTAAGCCGTGACCACCTTCCGTTTGTCGGAAACGTTGGTGACTTTGAAGCCATTAAGGAGCAGTACCAAGATCTCCACAACTTCAACCCGCAGCGTGACTCGGTTGAGGATGTAGAAACGGTAACAAGCTTCCCTAACCTTTATTGCTTTATCGGACTGGGTTCACGTGGTTTGAGCTCTGCACCATTATTGGCTGAAGTATTAGCATCACAGATCTGTGGCGATCCGCTGCCCTTGCCTGTTGATGTGCTTGAGGCGATTCACCCAAGTCGAATGTGGGTACGCAGACTGCGTAAAGGTAAGGCATTAACGGCTGGATGGGTTGCTGACAAGCATTCTAAATCAAAGCCGTAGTTTCTAGTTCAGCTATTTTGAACATCTGAAATTTCTGAATATCTGAAACTAATAAGTTAAAAGCTAAAAAGCCCGAGTTCATTGTGTCGCTCGGGCTTTTTGTTATTCGTGTTGCTCTAAACTGATGTTCTAAACGAAGCTGTATTTACAGCTTAGCAACCGCGTCTTTAATCTGTAGAACGATCTCTTCGTTGCTGATAGAACCAGATTCAAAATCAAAGTTATCGTAGAAGCTTGGTACTGAAACTGACGCTTGCACGTTGCCACCGAAGTAAGGTGCAGAACCTGTCGCTGCGCCAAGTACCGTTTGTGCGCCGCCAGGGCCTGGTGAAGTCGCTAGGTAAACCGCCGGCTTCTCGCCAAATACTGAACGCTCAATGCGTGTCGCCCAATCAAATAGGTTTTTATACGCAGCTGGGTAGTGACCATTGTGTTCTGCGAACGAGATAACAAACGCATCAGCTTCAGCTAGGTCGCGCAAGAATGCTTGAGCGCCTTCCGCTTGGCCAATCTCTTTTTCAGTGTCTTCACTGAAAATAGGAACATTGTAATCGTTGATGTCTAGGACTTTAACTTCAGCACCTTCAATCAAGTTTGCTGCGTAAGTTGCTAGTGTTTTGTTGATTGAGGTAGAACTTGTGCTTGCGCCAAATGCGATAACTTTCATGATGTGACCTTTCTGTAATTCCGTTAAGTGGGATTAGAATAACGTAGTAAGAAAATGTAACCATCACAAGAAATGAACGGACTCATTCAAAAATTTCGAACGAGTCTCAAATAAACCAGTTCGCTCAGCAAAATGGGAAAGGAAGGGACTGAGCGGATAGTATTAATACATCGAGATTAAGCTTGGTTTTGTAGCTCAACCCAAAGGTCATTAACGATAGTGCGGTCTGCTGGTGTTAGTTCAGAGCGAGCGTCGTCTAGGCTCTGTTCAATACGAGCTTTTACTTCAGCCACATCTTCAATGCCTTCTTCTTCACATGAAGCCACTGAAAGAGAAATATGACCACGTAAGTAACCACCAGCAAACAGTTCATCGTCTGATGCGTTTTCAATGCGAGCATCAATTACTTCAAGTAGTTTTTCTTCAAATTCGATAATCATAATATTCTCTTATTTCACAATAAATTGGCTAGCACATAAAGGTTCTACATCGTAGAAGCTGCGTAATGCTTCAGAGAGCATTTTCACGCGAGGCGGAAAGCCTACTTCAAAGATACCCATAACTTCGCTATGTACTTTATTCATAAAGGCCAAACGATCTGGCTCAAAATCGCCGTGTAGATTGTCACAGCTGACATTAAAAGGAAAGCCTGCGCTCATCGCAATGATCCATTCATACGCTTGTGGGCGAATTTCTACTTTTTCAAACTCAGCTTGAACCGATTCCGTTCGACCGTCAGGTTCATACCAATAGCCAAAATCTTCCAGTAAACGACGCTCAGGCCCAGCAACGCACCAGTGTGCGATCTCATGGAGTGCAGACGCGTAAAAGCCGCGAGCAAATACGATACGGTGATGAGAAATCTGTTCATCGGCTGGCAGGTAAATAGGCTCGTCTGCACCCAGTTCGAGCTTGGTATTGTAGCTATCGAAAAAGGTTTGATTGAAAATATCGATGATGTCTGGGTATTGGTGCGTCATAAAATCAAATTTAAGTGAAAAGAACGGGGACATTTTGCGTTTTTTTCAGCGCTCGGTAAAGCCCTATCACGAGCAATGGCATTGGGTTGCCCCCAATACTTTACCGTGACAATCGATTGCTGATCCCAGATTACACTACTTTGAGGTGAATGATTAGTTTAGCTAATCTGAAAAGGCCATTCACGGTACAAATATTCATTCGTCAATCAGCATTTTTACTACTACACTCGCGCTTCATTTTTATATCCCTATGGCCTATAAGACTCCAATTTATAGACCTATATTATAGAGCTACAGCAATGCTACTAAGTGTTTTGTATATCATTGGCATCACGGCAGAAGCCATGACCGGCGCTCTCAGTGCTGGCAAACAAAAAATGGATTGGTTTGGTGTAATGTTGGTTGCGAGCGCAACGGCAATTGGCGGCGGTACAGTACGCGATATCTTACTTGGCCATTACCCTTTAGGTTGGGTTGAAAACCCTCAGTATCTGGCCATCACCTGTATAGCAGGTGTTATTACAACCGGGTTGGCGAAATGGGTTATCAAGCTAAAAGGTTTGTTTATTCGCTTGGATGCCTTAGGCCTAATCGTATTCAGTATCATTGGTACCAAAGTAGCGATGACCATGGGTCTGCACCCGATGATTTGCATGGTATCGGCATTAGTGACAGGTGTCTTTGGTGGTTTGTTACGTGACCTTATCTGTCGTCAAACACCATTGGTGTTACATGAAGAGCTGTATGCCTCTGTCGCACTTGTCGCTTCAGGTTTGTACCTAGGTTTGCTTGAGCTTGGCATCAACGACGTCACGGCGACAATTGTGACGCTTGTAGTTGGTTACTTGCTGCGCATGGCGGCTGTAAGATTCAAATGGAGTTTGCCTTCGTTCCAGCTTGATCCTGAAAGTTCAGTGCATTAATGGATTAAGAGCCTTAAGCTGCTAGCTGTCTTTAATGACGATAGTCGCTAACCGGACGAATAATCCTGCTAATGTGAAAAAGGGTTGCTTCATTACGAAGCAACCCTTTTTTGTTTCTATCAATTCTATTCTAAATAAAAAGAAGCAGAATTAGATTTTTGGCGTTTCAGTTGTCACACCAAAGTTTTGACCACGGTGACGTAGCAAGTGATCAAGCAATACAATCGCTAACATTGCTTCTGCGATCGGCACCGCACGGATACCAACACATGGATCATGACGACCTTTCGTGATTAGCTGCGTTGCTTCGCCGTCTTTAGTGATCGTGTCACCAGGAACGGTAATGCTTGAGGTTGGTTTAAGCGCGATGCTTGCCACAATATCTTGGCCAGTAGAAATACCACCTAAGATACCGCCAGCATGATTGCTGCTGAAACCTTCTGGAGTTAATGGGTCACGGTGTTCACTACCGCGTTGATTAACAACATCGAAGCCATCACCAATCTCAACACCTTTCACCGCATTGATGCTCATTAGAGCGTGCGCGATGTCTGCATCTAGACGGTCAAAGATTGGCTCACCAAGGCCTACAGGCACTTTAGTCGCAACCACTTGAATCTTCGCACCGATCGAGTTGCCTTCTTTTAGCAAGTCACGAATCAGTTGGTCAAATTCCGGTACTTTGTCGGCATCAGGGCAGAAGAAAGCGTTGTTTTCAATCTCGTTCCAATCCACTTTATCAATTGAGATATCACCCATTTGAGAAAGGTAAGCTTGGATTTCAACACCAAATTCTTGTTTTAGGTATTTCTTCGCAATTGCACCTGCAGCAACACGCATTGCAGTTTCACGAGCTGAAGAACGACCACCACCTCGGTAATCACGCACACCGTACTTTTGATGGTACGTATAGTCAGCGTGGCCAGGGCGGAACTTGTCTTTAATTTCGGAATAGTCTTTAGAGCGTTGGTCTGTATTTTCAATCAATAGACCAATAGAAGTACCCGTAGTTTGGCCTTCAAATACACCTGATAAGATTTTCACTTCATCCGCTTCACGACGAGCCGTTGTATAGCGAGAAGTGCCCGGACGACGACGGTCCAGATCTTTCTGCAGATCTTCTTCGGTAATTTCTAATCCTGGTGGGCACCCGTCTACGATACATCCTAGTGCGATACCGTGACTCTCTCCGAATGTGGTCACTCGAAAGTGTTGTCCGATACTGTTTCCTGCCATTGCTTCCTCTAAATCAGCCATCAATCAGAAGGTTTGATTCCTAAACCGACTGGCTAATAGCTTTACTTGTCTATTCTTCGTGAATTCATAGTGGCTTTATTACCAAATGATGTAAACCCCAAAAAACGAACAATTTTAACTTTCTATTACATAAGCCGAATGAAACGAATAACAGAAGAAAATGAGTCGCGCTTGAAAAGAAGTGTTTTATGATATGTAAAATGCAAAAAACCCGACAACTCGGAGAGTTATCGGGTTTCTTTAAATAATGGCACGCCCTGAAGGATTCGAACCTTCGACCACCTCCTTAGAAGGGAGGTGCTCTATCCAGCTGAGCTAAGGGCGCGCTACAGGAACGAATTATACGAATTCGAATCAGTAAAGCAACGGCTTTATGTAACATTCTGATCTAAGTGGGTAAAAAAAGGCCAACAAACATATAAGTGTTGGAAAATAGACCAAAGCAAACGTTTGCTTGATGGTAATCAAAAAGATTTTCTGGAATAATGCGCCAAAAACATCAGCCACTAACTTGAATATCAATACTAAGGAAATTCATGACTGCTCAAAATATTGATGGAAAGCTAATTTCTCAAACGGTTCGCTCCGAAGTTGCTGCACGTGTAAAAGCTCGTACTGAAGCTGGATTACGCGCTCCGGGCCTAGCGGTTGTTTTAGTGGGTGAAGACCCTGCTTCTCAGGTTTACGTTGGAAGTAAGCGTAAAGCGTGTGAAGAAGTTGGCTTCGTATCTAAATCTTACGACTTGCCAGCCACTGCGACAGAAGACGAATTGTTAACATTGGTAGACCAACTGAACGACGATCCAGAGATCGACGGTATTCTTGTTCAACTGCCTCTACCAGCTGGCATTGATAGCACTCACGTTCTTGAGCGTATCACGCCAGAGAAAGACGTTGACGGCTTCCACCCATACAATGTCGGCCGTTTGGCTCAGCGCATGCCTAAGCTTCGCTCTTGTACGCCAAAAGGCATCATCACGCTGCTTGACCGTTACAACATCGACTTACGTGGTAAACACGCGGTTGTGGTTGGCGCATCAAACATTGTAGGTCGCCCAATGACGCTAGAACTTCTTCTAGCAGGTTGTACAACGACAACATGTCACCGCTTCACCAAAGACCTTGAAGGTCACGTGCGTCAAGCAGACGTTGTTGTAGTTGCCGTTGGTAAGCCTAACTTCATTCCTGGCGCTTGGATTAAGAAAGGCGCTGTTGTGGTCGATGTGGGTATCAACCGTTTAGAATCTGGCAAACTAGTGGGCGACGTTGAATACGACGTAGCGAAAGAAAGCGCAAGCTTCATCACACCTGTGCCGGGTGGTGTTGGCCCAATGACGGTGGCGAGCCTAATCGAGAACACCATGATCGCTTGCGAGCAATTTCACTCGAAGTAGTCCGCAGCGCATATAAATAAAATTAGAAAGCCGCAACGTGATGAACGTTGCGGCTTTTTTGATGCTTTGGTACTTAGCTATTCGTTTTTACAACGGGGTGACTCGCTTTTGATGAAGTGCTCGTTGCTACTTATCTGGAGTCTCGACTTTTTCCGTCTGTTCAGAAGGCGGTAATAAACTAATAAGCTCACACTCCGTTGATATGAGTTTTTCCAACTCAGATCCTTGTGTAATTAAACGGAAATCACCGCCATTAATCACCCCAAGAGGAATGGCTTTAGGATACAAAGCGTTAAACTCTTTTAAATCAAATGCCTCGGTCAAACCTGTACTTTTAATTTGGCTACCCTGAGCCATCAGTGAGTTAAGCTTAGAATAGGTAATCCCTTCCGAGAACAGACTTCGATTGCCATTGCGGCTCACTTGATGTCTTTCATGCTTAGTCTCTGACGATTCAAGCTCAAACACCTTATTGGCACCAAACTCGTCTTGGTAATGCATGCTGACTAACGGGTTGGTTTGACGATAAGGCGAGACGATCATCGCACGCCCTATCCCATCGAGTTCCAAATTGTTTTCCGCGTGGCTTGAAGCTGGGTTACCAAAGTAAACATTCAAGTTATCCATACGAGCTAAGCGAATGCTTTCCCAGTTAGTATCAGCAAGCACACTGTTGATGTTGTGTGTGGCTAGCACCTTGGCAAATTGTCTTGCAAAGTGAGTGGCGCCAAAGAAGATAACCCCTTGCGCTTTCTCTTGAGTGACCCCTAGCCTTCTCGCCCACCAGCTCGCGGTTAAGCTCTGAATCACAACCGTACCAATAATGACTAAGAACACCATGGGCACGAGCAGATCTGCGCCTTCAATCAATTGCTTCTCTTGCAGTTTTATCGCAAACAGAGAAGAAACCGCGGCTGCTACGATCCCGCGAGGTGCCATCCAACTCAAAAACCATTTATCCGCCGAATTAAGATCCGTACCGATCCCGCTGATCCACACGCTTAACGGGCGAGCCACCAACATAACCACCGCTAGCAACCCAATACCGCCCCAACCTATCGAAAGGAAAGCCCCCGAATCGAGTCGACTGGCTAACAGAATAAACAACGCAGAAATAAGTAACACGGTCAGGGTTTCTTTGAATTCGATGATGTCTTCGATGTCCAAGCCCTTCACGTTGGCAAGCCAGATCCCCATGATGGTCACGGTTAATAAACCCGATTCTTCACTCAGATCATTAGAAAACGAGAACGCCGCCAACATTAGCGTCAGCACAGCCACATTACGTAAATAGTGCGGTACCCAATGCCCTTGCAGCATCTTGGCAATCAAATGGCCACCGATGATCCCTAAGCCTAAACCTATGACTAACGTCAGGCCCAGAGCTGACAGAACGTGTCCGGTAGGGTCGGCAGAAGAAACAATGTACTCGTAGACGAGAACCGCAAACAGAGCGCCAATCGGATCAATTACTATCCCTTCCCAGCGCAAGATACTGCCTAACGAAGATTTAGGCTGAATACTGCGAAGCATGGGCACGATTACCGTAGGGCCAGTTACCACAACTAATGCACCAAACAGTGCGGCTAACGGCCAACTGAAGTCCACAAAGTAGTATGCCCCCACCACGATACACGCCCATGTAATCAACATGCCGAAACTCACGAGGTGAGTCACCATCCGGCCATGGCCTCTGATTTCTTTGAAATTTAGGGTCAATGCTCCTTCAAACAAGATGATGGCAACCCCTAAGGAGATCATAGGAAACAGCACATCACCGAAAATGGCATCGGGATTTAGAATATTCAGGCCGGGACCTAACAATAGGCCAACGATAAGGAGAGGGAGAATGGCGGGAAGACGTAAACGCCAGCCGAGCTGCTGACAAGCTAAAGACAAGAGTCCAATTAACGCCAAAGAAGAAGTAATCGACAAATCCATTTATGCCCCTAAATAATTTGTGCCACACCCTGTGATACAAACCTATTTGCTAAAACAAGAAAGCCTACGTCATTAAACTATAGGCTCTCTTTTTCGTGCTGACCGAATATTATTGTGATTAATCAGTCACTTTACTATAGGGGAAATAAAGTGACTGACTCATCCACTCGGTGCTTAATGATTAAACTAGGTACTTACAGTGAAAGTACCACGCCAGCAATCGCGGCACTCATTAGGTTAGCAAACACACCTGCACAAATCGCTTTAAAGCCGTATTGTGAGATGAAAGAGCGACGCTCTGGTACCAAGCTACCTAAGCCACCGATAAGAATCGCCATGGTAGAGATGTTAGCAAAGCCACATAGAGCGAAAGTTACGATCGCTTGCGAGTGCTCACTTAGTGCCTCTTTAGCATCCATTAGTTGGATGAAAGCCACGAACTCGTTCACGACAATCTTGTTACCGATCAATGAGCCCGCAACCACAGCCTCAGACCACGGTACACCGATCAGCCATGCAACGGGTGCAAACACATAACCTAGGATAAGTTCGAAGCTTAGGTTTACGCCAAACCAGCCGCCAACGATACCTAGCAAGCCATTCAGCATTGCAATCACACTGATAAAGGCAAGAAGTGTTGCACCCACCGCAACGGCAATACGAAGTCCAGACATAGCCCCATCTGCCATCGCCTCAACTACGTTTGTTGCTCGTGGAATTTCTACATCAGACTCAACATTTTCTTGAGCGTCATTTGGGCTGCCAGGTACTAAGATTTTAGCCATCAATAGGCCGGCTGGTGCAGACATGAATGCCGCAGCGATCAGGAAGTTTAGGTCAACGCCAAGCGATGCATAACCCACTAGCGTACCACCAGCTACAGACGCCAAACCACACACCATCACAGCAAACAGTTGTGAATCTGTCATGTGTTTTAAGTAAGGCTTAACCACCAATGGCGCTTCAATCATGCCGACAAAGATATTGGCAGTCGCAGACAATGATTCCGCACGACCTGTGCCCAAGAACTTCTGTAGCGCACCACCAATAAGGTTGATCACCTTTGGCATAAAGCCGATGTGGTACAAGCCTGAAATCAGTGCAGAGAAAAAGATAATGATGCCAAGAACATTAATCGCGAAAACAAATCCGTTATTAGTTAGGCCACCAAATAGGAAGTTAATCCCCTCTTGACCGTAGTTGATCAAGCTAGATACCGCACCCGTGGCTGCATTCAACGCTTCTTTACCCATTGGTACATACAGAACCAATAGCGCGAATGAGATTTGTAATAAGAAAGCCAAAGAGACTGTTCTTAGTGGAATATTTTTTCTGTCCGTAGATAGTAACCAAGCGGCAACTAAAATAGTGATAATTCCAAGTAGGGAAGCCATGTGCGTCAACCTAAAAGTTGTAGGTAGGAAAGGCGACGCATTCTATAGAGGAAATCGTTTGCGGCAAGCTGAGGTTGTTAATGTGATGTTGGGGTAATCACGATTTAACTATGAGTATAATTAAGTTATTGAATTTTAATAATTAACTTTGATTAAAAAGCGTACTTTTTCCATATGGAAATTATATTTATAGATTAGGAAACAGTTAGCGATGCAGTTCAACGCAAGTTTTGAGGTTTTTGTCCCAATACGTCGGCGACCCGATATGATCTTTAATGAACTCAATCACAGCTGAAAGCTTCTTAGGCATGTTCTTTCGGCTTGGGTAAACGGCATAAAATGGCATCAGCTGACTGGCTCTCCACTCTGGCAATACTTGAATGAGCTTGCCCGTTCTAAACTCTTCTTTCACTAAGTAAGTCGCCAAATAAGCAACACCCCACCCTGATACGGCTGCGTCTCGCACGGCCTCAGCTAGATCCACCGAGTAATCACCCGCTACTTTAACGCTAAGGTTCTCTTGGCCATTATCAAATGCCCACGAGGTGTAATCTCGTTCACGGCTGCGATAGATAAGACAGTTATGGTCAATCAGATCAGAAGGCACATGTGGCGTCCCGGCCTTAATCAAATAGTCCGGTGATGCAGCCACCACAAACTGGCTGTCAGCCAATCGCTGAGCAATATAACCTTCTGGCAGATCTTCGTTGTTGGTGATCCATAGGTCCAGTCGCTCTTCAATCATATCCACCTTGTAGTCAAACAAGTGAACCTCGATTCTCAGCTGAGGATAAAGTTGTCTGAGCTGATCAATCGCAGGAATGATATGTAAAGTGCCAAATGACTGTGACAACCCAACACGCAATATTCCAGAGATGTCATCACGCTGGCTGTCCATATCCATTTGAGCGGCTTTTACCGTGTTAAACAGTTGCTCACAGTGCTGATAGAACACTTCCCCTGCTTCGGTCAGCGTTAAGCTACGTGTGGTGCGTTGTACCAACTTGATACCAATAGAGTCTTCAAGCAAAGCAACTTGCTTACTAATGTGAGACACCGAAACGTTCAAGCTTTTTGCAGCACTGGTAAAGCCTTCGTGCTTGATCAGCGCATGGAATATCACCATCTGTGCAGCTCTATCTGTTAGCACAAGATCACCTTATTAAATCTCTGAAATATAAAATCAAAAAGGACTCCGAAGAGTCCTTTAGTTCGTTCTGCCTATGGTAGGCCAAATGCTATTCAAAGCGACTTAGGTCTGTTAATCAAACTTAATTCTGTCGGCTAGATGGCTTACTGCCAAAGCAAAGTAGTAAGAACGATTCCACTTCATTAACACATTGTAGTTGTTATAAATGAGGTACGAACGTCCGGTTTCATCATCCGGCATGATTAACCAAGCTTTAATGTCTTCATCAAGTGTTGGCAGTGGGCGATCGTCATAGCGTTTAATACCGAGTTCAGACCACTCTTTTAAGTATTTCGCTTTGTCTTCGTCTCGACCTTGTAAATCGATCGACACAGTTGACGGAACATGAACCTGACGACCCCAAGTATATTTGTCATCCCACCCTGATTGGCTGAGATAATTGGCCGCCGAAGCAAATACGTCTTCTTCAGTGCCCCAAATGTCTTTCTTGCCATCACCACTGCCATCAGCGGCGTAAGCTAAGAATGAGCTTGGCATAAACTGAGGTTGACCCATCGCACCAGCCCAAGAGCCTTTCATTTCTTTTGGTGCAATATGGCCTTGATCAAGAATCTTCAATGCCGCCATCGCTTCGCTACGGAAGAAAGCTTCTCGACGTCCTTCATAAGCCATGGTCGTTAGGGCGTCGATAACGCTGTAATTGCCCGTGAACTTACCAAAATTACTCTCAACGCCCCATAGCGCGACAATGAATCTTGGTTGAACACCATATTCATCACCAATACGCTTTAACGCGGTGTAATGCTCCTTGTAGAGTGATCTTGCTTGCTTCACTTTCCAATCTGGAACCGCTCGTGGAATGTATTCATCCAGAGTCAGTTTTTTCTCAGGTTGGTTTTTGTCGGCTTTTACCGCTCTTGGCTTAAACGTTACACCATCAAAGGCTTCATCAATGATCGCTTCAGAGATGCCTTCTTCACGGCCTTGTTGTTTTAGTTTTTCTACATATTGCTCGAAGCTCAGTTCTTCAGCTTGTACTGAACTTATGGTCAGGCTATTACCCAATAGTAATGCCGACACAGCCAATATGGTTTTCGAAAATTTACTCAACGATCACTCCTCCTTGAATTGAGGTGGCTATCACTCTTCGTCTTGAGATTTCTGTTGAGCTTTACGCTCTTTATGAAGCTCAAGTTCGTTAACTGGTGGTGGCGGAACCTGTAAAAAGAAACCATCGGTATTCAGTGATTCTTTCACTTTTTCGATGTTTACTTGAGCCAGTTTACGGCCATCCATTTTAATTACCATTACAAAACTAGGTTTACCAAACATTTGCATCAATGCGTCAGGAACTTGTGAAAAATCATCCTTCTTAGGGATATAAAGGTATGTTCCTTCTTTCTTTGAGCTTTTATATATAGAACACAGCATGACAAACCTTTTAATTGATTATGACTACAAAACTCTCACTTGCGAGATCAATAGTTTATGTTAGGGAAATATTGGGAACAAAACGTCCATTTGACAACAAGATTACTTGCTGTGCTTGGTTTGGGAATATAACATGATAAACCTAGTTTCAGGCAATGCCCTTTATTTTATTGATAAAGAAATTGTACCAATCCGCTATTGAGGTCCTGTAGTTTTTCGATGTCTAGTAACCCAGATCTAAAAGGTAGCAGCTTTACGCTATCTGTTTTGCACTTATCCGATGATCAAGTCGAAAATGCAGTCTCTTTTCTTCAAGAGAAAGTAGACCAAGCACCTACGTTTTTCGCTGCCGCACCTGTTGTTATCAACATCAGTAAAGTCGCGGGCGATATCGATTTTGTGCAACTTAAAAATGGTATATCTCAAGCGGGCATGATCCCGGTTGGTGTGGCTGGCTGTTCTGATAAGCGAATGCAAAACCTCGCTAAAGAAGCCGGTTTTGCGGTGATGACGGCAAGCAAGTCGCCGTCTCAAGCTCCAGCGAAAATGGCACCAATCAAGGTGATTAGAACCCCTATTCGTTCTGGTCAGCAGGTTTATGCGAAAGATGGCGATCTATTGATACTCAGCCATGTGAGTGCAGGCGCGGAAGTGATTGCCGATGGCAGCATCCATATTCATGGCACTTTACGCGGCCGTGCGATTGCAGGTGCAAGTGGTCAAACTGAAGCAAAAATAATTTGTAATGACTTACAAGCCGAGCTGGTTTCCATTGCTGGAAATTACTGGCTCAGCGATCAAATTGAAAGCGAGTACTGGCAGAAGAAAACCATGTTCAGTATGGCAAACGATGTATTACACGTTGATGTCCTCGCAATATAAGAGAAATAAAAGGAAAACAGAATGGCACGCATTATCGTTGTAACGTCAGGTAAAGGCGGGGTAGGCAAAACGACCTCCAGTGCAGCTATTGCCTCGGGTCTGGCTTTAAAAGGAAAGAAAACCGCAGTTATCGACTTTGATATCGGTCTGCGTAACCTAGATTTAATCATGGGTTGTGAGCGTCGTGTTGTGTACGACTTCGTTAATGTTATCAATGGTGAAGCGACGCTGAACCAAGCGATGATCAAAGACAAGCGCACAGAGAACCTGTTCATTCTTCCTGCTTCTCAAACTCGTGATAAAGACGCACTAACAAAAGATGGTGTTCGTCGTGTATTTGATGAATTGGATGAAATGGGCTTTGATTTCATCATCTGTGATTCTCCTGCGGGTATCGAACAAGGCGCTCTTATGGCGTTGTACTTCGCTGATGAAGCGATTGTAACCACCAACCCAGAAGTCTCTTCAGTACGCGATTCAGACCGTATTCTAGGTATTCTTGACTCTAAATCTCGTCGTTCTGAAGACGGCTTAGAGCCAGTGAAAACACACCTTCTATTGACTCGCTACAACCCAGCACGTGTAACTCAAGGTGAGATGCTCAGTGTTGAAGACGTTGAAGAAATCCTGCACATCTCTCTACTGGGTGTAATTCCAGAGAGCCAAGCGGTACTGAACGCATCGAACAAGGGTGTTCCAGTTATCTTTGACGAAGCAACCGACGCAGGTATGGCTTACAATGATACTGTAGAGCGACTACTGGGTAGCCAAGTTGACTTCCGCTTCTTAACGGAACAGAAGAAAGGCATCTTCAAACGACTGTTCGGGGGCTAATGCACAATGTCATTATTAGAGTTTTTTAGACCACAGAAAAAGACAACCGCAAACCTAGCCAAAGAACGTTTGCAGATCATTGTTGCCGAACGACGCAGCCATGACGACCCAGCGCCGTCTTACCTGCCGCAACTAAAAGAAGACATCTTGAAGTGTATTGCCAAGTACGTTGAGGTCGATCCATCAATGGTTGATCTGACTTTTGAACACAAAGATGACGACATCTCAGTGTTAGAGTTGAATGTTAAGCTTCCAGAAGAAGATCGATAATCTTTCTGAACAAGATTGGCAGGTAATACACTTGCTTGTATTGATTGAATAAAAAAGAGAGCCTAGGCTCTCTTTTTTGTATGTGCAGTTTATAACTGTAACTAAGTTAGGCTTTAAAGCAGCAAGCGGTTATTTGATCGCTTTACTCAGCTTTTCGCCAACCACATCTAAACGCCAGCCTTGCATAACATCAGGCAGCTTTTCTGGGTTACGATCGTGCTTCCACACCCAGCTTAACATTTGGTTAAGTTGCTTCTTCGATGCCAAGAATTCCGTCGCCAAACCACTGTGTTGTGATGCTGTTTTCACTTCATCTTTCAGCACTTTGAAGAGTTGCTTGTAGCCAGGGAAGTCCATTAGACGTTCTACTGGTGCTGGGTACTCTTCTTCTGGTGTATGTTCCGCTAACTTTACGATTGAGCTGATCTTCGCACCATGGCGACGCACAGAGCGGTAATCAAAACCCTCTTGCTCCATGTGCTTGGGATCTTTCATCGCAAAACGCGCCACAGCCCATAGGTCTTGTTCTTTGAAGACAAAGTTCAGCGCTAAATCGCGCTTGATTGCTTCTTTTAGACGCCAAGTTGCTAGAGGTCGTAAGATCGCTAATTGCTTCGGTTTAAGCTGCCACGCCCCTTTAATATCAAGGTAGGCTGTATCTGGGTTTACTTTACGAATGCGCTTGGCAACTTGTAAATCAGACTCTTGCTGAGCCGCTTCCCACCAGCCAGCTTCCATCACTTTTTCTAGAAGCTTGTTGTACATTGGCATTAGGTAATGCACGTCTGCTGCTGCGTAGTCCAATTGTTTTTGAGAAAGCGGACGCGCTAGCCAGTCTGTGCGAGATTCACTCTTATCGAGATCGACACCGACAAACTCTGAAACCAGAGCAGCAAAGCCCGTTGATAAACCATGACCTAAGAAAGCCGCCATGATCTGTGTATCAACCATTGGTGTTGGTGTACAGCCAAATGCGTTCTGGAACACTTCCAAATCTTCACCGCACGCGTGCAGCACTTTCAATACTGATGCGTCTTTCAACAAGGTAACGAACGGTGTCATGTCATCAAGAGCAAGAGGGTCAATCAGTGACAGCGTTTCACCATCAAATAACTGAATCAAGCCTAATTGAGGGTAATAGGTTCTAGTACGAACGAACTCCGTATCAAGCATAACGACATCGGCTTCACGTGCTTGTTGGCAAACTCGCTCAAGGTCTTTCAATTGGGTAATGATTTGATAATCCACAAAAACTCTCACAGGTTTCTATTTGATCGCCGGATACAAAAATGCCGACATTAACTGTCGGCATTCTAACACCATTTTTCAGCGCTCGCTTAGATTAAGCGCCTCAATGGTTTTGGTGCAGTACTTTCGCGCAAACGGGCTAATTATTCGCTAGCGCGTTTCGCAAGTTCTGCATCGTTTTCTTCACGCAGTACGCGGCGTAAGATCTTACCTACGTTAGTCTTTGGAAGATCATCTCTGAACTCGACTAATTTAGGGATTTTGTAACCCGTTAAGTGCTCACGACAGTGCGCGATAATGTCTTCTTTGGTCAGGCTAGGGTCACGCTTCACAACGTAGATCTTAACCAATTCACCAGACACTTCATGAGGTTGACCGATAGCTGCTACTTCAAGCACTTTACCATGCAGAGCCACAACGTCTTCAATCTCGTTCGGGTAGACGTTGAAGCCTGATACAAGAATCATGTCCTTCTTACGGTCAACGATGTACAACAAGCCTTCGTCATCAAACTTAACGATGTCACCTGTCGATAACCAACCGTCTTGATCGATCACTTCTTTGGTCGCTTCAGGGCGCTGCCAGTAACCTTGCATCACTTGAGGGCCACGAACTTGTAGCTCGCCTACTTGGTCATTAGCAATAACCTTACCTTCATCATCAACAATACGAACTTCTGTCGATGGTACTGGTAGGCCGATAGCACCTGTGTAGTCTTTCAGGTCGTATGGGTTACCCGTTACCAGTGGTGAACACTCAGTTAAGCCATAGCCTTCCAATAGGTGAATGCCTGTCGCTTTCTTCCATTGCTCAGCAACAGCGCGTTGAACCGCCATGCCGCCGCCAACAGATAGGCGTAGGTTACTGAAATCCAACTCGTGGAAATCTTCGTTATTAACTAGCGCATTAAACAAGGTGTTTACGCCGGTAATTGCGGTAAACGGAACCTTTTGCAGCTCTTTAATAAAGCCAGGAATGTCACGAGGGTTAGTAATTAGAAGGTTACGACCACCCATCTCAACAAACAGTAAGCAGTTCACCGTCAGTGCAAATACGTGGTAAAGCGGTAATGCCGTTACAACCAACTCGCGGCCTTCTTGCAGAACAGGACCGTAAGCCCCTTTCGCTTGAAGTACGTTCGCAATCATATTGCGGTGCGTTAGGATTGCGCCCTTCGCTACACCTGTTGTACCACCAGTGTACTGTAGGAACGCGATGTCATCACCCGCCATGAACGGTTTCACATATTGAAGACGACGACCTTTGTGCAGCGCTTTTCTGAATGAGATAGCACCCGGCAGATCATACTTAGGCACCATGCCTTTTACGTATTTCACTACAAAGTCGACAATTGTCCCTTTCGCGCGTGGCAGCATTTGCCCTAGGCTAGTTAGAACAACGTGTTTAACCGGCGTGTTATCAACGACTTTCTCTAGCGTGCTCGCAAAGTTAGATACGATAACAATCGCCTTTGCACCAGAATCGTTCAGTTGATGTTCAAGCTCACGAGGTGTGTACAGTGGGTTGACGTTCACTGCAATCATACCTGCACGCAATACACCAAACAGTGCAATTGGGTATTGCAGTAGGTTTGGCATCATTAGCGCGACGCGATCGCCCTTCTTCAGTTTCAAGTCATTCTGCAGGTAAGCGGCAAAAGCACGGCTGCGCTCTTCAAGCTTACGGAATGTCATAATCGAGCCCATGTTCTCGAATGCAGGTTGGTCCGCGTACTTCTGTACCGACTGTTCAAACATTTCTACAAGAGATGGGTACTGATCTGGGTTGATCGTTTCTGGTACGTCACTTGGATAACGTGAAAGCCAAGGTTTATCCACGATGTTACTCCTCGTTTATCAGCTGACGACTGCTTCGCCGCTTTTTATCATTGCGGTATTACAGCACAGCTTTAGTGCATGAGCACTAAAAGGCTCAAACACTTGTTTAAATTTTGTTAACTACACCAAGAATTAGCTCTGAAACTAGCTCTGGGCTCTCTAAATGACAATGATGTCCACCAGGAACAGTCTCTATTTGCAGAGGACTATGCACTGATTTGTAGCGATTATGCTGCAAATGTCGGAATCCATCATTGCCTAGGATTATTAATTGAGGGCATTCAATAGCCGCCATAATCGCTTCAGCGTGCGCTTGTGACATTCGATATAACGAGTCACATTTTAGATTAGGGTCGCATCGCCATTGCCAAGAGTTCTCGAACTCGACAATACCTCGCTCAACAATAGGAGCGATTAATTCAGCATTAATTTGGTTGGCGTGAGCTCTCAGCTTAATAGCATCCTCAAGGCTTGCCAGAGGACGTGAAGGCTTTCTTCGCTGTCGAAGACGACTGAGTACCCCATCTCTCAAGCGAGAAACCGTTTCTTGGGGAGCTTCTGAAAGAGGTCCGTGACCTTCAATTTGAATTAATCCTGACACCTTTTCAGGAAAGGCGGCACTATAGCAACTTGCTATCAATGCACCAAGTGAATGTCCTACCAGTACCAGTCTGTTTGGCGATAATTTAGTCACCAACTGATGCAAGTCATCTATATAATCATGAAATGGGTAGTAACTTCCCGATTTGTGCGACGAGAAGCCGTGTCCGAAGAGATCGATAGCAACAAGGTGAGCATTGGGCGCAAACTTGGCGACTTGCTGCATAACCTGATTAAAGCTGGACGAATTATCCAACCACCCATGAATAAAAACGACCGTCGTTGCGGTCGTTTGTGGGTTGCCAATCTGTTGTGTTGCAAGCGTCCCGCTCGCGAGGGAGTATGACTTTTCAATCATCAAACATGTAGTTCCATCTGTTTGCGTAATCAACATCGGATAAAGTTAATTACTCTACGTCTTGTATCACTCGACCTTGTCTTGGCATCGTTTGAAAACTGCGACAATGTAAACTTCTGCACGAGTAGTAGGTTGGTGCAAAATCGTTAACAACAACACGCTCAGTGATGTTCCACAGTCGTTGGTTGTCCACTTTCATCACAGGGAAGATGTAAGGGTATTCCCCTATTTTTCCATCTTCACTTCCGCTTGACTGACCAACCAGTGTAATCAGACGGCCTTCTGCAAAACTTAGAGGCTCAACATACCCTTCAATATAACCAACAAAACGTCCGCTTGGCTCTGCGTCTAGGTCTGGCTTACCGCTACTCGAAATCGGCATATTAGCAACTTCGATTCGAGTCTTATCTTTCAAGTTGGTTACTTTAGAGATAACGCCACCCAATCGAACACTTTTCGCCTCCGGTAGTTGGTCGACCCACTGTTGGTAATCACTAATTACAGGCTCTGATTTTGCTTCAAGTTCGCTAGGAAGTGATGAACACCCGGCAAGTACCAAGACACCAAGAGAAAGGGCTATTAAGCGTAATTTAGAGAGATAATTTGACATGGTTCTGGTCCTTAAACAGGCATTAATAAGAAGCTCTAGATGTAGATATCGACACCGATAAGCTTTGCAAGTTCTTCTTTCTTCGCCTGATTCATTACATCCATATACTCTTCCATAGCCTTACGTCCTCGGCCTTCTGGAAGATCATACTGGATTTGAGCCTTGTGTAGTTCAGACTCTTTAACTTGACGAATAGAGTGAGAAACAGCATTAGCGACCTTAGTCGGTTGCCCAACCGCAGTGCTAGCATCAGATTTTTTTGCCTGCTCCTTCTTTTTAATTCGATTCGGCTTAGACGTGCTGCCTATCGAAGAAGGAGGTAAGTTGTTAATTGATACCATGACTAAATATCTGCCCTCTCAAATCTAAATAATACGCATTTAGACCTAATTTGCATCAGAACCTTGTAAAAATTATTCGCGACCTGGCAGTTTCTTCCAAGTCACTTTGTCACGAAGATAAACAGGCTCAGACTCTTCTGCTGCAACCGCTTTACCTTCTGCGTAAGCAAACTGAGCAAGGAACGCCATATCTTGAGCTTCTGGGAACAGCACTTCACACGCTTTGGTGTTGATCGCTAGTGTGTCCATATGCTCTGCATACGCTTCCCACCCTGTGCCGACTTTTGCCCATGTCTCAGAATCCGCTTCAAGCTGCGCAGCTAATTCGCTTGGTGGTGTAACACACTCAGCATCAACTGCAGTCCAACGACCATCTTGTTCACGGCTGTAACGAGCCCAGTACACTTCACTCATGCGAGCATCAATCGCTGTTGCTACGTGCGTTTCACCAAATTTACGGTAGCTGCCCTGCGCCATCGCTGCCAATGTAGACACACCGATCATCGGTAAATCAGCACCAAAAGCCAAGCCTTGAGCAATACCGATACCAATACGCACACCCGTGAAACTGCCTGGGCCTTGGCCAAACGCGATTGCGTCGATATCGGTTAAAGCGACATTCGCTTCTTTCAGTACTTCATCAACCATAGGTAGAATTTTTTTCGTATGGTCTCGAGGAGCCTCTTCGCTACGTGCGAACACCTGGTCACCCATTACTAGTGCAACTGAACAGTTTTCAGTTGCGGTATCTACTGCAAGAATTTTCGCGCTCATTCGTGTCTCAAATATTCGTTATCTAATCTAAAAATAATGGCTAAGCTCAACAATGCTAATTACTCAGCAGCGGTTGAATGGTCTTTAGCTAAGAATTCTTTAATAATCCCTAAGTCACGGGTACGTGGGATAGGCGGTAAACTCGCCAAAAATATGCCACCGTAATCGCGAGTCACCAAGCGGTTATCGCAAATAATCAAAGCGCCATTGTCGCGTTTATCACGTATCAAACGGCCAACACCTTGTTTCAAGGTAATTACAGCGTCTGGCAACTGCACCTGTGCAAAAGGATCACCCCCTTTTAACTTACAGTCTTCGATTCGAGCCTTTAACAAAGGATCATCAGGGGCTGTAAAGGGCAATTTATCGATGATAACACAGCTTAATGCGTCGCCCCTAACATCTATCCCTTCCCAGAAAGCGCCAGTGGCTACCAGCAATGCGTTACCTAATTCCATGAATTCGGCTAAGGTTTTTTGTTTACTTGTCTCACCTTGTAGCAGAACTGGAACCGAGAGCGTTTCACGGAATCTTTCGCCTAGCTCTTTCATCATGCTGTGAGAGGTACACAAGAAGAAACAGCGACCTTGGTTTTGCTCAATCACAGGGGTCAACATTCTTACTAGCTTATCCGCTAAGCCGGGACTATTTGGTTCGGGTAGATAGCGAGGCACACACAAACGCGCTTGATTCGGATAATCAAACGGGCTCGGCAGTGAAAACTGTGCCGACGGTTTTAACCCTAATCGAGAAGTAAAGTGTTCGAAATCATCCGACACAGCCAAAGTTGCAGAGGTAAACACCCAAGCACCCGGTTTTAGCTCAATCTGCTCATGGAATTTATCCGCAACCGAAAGAGGCGTGATGTGCAAAGCAAAGTGGCGTGGCGTGGTGTCATACCAATAGGAATAACCGGTAATCGACACATCACACACACGTTCGATACGCGACTTAATCATGGTTGCACGCTCAAAAGCCGTGTCTAACAACTGGCTTCGACCCAATGCTAATTTCAATACATCCACAGCCAGTTGCAACGCATCTTGTAAACGCACGAGCTCTCTCGCAATCGACTCTGACTTCAATGCTTCACGCCAGTTACCACGAAAGCCGGTGTCGCCGAGCACAATGCGTAAATCGGCGGCTGATTGAATGAGCCTCTCGCCAACCTTTTGCAGCTGCCGCATGTCTTTGGCTTCAGTGCGGTAAGCGATTTCAATGTCTTTGGCTAGTTCTTGGATTTGTCGGCTTGATACTGATTGTCCGAAATACTGACTGGCGATATCGGGAAGTTGATGCGCTTCATCGAAGATAAACACATCGGCTTCAGGTATCAGCTCACCAAACCCGGTTTCTTTGATCGCTAAATCCGCGAGGAATAGATGGTGGTTTACTACGACAACATCCGAATCCATCGCTTTTTTACGCGCCTTAAGCACAAAGCAATCAGTGTAGCTCGGGCATTCTTTGCCTAAGCAGTTGTCGTTAGTCGAGGTAATGGTTGGAATAACTGGGCTGTCTTCAGCGATATCATCACAATCGCCTAAATCACCCGTTTGAGTGGATGACGACCAACTACGAACTTTGACTAACTGAGCCAGCAGAGTTGGATCGGTATGAGCACCATGACTCTCGATCATTTGGCGGCTGAGTCTGTCCAAACACAAATAGTTTGAACGTCCTTTGAGCAACGCAACTTGACCATAAAAGCCAAGCGCATCGACCATCAAGGGTAAATCTCGGTGAAACAGCTGTTCTTGAAGGTTTTTAGACCCCGTACTAATGATGGTTTTCTTGCCACTAAGCAGCGCAGGCACTAGGTAAGCAAACGTCTTACCAGTACCTGTTCCAGCCTCAACAACCAACTGGCTTTGATTTTCAATAGCTTGTGAAACCGCTTCAGCCATGTCTAACTGAGCTTGTCTTGGTTGAAACCCAGGGATAGCTTTGCCCAGAGCGCCATCAGCAGAAAACGTTTTAGATATCATAGAGTACGAAGTTTAGAAAAAGAGAAGGAGAATTATGGCAGGTTTAGTGAGCCGGCGCGAATCAAGAATGACTTCGCACCGGAGGTGTTTGGTTTGGCTTGACGTGGCTTAAGTTACCTTGAAGGTAAGAATTGAAGAAGTAGGAATTAGAGAATCGTTTTTATTTTCGACTGAGATAACGTGATAGCCAAGGAGCACCTTCAAAATGGTTATCACCAGGCTGTATGGCTTTCGCTGCATCGGTTGGTGAGGTCTTACTTTCCCACATTTCATCTAGAACATGACCATCTAATTCGGTACCTCTCGCCAATGAATTCACTCGCTTGCAGTACAGTTTTTTGGCTAGTAACTCTTTATCCATAAGTATCACCTCTATTTTTGGCCAAGGCGTAAATGCCTCGGTTGAAGTTCAAATGCGTACTACGGTCAAAACTTTTAAAAATGAAGCTTCTGCCTGTTTTTCTATCTAAAAACTGATATTTCTATATCAAACAATTTATCAAAGCGATAAATCAGCAGCAGAATTTGTTGAAACCAACTTGATAATAGATTAATTATAACGGTGATATTGCGGCTCAGTTCACCGTTCGACGGCCTGCATTAAATTTGAAGAATCCCTATTTCATATAATAAGTGCAACATTTCATGGAAGTAAGATGCAAATGGAAAGAAAAACTTTACTAACACATTGTACTGATGCCCCGGGCCTCATCTCTAAGATCACCAATATTTGTTATAAGCACCAACTCAATATTATTCACAACAATGAGTTCGTAGATAACACAAGTGGCCACTTCTTTATGCGCACCGAGCTGGAAGGCTATTTCAATGATGAAACCTTGCTTGCCGATTTAGACCAAGCCCTGCCACCAAATACGAAACGTAAGCTTGTTGATTCGTCTCGCAAGCGTGTTGTGATACTCGTGACCAAGGAAGCACACTGCCTTGGCGACATTCTAATGAAGAACTTCGATGGCAGCTTAGACGTTGAAATTGCGGCCGTTGTCGGTAACTACGACATTCTACAAAGCCTAACCGAGCGTTTTGACATCCCTTACCACCATGTTTCTCACGAAGGGCTAAACCGTGAAGAACATGAGAAGAAGATGCTAGAAGTGATTGACCAGTACGAGGCGGATTACCTTGTTTTGGCTAAGTACATGCGAGTGCTGACACCAGGTTTTGTTGAAAAATACCACCACAAGATCATCAATATCCACCACAGCTTCTTGCCAGCATTTATTGGCGCGAAGCCATACCAACAAGCGTATGAGCGCGGCGTGAAGATCATTGGCGCAACGGCACACTTTGTGACGAATGATTTGGATGAAGGTCCAATCATCAAGCAAGATGTTATCCCTGTGGATCACAACTTCAGCGCGAAAGACATGGCACAAGCCGGTCGTGACGTAGAGAAGAATGTATTAAGTAAGGCGTTAAACAAGGTGATCAATGATCATGTGTTTGTTTACGGCAACAAGACTGTAATTCTGTAAATCGGATATTCGATTTCCGGTAAGACTTCCAGTTAGAACCCAATAAAAAACGCGCAATAGGGAAAGCCCATCGCGCGTTTTTTGTATCTGATGATCAGACTCGCTTTGAGAGATTCCCGACTACGCTCCTTCGTCGCTATCGGGAATGACGAACTCGGTGATGAACCTTCGAGCTATAGGCTCTAACATACGCTCTCGAACGCTCAGTCTGTCACTATCCAAAGATAGACTCTGGAAAATTTCATCGAACACCCCGTCATTCCGACGAGCCAAGGCGAGATCAGGAATCTCTTTCCTAGCAACTCTCTATTCAAATTAAGCCTGTTCTGATTCCACAATCTTCTTCAAAGAGTGTGGATGCAGCTTGATGCAAATCCCTTGATGTTTAAAAGCCACTGTTGGGTTATTCAAGCGTTCACCCTCGCCTTTCGGGCTAGAGAGTTTGATCTTAACGCCTTGCTCACCCAGCGTTTCAAAGTTAGCAGCGAACTGCGGGTAAGTTTCTTTAAGATCCGCTAGATACTCATCAGCTGTTTGGGCATGAGAAGGAATCACAAACTCTACATGTTCCCAATCTTGGCTTGGGTAAATCTTACCTTCTGCTGGATATGGCAGCTCCAAACATTCAATTTTCCAGCCAAGGCTTTGCAAGGGTTCATCGAAAGCCAACACCACAATTGGACGACCATTAATCATCGCCTCAGAAATCATAGAGCCGTACTCAGACCACGCTTGATGGGCAGATTTCGCTAGCTCAGTGTCATTGATTCGCAGCGCAATATGATCCGCTTGAGCAAAGCTTAAATCCAAACCTAATGTATTTCCTAGGCTCTCGATTTTTGCCATAAAAGTATCAAGGCGGGCGATCATTTGTTGTGGTTCTAGTTCAGCTTGCTTCAGGCTCATCATCATTGTCTGTGTTCTCCAAATAATGGCTGCATGTTATCAGTTTTGCCTTTTGCAACAAGCGTTGCTTTTACAAAAAACACTCAATAACTATGTTCTTTTCGCTCCTTAAACATGCAAACGCGTCTTGCTAAAAGTCGATTGTCAAAAACCACTCAGGAAATGTTAATTTTCTATCAATTCGACCTATAAGAAACCGCACAAAATTGGTATGATTACCGCCATTTCTGTGAACTTAAACAGAGTCTGCTGCTGATTTTGGCATTAAATCGTTAACTAGAAGCATAATTAACCAATTTAATGACCAAGAATTAACGGCCACTCTTATCATCCTTGAATTGAAGGAAACGCGTGTGAATATCCAAGCACTTATTAATGACAAAGTATCTCAGGCTCTAGAAGCCGCTGGCGCACCTGCAGGCTCTCCTGCTGCTGTTCGTCAATCTGCAAAACCACAGTTTGGTGACTACCAAGCAAACGGCGTTATGGGCGTTGCTAAACGACTAGGCACTAACCCACGAGAATTTGCTCAAAAAGTATTGGACGTTCTAAACCTAGACGGTATCGCGTCTAAAGTTGAAATCGCAGGTCCGGGTTTCCTAAACATCTTCCTAGATGAAGCTTTCCTAGCCAAACAAGCAGACGCAGCATTGGCTGATTCTCGCCTTGGTGTTGCAGTAGCAGTAGCAGAAACACAAACAATTGTTGCGGATTACTCTGCACCAAACGTTGCGAAAGAGATGCACGTTGGTCACCTACGTTCAACCATCATCGGTGATGCGGTCGTTCGTACTCTTGAGTTCCTAGGCCACAACGTTATCCGTGCTAACCACATCGGTGACTGGGGTACTCAATTTGGTATGCTTATCGCAAACCTTGAGCGCGTTCAGGCTGAGTCTGGCGAAGTTTCAATGGAACTTGCTGACCTTGAAGGCTTCTACCGTGAATCTAAAAAGCTTTACGATGAAGACGAAGAGTTCGCAGTTAAAGCACGTGGCTACGTTGTTAAACTACAAAGCGGCGACGAGTTCTGCGCAGAGATGTGGAAGAAGCTTGTTGACGTAACAATGATTCAAAACCAACGCAACTACGATCGCCTAAACGTGTCTCTAACGCGTGATGACGTAATGGGCGAAAGCATGTACAACCACATGCTTCCAACTATCGTTGCTGACCTAAAAGAGCAAGGTCTTGCAAAAGAAGATGACGGCGCACAGGTTGTATTCCTAGACGAATACAAAAACAAAGATGGCGACCCAATGGGCGTTATCATCCAGAAACGTGACGGCGGCTTCCTTTACACAACCACTGATATCGCTTGTGCAAAATACCGTTTTGAAGAACTAGGCGCAGACCGCGTACTTTACTTCATCGACTCACGTCAGCACCAACACCTAATGCAAGCTTGGACTATCGTTCGTAAAGCAGGTTACATCCCAGAATCTGTTTCTCTTGAGCACCACGCATTCGGCATGATGCTAGGTAAAGACGGTAAACCATTCAAGACTCGTGCAGGCGGTACTGTTCGTCTTGCTGATCTTCTTGATGAAGCCGAAGTTCGTGCAGCGCAGCTAATCGAATCTAAGAACCCAGAACTAGCAGAAGACGAGAAGAAAGCGATCGCGAACACTGTTGCTATGGCAGCGGTTAAGTACGCAGACCTTTCTAAGCACCGCACTACTGACTACGTGTTCGATTGGGACAACATGCTTGCATTCGAAGGCAACACAGCACCATACATGCAGTACGCATACACTCGTGTTGCTTCTGTATTTGCTAAAGCTGGCATTTCTATGGACTCGCTTGAAGGTGAAATCAAAATCACTGAAGAGAAAGAGAAAGCGCTTATCGCGAAACTTCTACAGTTTGAAGAAGCAGTACAGTCTGTTGCTCGTGAAGGTCAACCACACATCATGTGTAGCTACCTGTTCGAACTAGCTGGTCAATTCTCTAGCTTCTACGAAGCGTGCCCTATCCTAGTTGCTGAAGACGAAGCTGTTAAGCAGAGCCGTCTGAAGCTTGCTGCACTAACAGCGAAGACGATCAAGCAAGGTCTATCGCTTCTAGGTATCGACACTCTAGAGCGCATGTAAGCGATTCGAGATTCGAGATTCG